>NZ_JBVIIT010000004.1:4091-377038 GCF_055569615.1 Streptomyces sp. NPDC031379 | reverse complement strand
CGTAGACGGCCACGCTCGCGATACCCGCGTCCCGACAGGCCCGGGCCACGCGGACAGCGATTTCGCCACGGTTGGCGATGAGCACCTTGCGCACGATTGAGGCTCCCTCCTTGAAACAAGCCGAGTTTAGGGACTGCCGACACGGCACTTCGACCCGTCCCCAATGGTGAGCTTGCCCACACGGAGCGTGATTCGAGGCTCGCTCGACCGGCGAAAGCCCTAGTCGCACCTCGCTACGCAGGACTCCTCCGGAAAACCCTAGCCCCGCCGTGTGGTCAAGGTCTCTGTGGTGGGGTGCTGCGGCCCACTCTGTTTCTTTGTCGAGTCCCTACGAATGGCCCAATGATTCTTTGCCGGCGCACGAACCCTTGTCCCCGGGTTTACCCGTTAGTAGCGTTCGCGATGGCTCGAACGTACCTGAGGTAACAGATCGCTGGCTGGAGAGTGGGTGGGGACCGGTGGTGCGGAGACCGGTGGCGTGGGTCGTGGCAGTCGTCCTTCTCGCCGAGGCGTTCGGCATCGCGGCCGTGAACTGGTTCCTCGGCGTGGTCGTCGACCGGCAGAAGATGTCCCTGGCCGGGCTCGACCCCGACGTCATGTCGACGTCCTCGAAGATCGGCGGCGTCGTCTTCGGCCTCTACTTCGCCCTGTGCGCCCTGGTGGCCCTGCTGGTCGCGATCCGCAACCGCGCCCCGGCCGGCTTCGGCCGCATCCTGCTGATCAGCGCGGCCGTGGTGCACGGCCTGCTGGGCGCGTTCGCCTGGGGCCTGATCGGCTGGACCGCGTTCCTGTTCATGGTCGCGGTGCTCGCACTGATCGTCCTGGTCCTGATGACGTACGACCGCGCCGAGGGGCCGGAGCAGGCGGCCTCGGGCGGCGGTGCCGACGAGGGCGGCGATCCCACGGCACAGGTCGAGCCGCGGAGCGCGGCCGGCGCGCCGGGGCAGCTTCCCGAGCAGCGCGGTGCCCCGCAGGACGGGGACGAGGAGCCGCAGGACGCCGCCCCCGCCCAGGTCACTCGCCCGGTGCCCACAGCTCCGTGATGCCGACGCCCAGTTCGGCGAGGAGCTTGCGCACCAGGGGCAGGCTGATGCCGATCACGTTGCCGTGATCGCCGTCGATGCCCTCGATGAACGGCGCCGAACGGCCGTCCAGGGTGAACGCCCCGGCGACGTGGAGCGGCTCGCCGGAGGCCACGTACGCGGCGATCTCCTCGTCGCTCGGTTCACCGAACCGGACGACGGTGGAGGCGGTCGCCGACACGTACCGCTTGGCCTCCGTGTCCCAGACGCAGTGACCCGTCTGCAGGACCCCGGCCCGCCCGCGCATCGCCTTCCAGCGGGCGGTGGCCTCCTCGGCGTCGGTGGGCTTGCCGAGCGCCTGCCCGTCCAGCTCCAGCACCGAGTCGCAGCCGATCACCAGGGCGCCCTGCACCTCCGGCTTCGCCGCGACGACGGACGCCTTGGCCTCGGCGAGGGCGAGCGCCAGTTCGGCCGGGGTGGGGGCGGTGACGGCGTCCTCGTCGACCCCGCTGACGATCACCTCGGGCGCGAGCCCGGCCTGCCGGAGCAGGCCGAGCCGGGCGGGGGACTGGGAGGCGAGCACGAGTCGCCTGTGGCGCTTGGCAGTCATGCCGTCAGGTTAGTCGCGTGGCGCCCGCCGGACTCACCTTTGCCCGGCTCACCTCAGACCGATCACGATCATCACCACGACCATGGCCAGGGCCATGAGCAGACCGAGCCGCCGGAGCTTCTCCTGCATGTCGCGCAGTTCTTCCGGCGGCTCGTTCTCGGGGTCTGACCACAGCATTCTTCCAGCGTGCGCCGCGTGTGGCTCCAGTGCCTGAGTACGAGTACTCAAGTTGAGGGCCGGTGCGGCACCCCTGCGCGCGGTTGCCCGCGCCCCTGAGACCGCCCTCAGCTCGGCCAGTAGGTGCGGGTCCAGGACGCCTGGCCCGGCTTGGGCAGGTGGGCGGAGGCGATGCGGGACGGGTCCGACCACGCGTCCCGCGGACCCTGCGCGCCGGACGGCTGGGCTGCTGCCGCCGCGGCGCGGGCTCGGACCACCGCCAGGGCGGCGGCCAGCTCCTCCGGGGTCGGATTGCCTCGTACGACCTTGATCGTCATGACGGCTTCCTATCGATCGGCCGGGCCTAGAGGGGGATGTTGCCGTGCTTCTTCGGAGGCAGGGATTCCCGCTTGGTGCGCAGCTGACGCAGTCCGCGGACGATGTGGGCGCGGGTGTCGGACGGCATGATCACCGCGTCGATGTAGCCGCGCTCGGCCGCGACGTAGGGGTTGAGGAGGGTGTCCTCGTACTCCCGGATCAGCCGGGCGCGCACCGCCTCGAGGTCCTCGCCGCTCGCCTCCGCCTCGGCGAGGGTGCGGCGGTGCAGGATGTTGACCGCGCCCTGGGCGCCCATGACGGCGATCTGGGCGGTCGGCCAGGCGAGGTTGAGGTCGGCGCCCAGGTGCTTGGAGCCCATGACGTCGTAGGCGCCGCCGAAGGCCTTGCGGGTGATCACGGTGATCAGCGGGACGGTGGCCTCGGCGTAGGCGTAGATCAGCTTGGCGCCGCGCCGGATGATGCCCTCGTGCTCCTGGCCGACGCCGGGCAGGAAGCCGGGCACGTCCACGAAGGTCAGCACGGGCACGTTGAAGGCGTCGCAGGTCCGCACGAAGCGGGCCGCCTTCTCGGAGGCGTCGATGTCGAGGCAGCCGGCGAACTGCATCGGCTGGTTGGCGACCACGCCGACCGGGTGGCCCTCGACGCGGCCGAAGCCGGTGACGATGTTCGGCGCGAACAGCGCCTGCGTCTCGAAGAACTCGGCGTCGTCCAGGACGTGCTCGATCACCGTGCGGATGTCGTACGGCTGGTTCGCGCTGTCCGGGACGAGCGTGTCCAGCTCGCGGTCCTCGTCGGTGAGGGCGAGGTCGGCCTCCTCGGGGAAGACCGGGGGCTCGGAGAGGTTGTTGGACGGCAGGTACGACAGCAGCTGCTTGACGTACTCGATGGCGTCCTTCTCGTCGCCGGCCATGTGGTGCGCCACGCCGGAGGTGGCGTTGTGGGTGCGGGCGCCGCCCAGCTCCTCGAAGCCGACGTCCTCGCCGGTGACGGTCTTGATGACGTCCGGGCCGGTGATGAACATGTGCGAGGTCTGGTCGACCATGACCGTGAAGTCGGTGATGGCCGGCGAGTAGACCGCGCCGCCCGCGCAGGGGCCGACGACCAGGCTGATCTGCGGGATCACGCCGGAGGCATGGGTGTTGCGGCGGAAGATCTCGCCGTACGCGCCCAGCGACGCGACACCCTCCTGGATGCGGGCGCCGCCGGAGTCGTTGATGCCGATGACCGGGCAGCCGGTCTTCAGCGCGAAGTCCATCACCTTGACGATCTTCTGGCCGTAGACCTCGCCGAGCGCGCCGCCGAAGACGGTGAAGTCCTGCGAGAACACGGCGACGGGACGCCCGTCGACGGTTCCGTACCCGGTGACGACACCGTCGCCGTAGGGCCGGTTCTTCTCCAGCCCGAAGTTGGTGGAACGGTGCCGGGCGAACTCGTCCAGCTCGACGAACGACTCCTCGTCGAGCAGCAGTTCGATCCGCTCACGGGCCGTCAGCTTGCCCTTGGCGTGCTGCTTCTCGACGGCACGTTCCGAGCCGGCGTGCGTCGCCTCATGGATGCGACGCTGGAGATCCGCGAGCTTCCCCGCGGTCGTGTGAATGTCGATCCCTTGGATCTCGTGACGCTCTTCCGGCTCGGACATCGGGATACGGCTCCCTGCCTGCTCAAAAGGGGGGACGGTTACTCATCCGTAGAGTAGTGGTGGGCCTACCGATCAGCACTGCGTCGTTTACCACACCTAGGGTGGCTTGCATGACGCCCCGAGATGCAGCAGACGACAACGGCAGCCGTTGGTCGGACCTCGACCGTCCGCCCCTGAACGCGGCCGCGCTCCGGCGGGCGCTGGTGCGCGAGGGCGGCCTCTGGTCGGCGCTGGAGATCACCCGGCGCACCGGCTCCACCAACAACGACCTGGTCGCGCTGGCCGGGGCCGGCAAGGCCGCGGAGGGCGCGGTGCTGGTGGCCGAGGAGCAGACGGCGGGCCGGGGCCGCCTGGACCGCCGGTGGACGGCACCGCCGCGCTCCGGCCTCTTCTTCTCCGTGCTGCTGAAGCCGGCCGAGGTGCCGGTCGCCCGCTGGGGGTGGCTGCCGCTGCTGACGGGGGTGGCGGTGGCGACCGGCCTGTCCCGGGCCGCGGGCGTCGACACGGCACTCAAGTGGCCGAACGACCTGCTGGTGACCGTGGACGGGGAGGAGCGCAAGGCGGGCGGCATCCTCGCGGAACGGGCGGGGGACGACGGGGTCGTCATCGGTGTCGGCATCAACGTCTCGCTGCGTGCGGACGAGCTGCCGGTCCCGCAGGCGGGCTCGCTGGTGCTGGCCGGGGCGCGGAGCACGGACCGGGATCCGCTGCTGCGGACCGTGCTGCGGTCGCTGGAGGACTGGTACGGACGGTGGCGGGCGGCGGGGGGCGACCCCGGCGCCAGCGGTCTGCAGGACACGTACGCGGCGGGCTGCGCGACGCTCGGCCGGGTGGTGCGGGCGGAGCTGCCGGGGGAGCGGTCGATCGTGGGCGAGGCGGTCGCTCTGGACGGGGACGGACGGCTGGTCATCGCCACGGACGAGGGAGTGCAGGAGCCGGTGGGCGCGGGGGACATCGTGCACCTGCGGCCCGCGTAGGCACCGGAGCCGATCGGCTGCCCCGCGCTGTGGCGGGCCGGGCGCCGGATCGCTCACCCGCGCCCGCGGGGTGCCGCCGCGCCCGCCCGTGCCGCCCCGGCGGCACGACTGCGCGCAGCCGCGCAGGGCGGCGGCAGCCCCCGAGTGGCCGGCACCGACGCCGATGAGTAGACCGGTACCGGGCACTGAACCCCCGGCCCAACCCGACGGAGTGAGCTGGCGCACACCTGCCGTAGAGTTGAGGCCGGTCGATACCTGACCGCGGCAGATCGGAAGGGCAGCAGGCGTGACCGTCGACGACACGGGCTCCGGCGCGGGCGCGGACGGCCGGGTGGACCCTCCCCTCGAGCGGGGGGACGCCCACGCCGCCGACCCCGGCGAGGACCCGCTGGCCCTGCGCCTCGAACAGCTCATCCTGGGCGCCGAGCGCCGCTACACCCCTTTTCAGGCGGCCCGCAGCGCCGGTGTCTCCATGGAACTGGCCTCGCGGTTCTGGCGGGCCATGGGTTTCGCCGACATAGGCCAGGCCAAGGCCCTCACCGAGGCCGATGTCCTCGCCCTGCGCCGCCTCGCCGGCCTCGTGGAGGCGGGGCTGCTCAGCGAGGCCATGGCGGTGCAGGTGGCCCGCTCCACCGGGCAGACCACCGCCCGGTTGGCGGAGTGGCAGATCGACTCCTTCCTGGAGGGCCTGACCGAGCCCCCGGAGCCGGGGATGACCCGCACCGAGGTGACGTACCCGATCGTCGAGCTGCTCCTGCCCGAGCTGGAGGAGTTCCTCGTCTACGTCTGGCGCCGCCAGCTCGCCGCCTCCGCGGGCCGGGTCGTGCAGACCGGTGACGACGAGGAGATGGTCGACCGGCGGCTCGCGGTCGCCTTCGCCGATCTCGTCGGCTTCACCCGGCTGACCCGCCGCATGGAGGAGGAGGAACTCGGCGAGCTGGTCGAGGCCTTCGAGACGACCGCCGCCGACCTGGTGGCCGCGCGCGGCGGCCGGCTCATCAAGACCCTCGGCGACGAGGTGCTGTACGCGGCGGACGACGCGGGAACGGCCGCGGACATCGCGCTGCGGCTGGTCGAGACGCTGGCGAACGACGAGACGATGCCGGAGCTGCGGGTCGGCATGGCGTTCGGCACGGTGACCACCCGCATGGGTGATGTGTTCGGTACGACGGTCAACCTGGCGTCCCGGCTCACCTCGATAGCCCCGCGTGACGCCGTGCTGGTGGACAGCGCCTTCGCGGAGGAACTCATCCGTACCGGCGAGGCGCCCGCCTCGGAGGCGGAGGCGGCCGAGGCCGCGGCGGCCGCCGAGAAGGAGGGCGAGGAGCCGCCGACGTACCGCTTCGCCCTCCAGCCGATGTGGCAGCGCCCGGTGCGTGGGCTCGGCGTGGTCGAGCCGTGGCTGCTCACGCGCCGCGACGCCCCCTAGGGCCTGTCCTCACCCTCCCGTCCGCCCCGCGGCGCGGACGGTCACCGACCCCTTCTACCGGTCCTGGGCCCCGGGCAGGTCGACACACAGACTGATCACCGGAAGGCACACCCCGCCGGGTCCGGGGTCCGCCGTGCTCTGGCTCGGTGCCGGTGTGGGGGTCGGCGTGGGCGTGGAAGTCGCCGGGGCCGGGCGGGGGACGGACGCCGTCGCCGAGGGGCGCGGGGTGGTGCCGCCGGGCGCGGACGGGGCGCCGGTCGGGATGGTGGTCGGGACGGCGGTGTCGTCGGACGGTGCCGCGGCGGTGTCCGTGGCGGTGGGGGTTCGGGTCCCGGTGTGCGCCGGCGCGAGGCTCCTGCCGCCCATGGCGGAGGTCGCCGAGGGCAGCGCGGCCGGGTCGGCGGCGGCGGTGGCGGCGGTGGCGGCGGTGCCGGCCGAGCGGTCCGGGACGCCGGCGCCCGTGCCGAGCCGGGGCTCGGCCTCCGCCGTGCCCGGGGCGCCGACCCCCGACTCCGGGGCGACCCTGACCAGGCTGAGGGCCCCCGCGGCCAGGGCGAGGCCGCCGGCGGCGAGCAGCACCTTGCGGGGGTGGGGCTTGCGGTGGCGCCCGCGCCGTACGGCGCACGCACCCCCGGCCGGTTCGCCCCGCTCGCTCTCCAGTTCCGTACGGGACTGCGCAGGTATCGGTGTCATGGGTTCCCTCCCCGCCGCGCGCCCCGGGGCGCGCCGTGGCGGAGCGCACGCTATGCGCTCCTGTGGGCGGTGTGCGGCGAGACGGCCGGGATGTCACTCGAACGGGTGTAGCCCCCCTGGGCTTCCCGGGATCGGGTACGACTGCGATGATCGGGCCGACAGTGTGTTAACCCGCGTTAACCGGAGGGTGTCATGAGCGAGGAGCGGTTCGGGGAGTTCGTGCTGGTGCGGCGGCACGGGCACGTGGCGGAGCTGGTGCTGGACCGGCCCAAGGCCATGAACGCCGTCTCCACGGAGATGGCCCGCTCGCTCGCGGGTGCGTGTGCGGCGCTGGCCGCCGACCGGGACGCGCGCGTGGTCGTGCTGACCTCCTCCCATGACCGGGCGTTCTGCGTCGGGGCGGACCTGAAGGAGCGGAACTCCTTCTCCGACGCGGACCTCGTACGGCAGCGCCCGGTGGCGCGAGGGGCGTACACCGGGGTGCTGGAGCTGCCGATGCCGACGATCGCGGCGGTGCACGGGTTCGCGCTGGGGGGCGGTTTCGAGCTGGCGCTGTCCTGCGACCTGATCGTGGCCGACCGTACGGCCGTGGTGGGGCTGCCGGAGGTGTCGGTCGGCGTGATCCCGGGAGGTGGCGGTACGCAGTTGCTGCCGCGGCGGGTCGGGGCGGCGCGGGCGGCCGAGCTGATCTTCTCGGCGCGGCGGGTGGAGGCGGCGGAGGCGGCCGGGCTGGGACTGGTGGACCAATTGGTGGAGGAGGGCCGGGACCGCGAGGAGGCCCTGGCCCTCGGGGCGCGGATCGCGGCGAACTCACCGGTGGGCCTGCGCGCCGCCAAGCGGGCGCTGCGGCTGGGGCACGGGCTGGATCTGCGGGCGGGGCTCGAGGTCGAGGACGCGGCGTGGCGCTCGGTGGCGTTCTCGGGGGACCGGGCGGAGGGGGTGGCCGCGTTCAACGACAAGCGCAAGCCGGAGTGGCCGGGGGAGTAGGGGGAGCGAACCGGCGCCGTCCCCGGTCCACCTGATCGCCCCACCGATATCCCGAATCACCCTATTTCTCCCTAACCTGGAGTAATGGGTGAGGACAAGCGGCTCGCCGCCGTCGTGGCGCTGGCGCAGGGGATGGCGGCGGCGCACACGCCACGGGAGTCGTGGCAGGCCGCCGCGCTCGGTGGCTGCCGGGCACTGGACGGGAGCTTCGCGGCACTGTCGGTGTGGGAACGGGAGCTGGGCCGGCTGCGGGTCCTGGTGAACGTGGGGGACAGGGCGCCGGACGAGGAGGAGTTCCCGGAGGCCGAGGCCTACCCGGTGCACCAGTTCCCGGAGATCACCGAGTTCCTGCACGAGCGGTGGGCCGGCGGCGGGGGCCCGAACGCCTGGGTGGAGACCGCCGAGGGGACGGCCGCCGGTGACCCCGGCTATTTCCACCAGCGGGTCGCCGCCCTGCGCCGCAGGGGTCGCGGCTGCTGCGTCGTCGCCCCCGTCGTGCTGCACGGCCGGGCCTGGGGCGAGCTGTATGTCGCCCGCCCGGCCGGAAAGCCCCCGTTCGGGCGCGCCGACGCCGACTTCGCCACCGTGCTGGCCGCGGTCGTCGCCGCCGGGATCGCGCAGACCGAACGGCTGGAGGAGGCCCGCCGGCTCGCGTACACCGACGCCCTCACCGGACTCGCCAACCGCCGTGCCGTGGACGTGTGCCTGGAGGAGGCCGTCGAGCGGCACCGTACGGAGGGTCTGGCCGTCAGCCTCGTCGTCTGCGATCTCAACGGACTCAAGCGGGTCAACGACACCTTGGGGCACGCCGTCGGCGACCGTCTCCTGGAGCGGTTCGGCTCGGTGCTCTCGCTGTGCGGGGCGATGGTGCCGGGAGCGCTGGCAGCACGGCTGGGCGGTGACGAGTTCTGTCTGCTCGCGGTCGGCCCGCCCGCCGACGACGTGGTGAAGGCCGCGGACGAACTGTGCCGCAGGGCGGCGGAGTTGGAGCTGGGCGAGGGGGTCGCGTGCGGTATCGCCTCGACCGAGGACCCGATCGGGCCGGTACGGGACGCCCGGCGGCTGTTCCGGCTGGCGGACGCCGCGCAGTACCGGGCCAAGGCCGTGCGCGCGGACCGGCCGGTGGTGGCGGGCCGGGAGGGCCCGGACGACCCCGTCGTACGGCTGGCCGACGAACCGCCGCCCTCGCGCGCCGAGCGCCGCCGTTTCCGCGGGCGCCGCCCCTGAGGCGAAGCCCACACCGAGCGGTAAGGGTCACTCCCGCGCCCCACTAGTGACATCGCCGCATTCAATGCGTACGCTCCTGAATATGGATATGCACACTGTGGTGGTGGGGACGTCCGGTGTCACGGCGTCCGACGTTCTCGCCGTGGCGCGCGGCGGTGCCCGCATCGAGCTGTCGGCACAGGCGGTGGCGGCCCTCGCGGCGGCCCGGGAGATCGTGGACGCGCTGGCGGCCAAGCCGGACCCGGTCTACGGCGTCTCCACCGGCTTCGGAGCCCTGGCGACCCGGCACATCAGCCAGGAGCTGCGCGCCCAGCTGCAGCGCAACATCGTCCGCTCGCACGCCGCCGGCATGGGCCCGCGGGTCGAGCGCGAGGTCGTACGGGCCCTGATGTTCCTGCGTCTGAAGACCGTCTGCTCCGGACACACCGGCGTGCGGCCCGAGGTCGCGCAGACCATGGCCGACGTGCTGAACGCCGGGATCACCCCGGTCGTGCACGAGTACGGCTCCCTCGGCTGCTCCGGCGACCTCGCCCCGTTGTCCCACTGCGCCCTCACCCTCATGGGCGAGGGGGACGCCGAGGGACCCGACGGTGTCGTCCGGCCCGCCGGCGAGCTGCTCGCCGAGCACGGCATCCAGCCCGTCGAGCTGCGCGAGAAGGAGGGCCTGGCCCTCCTCAACGGCACCGACGGCATGCTCGGCATGCTGGTCATGGCCCTCGCCGACCTCGACACCCTCTACAAGTCCGCCGACATCACCGCCGCCCTCAGCCTGGAGGCGCTGCTCGGCACGGACAAGGTGCTGGCCCCGGAGCTGCACGCCATCCGCCCCCACCCGGGCCAGGGCGCCTCCGCCGCCAACATGCTCGCCGTGCTCAAGGGCTCCCAGCTCACCGGGCACCACCAGGACGACGCGCCCCGCGTCCAGGACGCCTACTCGGTGCGCTGTGCCCCGCAGGTCGCCGGTGCCGGCCGGGACACCATGGCGCACGCCCGCCTCGTCGCCGAGCGGGAGCTGGCCTCCGCCGTCGACAACCCCGTCGTGCTGCCCGACGGCCGCGTCGAGTCCAACGGCAACTTCCACGGCGCTCCCGTGGCCTACGTCCTGGACTTCCTCGCCATCGCCGCCGCCGACCTCGGCTCCATCGCCGAGCGCCGCACCGACCGGCTGCTGGACAAGAACCGCAGCCACGGCCTGCCGCCGTTCCTCGCCGACGACGCCGGCGTCGACTCCGGCCTGATGATCGCCCAGTACACGCAGGCCGCGCTGGTCAGCGAGATGAAGCGGCTCGCCGTACCGGCCTCCGCGGACTCCATCCCGTCCTCCGCGATGCAGGAGGACCATGTGTCCATGGGCTGGTCGGCCGCGCGCAAGCTGCGCACCGCCGTGGACAACCTCACCCGGATCATCGCCGTCGAGCTGTACGCCGCCACCCGCGGCATCGAGCTGCGCGAGGGCCTGACCCCGGCGCCCGCCTCGCAGGCCGTGATCGAGGCCGTGCGCGCCGCCGGTGTGCAGGGCCCCGGACCGGACCGGTTCCTGGCGCCCGACCTGGCCGCCGCCGACGCGTTCGTGCGCGGCGGCCACCTCGTGGCCGCCGTCGAGCCGGTGACCGGTCCGCTGCAGTAGGACGGTGAAGCGAGAAGGGGCCCCGCCGACGGCGGGGCCCCTTTCCGCTTTCCGCCGCTACGTCACTTCAGCTTGGCCGACTGCGCCTTGACGACCTCGGGCGACACCGCGTAGGTCTTGCCGGCCAGCATCGAGCCCATGTTCACGGTCTGGTACGACGCCAGCGTGTTCCCGTGCCGGACGACCTCGGCGTAGACGGGTGCCGTGTCCCCGTCGTCCATGTCCATGATCGCCGTGAGCGCCACCGACTCGTCCCCGGTGCCGGCGGACTTGCCCGCGGTGACCTTGGTGAACTTCACCGTGGTTCCCGCCTGCTTGCCGTTGAAGCCGCCCGCGCAGCCCTTCACCGCGTCCGAGAGCGCCTTGAGGGCCTTCGTGGCGCCGTCCCCCTCGTACGAGGACAGGTCGACCGTGGTGATGTCCCGGTCCATGGCCTTGTTCACCGAGGCCTCGAAGTCACCGCTCTCCAGGTCCTCCAGGGACGTCGGCTTGGCCGTGGGCCCCTTCGCCTGGTTCTGCGTGGCCAGGCGGTCGGTCCGCGCCGCCCCCGCGACCGGCGCGAGCCCGGACATGACCCGGGCGACCGGTTCGCACGTCCCGCTGTCGGTCGTGATCGGCTTGGCACGGCTCGCCGGCACGGCCCCGACCTTGTACCCAGGCACCTCGCCCTCGGCGACGATCAGCTTCTTCAACTCGGCGGCGCTCAGCACCTTCGCGGCCGGCTTCCCGTCCGCGCCCTTGCCGTCCCCGGAGTCCTTCGACCCCTCGTCGGAACAGCCCGTGACAAGGGCGAGCGACAGCGCGCTCACAGCTGCGGTGGCGCACAGCCGCACGCCCGATGATCTCTTCATGCGCGCACTATGTGTGCGCAGTCAAGGATTCGTCAAGAAAATTAAAAGCCCAGGCGTTCGCGGCGCACCGAATACACCACGAACCCGGCGCCCACGGCGAGGAAGAGGGTCCCGCCCACCACGTACGGCGTGGTGTCGGGGCTTCCGGTGTCGGCGAGTTCGGTGCCCTCCGCCGTCTCCCGCGCGCTCTCGGCGGTCGCCGCGGTCGCCGCGGACACCGCCCTGGCCTGCTGGGTGACGTGGGTCATGGAGTACGCCGTGACGGACTTCGCCGCCGTCTCTCTCGCCGGGGGGTCCTGCGACGCGTTCGCGGACGGGACGAACCACAGCGCGCAGAGCAGGGTGCCCGCGGCGGTGGCGGTCAGCAGCGGACGGCGAACGGATGACACGGAATATCGATCCCCCTTGTGACGCTGGCGAATTGGCCGTGTGGGGAGATGTTAGTGAAAGTCGCGGGTCACAGGAAAGTCACGGGAGGTTTCAGTCGTACGCTCCCGCCATGAGCGCTGAAGAGACATCACGTTTTGTGCGGCTTCGGGTGGAGCTGGTCCTGGAAGTGGAGGACGCGGACGAGGTGACCAAGGCGGCGCTGCGCCGGCTCGCCGCCGATGCGGAGCTGCCGCAGGAGGAGCGGAGCCAGACCGAAGGGGCTGTGACGGAAGACACCGCGGAGGCCCTCGCCTATCTCGTGGACCCGTTCGACCTGGTCAGCGAGGTGCCCGGGGTGGAACTCCAGCAGGCGTCCTGGTCCAGCGAGCGGATCACCTACGACCCTGATTCGCCCGACTGGGATCTGGACGAGGATGATGGGCAGGGCGACGACGAAGAGGACGGCATCGGCTGAGCGTCCCGGGGCACCCATGACCCCGGACGGCAACCGCCGTCCGGGGTTTCGTCGTCTCAGGGGGCGCACGGACGACTTTCGCACCACCCGTCTCGGGCGGACGTGGTGCGCCTAACACATGCGAACCATGTGGAAAGGGGTGGGACGTCCGTAGCGTGGACGGTTCGCCACGGGGGCTCTCGGGGTTTGGTATTTCGGCAACGATGGAGAAGCGTGTGATGACGGACAGTAAGCGGCGCAAGGGCCTGACGGTCGCGTCCGCACTGCTCGGTAGCGTGCTCGTGCTCACGGGCTGTTCCGGCGGCGGTGACGCGAAGGCGGCCGACGGCGGTGACACCTCGCAGGCCAAGGCCGACGAGGCGGCTGCGAAGAAGTCGTCCGAGGCGCAGATCACGATCACCCCCAAGGACGGATCCAACAACGCCTCCATCAACAACTCGGCCGCCGTCAAGGTCGCCAAGGGCACCCTGACCAACGTGTCCATGACGACCGCTGACGGCAAGGCCGTGACCGGCACGCTGTCCGCCGACAAGACCACCTGGAAGCCCGGCGTCCAGCTGCAGCGGTCCACCGCCTACAAGCTCTCCGCGGAGGCCAAGGACTCCGAGGGCCGGATCGCCCACGAGAACGCCTCCTTCACCACGGTCTCGCCGGCCAACAGCTTCATAGGCAACTTCACGCCCGACAACGGCACCACCGTCGGCGTGGGCATGCCCGTCTCGATCAACTTCGACAAGGCGATCACCAACAAGGCCGCCGTGCAGAAGGGCATCACGGTCACCTCCAGCAGCGGTCAGGAGGTCGTGGGCCACTGGTTCAACGCCAACCGCATCGACTTCCGGCCCGAGACGTACTGGAAGGCGAACTCCACCGTCACGCTGAAGCTGGCGCTCGACGGTGTCGAGGGTGCGAGCGGCGTCTACGGCGTGCAGCAGAAGACGGTCACCTTCCACATCGGCCGCAACCAGATCTCCTACGTCGACGCGCAGACCAAGCAGATGAAGGTCACGCAGGACGGCAAGGTCGTGAAGACCATCCCGATCTCCGCCGGTTCGCCGGAGAACAAGACGTACGCGGGCATCATGGTGATGTCCGAGAAGTTCCAGCAGACGCGCATGAACGGCGCGACCGTGGGCTTCACCGACGACGACGGCAAGGGCGAGTACGACATCAAGGACGTGCCGCACGCCATCCGCCTCACCGGCTCCGGCACCTTCCTGCACGGCAACTACTGGGGCGCGAAGTCCATCTTCGGCAACGTGAACACCAGCCACGGCTGCGTGGGCCTGTCCGACACCAAGGGCGCGAAGGACCCGAACACCCCGGCCGCGTGGGTGTACGACCACTCCCTCATCGGTGACGTGGTGGTCCTCCAGCACACCGGTGACAAGACCGTCTCCCCGGACAACGGCCTGAACGGCTGGAACATGGACTGGGCGCAGTGGAAGGCCGGTTCGGCGGTCTGACGCCGCTTCCCCACAGCATTGCCGATGCCGCCTCCCTGCCGGGGGCGGCATCGGCGTTCTCCGAGGCGCCGCCGGACCAGGCCACCGGCTTCTCATGCTTCTCTTATGTCGGCCTTATGGTGTCATCACGGTCCGTCCCTAGCTTGCGGCCATGTTCTTCACCTACCTGAGGCGCGAACTGCGCCGCCGCAGAAAGGCGGCCCTCGTCGTCGCCTCCGGGCTCGCGCTGGGCATCGCGCTGGTCATCGTGGTCAACTCCGTGTCCAACGGCATGGGGAAGGCCCAGGACAAGGTCCTGCAGTCGCTGTACGGCCTGGGTACGGACATGACGGTCACCAAGGCGGCCACAGCGACCGCCGGCGGCTCGCAGCGTCCGCGGTTCCAGTTCGACGCGCGGGGCGACGACGACTCCGAGCAGAGCAGCGACCGGGTCGTGGTGCAGGGCTTCACCACCCTGGCCTCCTCGACGGTCACCGAGGTCGCCGGCCAGAAGGGCGTGTCGACCGCGGTGGGCGGCCTGAGCCTGAACGTCGTCAAGGTCAGCGGCCAGTTCACCCGCGGCCAGTTCCAGCAGAACGGCAGCGGCGGCAGCAGGCAGGGCGGCCCCGGGGGCGGGGGCACCGGCCAGCCGCAGGGCGAAGTGCGGGGCGGCGGCGCCGACTTCGACATCAACCAGTACTCGGTCTTCGGCACCGACGTCACCAAGACCGCGCTCGGCCCGCTGACCTCCTCGAAGATCAGCAGCGGACGCACCTTCAAGACCACCGAGACGAACGCAGCGGTGGCCGTGGCCGACTCGGCGTACGCCAAGGAGAAGAAGTACGAGGTCGGCTCCACCGTCACCGTCAAGGGCACCAAGTTCAAGGTGATCGGCATCGCCACCGCCACCAGCGGTGACTCGGCGGCCGACCTGTACATCCCGCTGAAGCGGGCGCAGACCCTCGCCGGTGAGAAGAACAAGGTCACCACGATCTACGTCAAGGCGACCGACTCCCAGCAGATCGACACCGTCAAGAGCGCCATCCAGAAGAACGTCTCCGGTACGACGGTCACCACCTCCTCCGACCTCGCCAAGACGGTCTCCGGTTCCCTGTCCACCGCCTCCTCCCTCGCCACCAAGGTCGGCACCTGGCTCTCCCTGGCCGTGCTGGTGGCCGCGTTCCTGGTCGCGGGGCTGCTCACCTCCTCGGCGGTCTCCCGCCGGGTCCGCGAGTTCGGCACCCTGAAGGCGCTGGGCTGGAAGTCGGGCCGGGTGACCCGGCAGGTGGTCGGCGAGGCCGTCGTCAACGGCCTGGTCGGCGGCGCCCTCGGCATCGCGCTCGGCCTGGCGGGCGCCTACGCCGTCACCGCCGTCAGCCCCACCCTGCAGGCAGAGCTGGGCGCGAGCACGGGCGGCGGCTTCGGCGGCGGCCCCGGTGGCGGTGACGGTGGCTTCGGCGGCCCCGGCCGCCGGACGGCGAAGACCCTGGAGGTGGCCCTCACGGCACCGGTGAGCGTGACGACGATCGCCCTGGCCGTGGGTCTGGCGGTGGCCGGCGGCCTCATCGCGGGAGCGTTCGGCGGCTGGCGGGCCTCCCGGCTCCGTCCCGCGGACGCGCTGAGGCGGGTGGAGTAGCCCGGCCGGCCGGCGAGGCCGGCGGGGTCCGGCTCGGGGGCGGGGGAACCGCGCGACCAGCCCCCGCGAACCCGCAGCGAACAACGACGCGCACCACCCCGAAACGCTCCCAGGAGCCCCCATGTACGAACTGAAGAACGTCACCAAGCGCTACACCAGAGGCAAGGAGACGGTCCACGCCCTCGACGGGATCGACCTCACCATCGGCGACGGCGACAGACTGGTCATCCAGGGCCCCACCGGCGGCGGGAAGTCCACCCTGCTCCAGATGCTCGGCGGCCTCGACCGCCCCACTTCCGGCGACGTGGTCCTGGACGGCATCGACCTGGCCAAGCTCTCCGAGGCCCGCCTGACGAAGGTCCGCAGCGAGAACATCGGTTTCGTCTTCCAGTCCTTCAACCTCATCCCGACCCTCACCGCCCAGGAGAACGTGGAGACGGCCCTCGTCCCCCTCGGCGTCAAGGTGAAGGAACGCCGTGAACTCGCCGCGGAGGCGCTGGAGTCCGTCGGCCTCGGCGAGCGCCTGGCCCACCTCCCGTCGGAGATGTCCGGCGGTCAGCAGCAACGTGTCGCCATCGCCCGGGCCCTGGTGAAGCGGCCCAAGGTGCTGCTCGCCGACGAGCCGACCGGCAACCTCGACGAGAGCATGCGGGACGAGATCATGGACGTGCTCGAACGGCTGTGGAAGGAGCACGGGCTGACCTTCGTGATGGTCACCCATGACTCCGCCATCGCGAAGAAGGCCCCGCGGCTGGCCACCCTCCGCAAGGGACGGATCACGGTGAAGGAGAACGCGGGCGCCTGACGGCGTATAACACCGTTCGGTCCAGGGGGACTTCGCGGTTCTGTAACGGTGTCCGGGCTGCCGCGTAACAGTTTCCTGACGCGCTTTCTCACGGCCCTCTCATCTATTGAGCCGTCTGATCACCCCCCGGCATACTTCGTGTTCCGGGGGGTTGACGTGCATGTGTACGAGGCTGCCCCCGGCCGGGTGAACGGGGAATTCGCCCGGTACTCCATCTCCAGGGGGAGAACTTGCGCAGACAAGTGAAAAGAGCTGCTGCGGCCAGTGTGGCAACGGCCGCAGCCGTCGCCCTCGCAGCGGGAATGACCAGCCCGGCGTCGGCGAAACCCGCACACGCCACGGCCGCTGCCTCCGCGCTCACCGCCAAGCACCACGTCACGCTCATCACCGGTGACCGGGTCACCCTCGACGCCAGGGGCCGGGTCGTCGGCCTGCAGCGGGCCAAGGGGCGCGAGCACATACCCTTCCAGGTCCGCAAGACCGACGGACACACGCTGGTCATCCCCGCCGACGCGGCCCACCTGGTCGCCTCCGGCACGCTGGACCAGCGCCTGTTCGACATCACCGAGCTGAACAAGGCCGCCACCCGCAAGGCCCAGAAGGGCGGCCTGAAGGTCATCGTCGGCTACAGCGGCTCCGCCGCGTCCGCGAAGGCCGACGTCCGGGACGCCGGCCATCTGCGCCGCAGCCTGAAGGCGCTCAACGCCGACGCCGTGCAGACCCCGGTCAAGGACACCGCCGAGCTGTGGGACGCGGTCACCAACGGCAACAGGACCGCCGCCGGTATCGCGCACGTCTGGCTCGACGGGGTCCGCAAGGCCTCCCTCGACAAGTCCGTGCCGCAGATCGGCGCCCCCACCGCGTGGAAGGCCGGCTACACCGGCAAGGGCGTGAAGGTCGCCGTCCTCGACACGGGTGTGGACGCCACCCACCCGGACCTCAAGGACCAGGTGATCGAGGCCAAGAACTTCACGGCCGCCGCCGACGCCACCGACCACTTCGGTCACGGCACGCACGTCGCCTCCATCGTGGCGGGCACCGGCGCCAAGTCGGGCGGCAAGTACAAGGGTGTCGCCCCCGACGCCCGCATCCTCAACGGCAAGGTCCTGGACGACACCGGCTCCGGTGACGACTCCGGCATCCTCGCCGGCATGGAGTGGGCGGCCGCGCAGGGCGCCTCCGTCATCAACCTGAGCCTCGGCGGCTACGACACGCCCGAGGTCGACCCGCTCGAGGCCGAGGTCAACAAGCTCTCCGCCGAGAAGGGCGTCCTGTTCGCGATCGCCGCGGGCAACGAGGGCCCCCAGTCGATCGGTTCGCCGGGCAGCGCGGACGCCGCGCTCACCGTCGGTGCCGTCGACAAGAAGGACAAGCTGGCGGACTTCTCCTCCACCGGTCCGCGCGTCGGCGACGGCGCCATCAAGCCGGACGTCACCGCGCCCGGCGTGGACATCACCGCCGCCGCGGCCAAGGGCAGCGTCATCGACCAGGAGGTCGGCGAGAAGCCCGAGGGCTACCTGACCATCTCCGGCACCTCGATGGCCACCCCGCATGTCGCGGGCGCCGCCGCGATCCTGAAGCAGGAGCACCCCGACTGGGGCTCCGCCGAGCTGAAGGGCGCCCTGACCGGTTCCACCAAGGGCGGCAAGTACACGCCGTTCCAGCAGGGTTCGGGCCGGATCCAGGTCGACAAGGCCATCAAGCAGTCGATCGTCGCCGAGCCGGTGTCGGTGAGCTTCGGGGTGCAGCAGTGGCCGCACACCGACGACAAGCCGGTCACCAAGAAGCTGACGTACCGCAACCTCGGTGACAAGGACGTCACGCTCACCCTGGCGAGCACCGCCACCAACCCCAAGGGCGCCGCGGCCCCGTCGGGCTTCTTCAAGCTCGCCGCGACCAAGGTGACCGTGCCGGCGCACGGCAAGGCCTCGGTGAACTTCACCGTGAACACCAAGCTCGGCGGCAGCGTCGACGGCGCCTACTCCGCGTACGTGACGGCGACGGGCGGCGGCCAGACGGTCCGCACGGCCGCCGCGGTCCAGCGCGAGGTGGAGTCCTACGACGTCACGCTGAAGTTCATCGGCCGTGACGGCAAGCCGGCCACGTACTACGACGCCGACCTCAGCGGCGTGGCGGGCCTGGCGAACGGCGTCTGGCTGAACCCGTACGACAAGTCCGGCACGGTGAAGGTGCGCGCGCCCAAGGGCACGTACATCCTCAACACCGCCACCTACGTGGACCCCACGGACGGCACCAAGGGCATCGACTGGATCGCCCAGCCGAAGCTGACGATCGCCAAGAAGCAGACGGTGACGATCGACGCGCGCAAGGCCAAGCCGGTGGACATCACCGTCCCGGCCTCGGGCGTGACACCCGCGTTCGCCTCGCCGGAGTACAGCGTCACCATCGGTGACGGTCAGTACGGCTACGGCTGGTTCCTGGACTCGTACAAGAACTTCCGCACCGCCCACCTGGGCCCGGCGCTGCCCGCCGGGACGCTGTACCAGCAGTGGGACGGTCACTGGACCAAGGGCGCCGCGGAGGAGTACGACGTCACCTCGGGCGGCTCGGTCAAGCAGCTCGCCACCGGCTACACCAAGCACTACAAGGCGAGCGACCTGGCCACGGTCAAGGTCCGGCTCGGTGCCGCCGCGAGCGGCAAGACCGGCTCGGTCAGCGCCGTCGGCTGGCTGCCCGACAGCACCGGCGCCTCCTCCATCGGCGTCAACCAGAAGCTGCCCGGCACCCGCACCCTGCACCTGTCCGCCAAGGGCGGTGTGACCTGGGGGCTGGAGTTCGAGCAGAACGGCGGGGTCGATGAGGACGGCTTCCCGGTCTCCGAGGCCGGCTACGAACTGGGCCAGTTCTCCTTCAAGGCCGGCCAGACCTACACCAAGACGGTCAACACCGCGGTCTTCGGCCCGCACGTCTCCAAGGACTTCGGCCTCTTCCGGGACGGCAACGAGATCTTCGGTTCGCTGCCGCTGTTCGCCGACTCGGCCAAGCACGCCGGATCCTCGGTGTTCACCTCGGTGAACACGACCCTGTACCGCAACGGCACCAAGGTCGGTTCCAACGACGACCCGCTGTTCGGCCAGAAGACCTTCAAGGTCCCGGCCGGTGACGCGGCCTACAAGCTGACCACCTCGGTCAAGCGCTCGGCCAAGGTCGCGCAGGCCTCCTCGCGGATCGACGCCACCTGGACCTTCCGGTCGAAGAAGCCGTCGGGCGACTTCGCGCAACTCCCGGCCTCCGCCCTGCACTTCGGTGCCGCCACCGGCCTGGACAGCCGCGTCGCCGCCGACAAGAAGGTCACCTTCCCGGTCACCGTCGAGGGTTCGGCCGCGGGCGGCAACCTGAAGTCCCTCGCCGTCTACGTCTCCTACGACGGCAGGACGTGGACGAAGACCGACGTCCGCGGCGGCAAGATCACCGTGAAGAACCCCGCGAAGGGCAAGTCCATCTCCTTCCGCGCCAAGATCGCCGACAAGAAGGGCAACACGTCGGAGATCAAGATCTACGACGCCTACTTCGGCAAGTAGGCCGTAGCACCCTTTGACGAGGGGCACACCGGAGGACAGCCTCCGGTGTGCCCCTCGTCGCGTGGGTCAGCGCGCTGTCGCCCGCGTGGCGTCCGCGCCCCAGCTGGCCAGCAGACGCAGGGACTCGGCGGACGGCGTGCCCGGTTCGGCGTGGTACGTCACCAGGGACTGGTCCGTGTCGTCCGTCAGGCGGAAGGACTCGAAGTTCAGGGAGAGGTCGCCCACCAGGGGATGGTGCAGGAGCTTGACGCCATGGCTCTTCTCCTTGACGTCATGGGTGGCCCACAGGCGGCGGAACTCCTCGCTCTTGACGGAGAGCTCACCCACCAGCGCCGACAGGCGCGGATCGTCCGGGTAGCAGCCCGCGTCCATGCGCAGGGCACAGACGATGTCGATCGCCTTCTGCTGCCAGTCGACGAAGAGATCGCGGTACTCGGGCCGCAGGAACACCAGGCGTGCCCAGTTGCGCTCGGCGGCCGGGAGCTGCGCCCAGTCACCGAAGAGGGCCGCCGCCATGCGGTTCCAGGCGAGGATCTCGGCGCGGCGGCCGACGATGTACGCCGGTACCCCGTCCATCGTGTCCAGCAGCCGGCACAGGGAGGAGCGGACCTGCTGCTGCCGCATCGCCGGCTTCTTCTTGTGCGACTTCGGCTTGGCCAGGTGGGTGAGGTGGGCGTGCTCGGCGTTCGTCAGCCGCAGGGCCCGGGCGATCGAGTCCAGCACCTCCGCCGAGACGTTCCGTCCGTTGCCCTGTTCCAGGCGGGTGTAGTAGGCCACCGACACCCCGGCCAGCTGCGCCAGCTCCTCGCGGCGCAGCCCCGGCACCCGGCGGTGCCGCCCGAAGTCCGGCAGACCCACGTCCTCCGGCTTCAGCCGGGCCCGCCTGCTGCGCAGGAACTCGCTCAGCTCGGCCCGCCGGTCCAGAGGCCGGCCGGGGGCGGCTGCCGCCTGCGGCTGTTCGTCCCTGCGTTCCATACGTCCAGTATTCCTGGTCGTACGCAGCGGATCCTGACCCCGCCAGTGGTACGCACGGCCGTCGTACGCAGAAGCGTGGACTGGGTGGCGGGCGGGACCGGCGGCAGGCTGGAAGACGTGCCCGGCCGGAAGGCGGCCGGGCACGAGGACCCCTGCTAGGAGACCCCGGCATGACCACTGTTGCTGCGTACGCCGCGCCCGCGCCGAAGGCCCCGCTGGAGCGGACCACCATCGAGCGGCGCGCCGTCGGCGACTTCGACGTCCTGATCGACATCAAGTTCGCCGGTATCTGCCACTCCGACATCCACCAGGCCCAGGACGGCTGGCGCCCCGGCATCTTCCCGATGGTCCCCGGCCACGAGATCGCGGGTGTCGTCTCCGAGGTCGGCCCCGGCGTGACGAAGTTCGCCGTCGGTGACCGGGTGGGTGTCGGCTGCATGGTCGACTCCTGCCGTGAGTGCGACAACTGCAAGGCCGGCCTGGAGCAGTACTGCTCCACGGGTGGCACCATCTGGACGTACAACGCCGTCGGCAAGGACGGCGAGCCCACCTACGGCGGCTACTCGGAGAAGATCGTCGTCGACGAGAACTACGTCGTCCGCGTCCCCGAGGGCCTGTCGCTGGACGAGGCCGCGCCGCTGCTCTGCGCCGGCATCACCACGTACTCCCCGCTGAGGCACTGGAACGCCGGCCCCGGCAAGAAGGTCGCCGTGGTCGGTCTCGGCGGCCTCGGCCACATGGGCGTCAAGATCGCGCACGCGCTGGGTGCGGAGGTCACCGTGCTCTCCCAGTCCCTGCGCAAGAAGGAGGACGGCCTCAAGCTCGGTGCCGATCACTACTACGCCACCGGCGACCCGCAGACCTTCGAGGAGCTGGCGGGCACCTTCGACCTCATCCTCAACACGGTCTCGGCCCCGCTGGACTTCGCCGCGTACCTGTCCCTGCTGCGCACGGACGGCACCATGGTGAACGTAGGCCTCCCCGAGGAGCCGGTGCAGATCGTCCTGCAGTCCCTGCTGGGCAACCGCCGCAGCATCAGCACCTCCGGCATCGGCGGCATCGCCGAGACCCAGGAGATGCTCGACTTCTGCGCCGAGCACGGCCTGGGCGCGGAGATCGAGCTGATCGGCGCCGAGCAGATCAACGAGGCGTACGAGCGGGTGCAGGCGAGCGATGTCCGCTACCGGTTCGTCATCGACACCGCCACGATCTGACTCCGTCGGTTCGGCCGGGGCGGGGAGCGTCGTCGGGCTGGTGGTCGTCGTCCGGCTGCGGGGCCGTTGTGGCTGGTCGCGCAGTTCCCCGCGCCCCTTCGGGGTGCTCAGTCTGCTGGGTGTGGGAGGGGGAAGGTCTCTTCGGGGCCGTGGGAGCGTACGGACACCTCTCCGTCCTTGCCGGGGCGTACTACGTGGGCACGGCCGGTTCCCGACACCCGGGCCTCGGTGTCCGTCACGTGGAGCACGGTGTTCTCGTCCACGGCGACCCCGTACGGCGCCCCGCCCCGCCCGACCACGCTGACCAGCCGCGTCAGCGTCCCCCACTGGGCCGCGTGGACGTCCACCGCGAACGGCACGAGACCGAACCCGGCCCGCACCTCGACCTCGGCCAGATCCTCGCCGGTCTCCTCCGGGCACACCGGCACCCCGTCCACCAGCCACCCGCCGACCACGGCCCGGCGCGCGGCGAGGGCGGCACCGGCGGAGAAACCGGCGTACGGCACTCCGCGCGCGGCGAGCAGTCCCGGCAGCCGGCCGAGACATCCGGCGAGGGCTTCCTGGTAGGCGGGCGTGAGCCCGCCGCACACCAGCAGCCCGTCGACCCCGGCCAGCGCGGCCTCCGGCTCGAACCGCCCGCCGAGCGGCACCGGCAAGGGCACGGGTGCGCACGGCCCCGCCGCGCTCAGCGCGGCCGCGTAGCGCTCGAACTGCGCGGCTCCGTCCCCCTCGTCGAGGACCAGGCACCCGATGCGCGGCGGCCCGTCCCCTCCGGCCGCCCGCAGGAACGGCTCGTACACCTCCGCGGTGTCCCAGCCGCCGCCGATCAGAAACACATGACCGCTCATCCCCGGTCCCTCCCCTTGTCCGTCGTGCGAGGGGCGAATGTACGGGGCGGCGGGTCGCGCCGTCGCCGGAATTATCCGGCGCGCGACCGGCCCCGGCGGCTCACCGCACCCGCTCGCGCAGCACCAGCACGCTCACCGCTCCCGCCACCGCCAGGACCGCCGACACCAGCAGGGCGAGGTTCGCGCCGCGGGCCAGGCTGCCGGAGGACGTGGCGAGGGCGATGGTCAGGGCGACGCCGGCGCAGGAACCGATGTAGCGGAAGGTCTGCTGGGCGCCCGAGCCCATCGCGGCCCGCTCCCGCGGCACCGACTCGACGGCGAGCAGCGGCAGCGCCCCGTTCAGCAGGCCGCTGCCCACTCCGCCGACGATCAGTCCCGGCAGCAGCCGGGTCCAGGAGCCGGAGCCGACGGCCCCGAGCATCGTCACCACGGCGACCGCGTGCAGGGCGAAGCCGAGGGCCAGCTGGGCGCGTGGGGAGACCCGGCCGGCCAGGTGCTTGACCTGCAGGGCCACCGCGAAGCTCAGCCCGGACCAGAGCAGGAACAGCCAGGCCGTGGCCAGGGGCGACAGCCGCATGGTCTGCTGCAGCAGGGCCGGCAGGAAGCTGAACATGCCGATCACCGCGAGGCCCGTGAACAGGCCGCCCGCCGAGGAGGCCAGGAAACGGGCGTGGCGCAGCAGGCCGAGGTCGATCATCGGGGTGCCCGCCCGGCGCTCCACCGCGACGAACACGGCGACCAGCAGCACGGCCGCCGCGAACAGCAGGCCCACCGGTGCCCGCAGCCAGCCGTCCCGGCCCAGGGTGAGGGCCGCGATCAGCGAGACCAGGGCCAGGCCGAAGGCCAGCGCGCCGAGCACGTCCGGCCGGCCGTCGCGCGGGGCGCGGGACTCCGTCAGCGCGCGGATGCCGAGCGCGGCCACGAGGAGCGCGGCGGCGCCCAGGACACCGTACGCCACCCGCCAGGTCGGCAGCGCGCCGGCGACCAGCGGGCCCACCGCGATGCCGCCGCTGACGAAGGCGCCCCACACCCCGGTGGCGTGCAGCCGGCCGCGCGGGCTCGGGAAGGCGTGCACGATCAGGCCCAGGCTGCTCGCCAGGATCGCCGCGCTCGCCGCGCCCTGGGCGACGCGGGCGAGGGTGAACTGCCAGGTCGTCGTGGTGAGGGCGCCGAGGGCGGTGGTGAGGCCCAGGGCCAGCGTGCCGGCGAGGAAGATCCGGCGGCGGCCGTAGTCGTCGGCGAGGCTGCCGGCCACCAGCAGGAGGGCGGCGAGGCCCAGCGGGGTGCCGTTGAGCAGCCAGGCCTGGGCGGAGAGCGGGGTGTGCAGCGCGGTCGCCGTGTCCGGCAGCGTGACCATCGGGGCCGTGTACGTCATCAGGGTCACGGCGGTTGCCGCGCTGGTCAGGACGAGGGTGGCCCGGGGGCGCAGGGGGGCGTCCCGGGCGGTCCGGTCTCTCGCGGCGGCGGTGGCGGAGGCGGAGGCGGACGCGGTGAGGGAGCGGAGGCCGGTCATGGCGTGGTCTGTCCTTCCGGGGCCTTCGGCTTACGGTTCGGTCATTGAACTGACCTGTCCAGGTCACCGTAACACCATCGGTTCGGTCACTGAACTCAGTAGGTGGAAGTGGTTACAGTGGAGGGCATGGCACTGGGCAAGGACTACGCGACACAGGAGTGCTCGATCGCCCGCGCGCTCGAGATCGTCGGGGAGCGCTGGACGCTGCTCGTGGTCCGGGACGCGCTGTACGGCGTCCGGCGGTACAACGACTTCCTGATCCATCTCGGCATTCCGCGCGCCGTCCTGGCCGCCCGGCTGCAGACCCTGACCGCCGAGGGCATCCTCGCCAAGCGCCGGTACCAGCAGTCGCCGCCCCGGGACGAGTACGTCCCCACCGAGCGCGGCATCGCCCTGTGGCCCACCCTGCGCGCCCTCGGCCTGTGGGGACGCGAGCACTTCGCGGAGGCCCGGCTGCGCTACTTCCGGCACCTGGAGTGCGGCACGGAACTCGGGCCGTACGGCGAATGCTCCGCCTGCGGAATCGTCGTACCCGTCGCGGACGTCCTCATGGAGCCTGGGCCCGGGCTCGATCCGGACCCGGCGGACCCGGTCAGCAGGGCACTGCTCAAGCCGAAGCGGCTGCTGGAGCCGCTGGAGCCGCTGGAGCCGCTGGAGCCGGAGTCGGCGTGATCAGCCCGGCGCCGGCCGGCGTGCAGCGTCGTCCTGGCCCGGCGGTCCGCCGCCCCGCAGGACGTCGATCCCGGTTTGGTCGGTCCGCTCCGGATCGCCGTTGAGCCGGTGGACGACCACCCACCTGCCGTCCCCCAGGGCGCCGGCGAAGAGCGAGGCGTGGCGGGTCGCGCCGTTGTGCCAGAGCAGGGGGCCGGTGGTGCGCCACGAGGGCGCGGGGTCGCCCAGCCGCCGCTCCACGACCAGCCCGACGACCAGGCCGGCGACCGCGCGCGGGGTCGCCCACAGGCCGCCCGCCGGCAGGATCGCCCCGGTCATCGTCCAGGGTCTGCGGGGCCGCCCGAAGAGCCCCGGAGCGCGCAGCCGGCGGGCCGCGTCGGGGCGCGCGGTCACCTCGTGGACGTCCAGCGGCCGCAGGACGTACTCGGTGACCAGCTCCTCGTACGGCGCGCCGGCCGCGCCCGTCAGCGCCTCGCCGAGCAGCGCGTAGCCGAGATTGGAGTACTCCTCCTCGCGTCCCGGCGGACGCACCGGCAGTCCGTCGAGCCGGCCGAGCAGCCGGTGCAGGGCGGGGCGGTCGAAGGCCGCGTACGGGTCCCGGCGTGCGGTGCCCGGCGGCAGGCGCGGCAGGCCGGAGGTGTGCTCGGCCAGGTGCCGCAGGGTGATTCCGGTGCCGGGGGCCGCGGGCAGCCAGCGCTCCACGGGGTCGTCGACCTCGAGGACGCCCGCGGCGGCCAGCCGCATGAGCACGGTGCCGGTGAGCACCTTGGTGAAGGAGCCGATCTCCACGAAGCGGTCGACCGCATGGCCGTCGCCCACCAGGGGCGCAGCCGCGTCGCTCAGGACGCAGGTCGGGACGCGGTGCACGAGGGACCTCCGGCGGGACGGACGGACGCCGGCGGAGAGCGGGTGCCGGTCATGTGTACGTTCTCGTCGGTCAGGTATAAAGGGCAAACGGATATCGGCAGTTGACGCGGAGGGAGGGGAACCGGTGATCCACGCAATCGCGTGTTCCCGCCGTCTCGCGCCCCTGCTGCTCCTGCTGCTGCCGGTCTTCCTGCTGGACACCGGCACCCTCTTCACGACCGTGGCGCTCGCCGCGACCTCCGCGGCCGGGGCCGCGCTCGTCGCCTGCGCCCTGCTGGCCGCGCGCTCCGCGCCCGCCGTGCAGCCCACCCGGGTGCGTACGGCCCTGCGCGACCGGGCCCGGCGTACCGCCTTCCTGCCGCAGCGTGACCCCGACGCATCCGGCCGGCGACGGCCCAGGGCACCCGGAACGGCCCTCCCGGCGACCGCCGCGTAGGGCACGTCTGCGCGCACACCCCACGTGACCCCGCGCGGGTCGTCATGCCGATCTCTTCTTCGCTTCCGGCACGACGAGACCCCCGGAGGGCTCACCCATGTCCGTCTTCTCTGCCTTCGCCCACCTGGTCGGGCAACTCGCCGACCTGCTGACCCCGCTCTTCCACGACTCCGCGACCGCCGCCGCGATCGTCCTGTTCACCGCCCTCGTGCGGCTCCTCGTCCACCCCCTGTCCCGCGCCGCCGCCCGCGGCGCGCGGGCCCGTGCCGCGCTCCAGCCGAGGATCGCCGAGCTGCGCGCGCGGCACGCCGGGGACTCCGAGCGGCTGCGGCAGGCGGTGCTGGAGCTGCACGCCGAGGAGAAGGTGTCCCCGCTGTCCGGCTGTCTGCCCGGACTGCTCCAGCTGCCCGCCTTCTTCCTCCTCTACCACCTGTTCTCCGGCGGTGGCGCGAGCGACGGACTGCTCGCCCACCGGCTGTTCGCCGCACCGCTCGGCGGCCGGTGGGCGGACGCGCTCGGCGACGGCGGGGTGTTCGGGCCGGCCGGGCTCGTCTACCTCGGCCTCTTCGTCCTCGTCGCGGCCGTCGCCACCTTCGGTTACCGCCTGACGAAGCGGACGATGGCGAAGAACCCGGTCGCGGCCGGCACGCCCGACGGGGAGCAGCTGCCCGGGCTCGGCGCGGTGAACCGGGTCATGCCGTTCCTCTCCTTCTTCACGCTCGTCACCGTCGCCGTCGTACCGCTCGCGGCGGCGCTGTACATCGTCACCAGCACGACGTGGAGCGCGCTGGAACGGGCCGCCCTGTACCGGTAGGGGCGGCGGTTACGGTCCAGTACGTGAACAGGGTCTTGCGGACTGGACCGCGGGATTGGAGGATCAGCCAGTCCTCCGATGGCTGCACCCATCGGTCGGGCGTCCCGCGATCGAGGGAGATGGTGACCATGAAGCTGCTGCGAGTCGGCACGGCGGGCGCGGAGCGGCCGGCGCTGCTCGACGCCGAGGGGACCCTGCGTGACCTGTCCGGCCTCGTGGCCGACGTCGACGGCGCGCTCCTCGCCGACGACGTGGCGCTCGGCCGGCTCCGGGCGGCCGCCGAGGCCGGCGAGCTGCCGGCCCTGGACGCGGCGGGGCTGCGGATCGGGCCCCCGGTCGGCCGCATCGGGAAGATCGTGTGCATCGGGCTCAACTACCACGACCACGCCCGCGAGACGGGAGCCGAGCCGCCGCCCGAGCCGGTCGTCTTCTTCAAGGCGCCGGACACGGTCGTCGGGCCGAACGACACCGTGCTGGTGCCGCGCGGCTCGGTGAAGACCGACTGGGAGGTCGAACTCGCCGTCGTCATCGGGCGTACGGCCCGCTATCTGGAGTCGGCCGAGGAAGGGCTCGCGCATGTCGCCGGGTACGCCGTCGCGCACGACGTCTCCGAGCGGGAGTTCCAGATCGAGCGGGGCGGGACCTGGGACAAGGGCAAGAACTGCGAGACGTTCAACCCGCTGGGACCGTGGCTGGTGACGGCCGACGAGGTACCCGACCCGCAGGCACTCTCCCTGAAGCTGTGGGTCAACGGGGAGCTGAAGCAGGACGGCACGACGGCCGAGCAGATCTTCCCGGTGGGGGAGGTGGTCCGGTACGTCAGCCGGTTCATGACGCTCTACCCCGGGGACGTCATCAACACGGGGACGCCGGCGGGGGTGGCGATGGGGCGGCCCGAGCCGAAGCCGTACCTGCGCAGCGGTGACGTGGTGGAGCTGGAGATCGCCGGGCTCGGTCGGCAGCGGCAGGAACTGAAGGACGCGTAGACGCTCCGCCGGGGGCGCCGGGGAACCGCGGTCGCCCGTCGGCCGCGGCGCCGCCGCGGCCGGTCGCGCGGTTCCCCGAGCGCTTTTCGTCGGCTACGCCTCCAGGAACTGCTCCAGGGCCTCGACCACGAAGCGGTGGTCCTGGAGCTGGGGCAGGCCCGAGACCGTCACCGCGCCGATGATTCCGGCGTTCTCGACGCTGATCGGGAACGAGCCGCCGTGGGCCGCGTAGGTGTCGGGGTCGAGGCGGGAGGAGTCCTCGAACGTCGTGCCCTTGGCGCGGAAACGGGCGCCGACCAGGTAGGAGGAGGCGCCGTAGCGCTCCACCACCCGGCGCTTGCGGGCGATCCAGGCGTCGTTGTCCGGGGTCGAGCCCGGCAGGGCCGCGTGGAAGAGCTGCTGGCCCGCGCGGTGGATGTCGATGGCGACCGGCGCCTGGCGCTCCCGGGCCAGCTCCACCAGCAGCGAGCCGAGGGCCCACGCGTCGTCGTGGGTGAACCGCCGGAAGACCAGCCGGCGTTCCTGCGCCTCCAGCTCCTCCACGCTCGGCGTGATCTCCGGGGCGGACTTCGGGGTGATCTGCGGGTGGGGCATCAGAGGGTCACCGTCACCTTGTCCCGGGCCGACGTGCGGGCCGCTTCCAGTACATCGAGGGCGGCGGCCGCCTCCAGCGCGGTCACCGGGTTGGGGCCGGCGCCGGTCAGGGCGGCGGCGACGGCCGCGTAGTAGGCGGGGTAGTCGCCCGGCAGGGTCGGTACGGGGGTGCCGCCGCCGCTCACCGGGGACTCGCCGGAGCCGATACGGCCCCACAGGACCTCGTCCTCCTCGCCCCAGTCGGGGGTGGTGCCCGGGCGGCCGCCCTCGCGCAGGGCCGCCTCCTGCGGGTCCAGGCCGTACTTCACATAGCCCGCGCGCGAGCCCAGCACCCGGAACCGCGGGCCGAGCTGGGCGGTCGTCGCGGAGACGTAGAGGTGGGAGCGGACACCGCCTGCGTGGGTGAGCGCGATGAAGGTGTCGTCGTCCGTCTCGGCGCCGGGGCGGCGGACGTCCGTCTCGGCGTACACCTCGGTGACCGGGCCGAAGAGGACCAGGGCCTGGTCGACGACGTGGCTGCCGAGGTCGTAGAGCAGACCTCCGATCTCTGCCGGGTCGCCGGACTCGCGCCAGCCGCCCTTGGGCTGGGGGCGCCAGCGTTCGAAGCGGGACTCGAAGCGCCAGGCGTCGCCGAGCGCACCGTCCGCGAGGAGCCGGCGAAGGGTCAGGAAGTCGTTGTCCCAGCGGCGGTTCTGGAAGACCGACAGGAGCAGGCCGCGCTCGTCGGCGAGGGCGGCGAGGTCGCGGGCCTCGGCGGCGGTGCCGGCGACCGGCTTGTCCACGACCACCGGCAGGCCCGCCTTGAGGGCGGCCGTGGCCAGCGGCACGTGCGTCTTGTTCGGGGAGGCGATCACCACGAGGTCCAGCTCGTCCGCGCGCTCGAACAGTTCCTCGGGGCCGGCGGCGAGCGTCACGTCCGGGAACTCGGCGCGGGCCTGCTGCTGCCGGTCGGGATGGGAGGTGACCACGGTGTCCAGGGCGAGGCCCTCGGTGGCGGCGATCAGCGGGGCGTGGAAGACGGAGCCGGCGAGGCCGTAGCCGATCAGGCCGACGCGGAGGGGGGTAGCACTCATGCGTCCTACTTTCGCAACGCTGTTGCCAAAGTGCAAGCGGAGGGGAGAATGGGTGGCGTGAACAGGACGAGGAGCGGCGGGCCGACGGGTGCGAATCTGGGTGTGGTGCGCAGCCACAACACCGCGTTGGTGCTGGGGCTGCTGCGTGGCGCCGGGGGGGAGGGCATCAGCCGCCTCGAACTGGCCGAGCGCACCGGGCTGACCCCGCAGGCCGTCAGCAAGATCACCGCGCGGCTGCGGGAGGCGGGCCTGGCGGCGGAGGCCGGGCGGCGGGCGTCCACCGGGGGCAAGCCCCGGACCGTGCTGCGGCTGGTGCCGGAGGCGGGGCACGCGGTGGGGGTGCACCTGGACCGGGACGAGCTGCGGGCGGTCCTCGTCGACCTGGACGGCGCGGTGGTGGGGGAGCGGCGCGGGGAACTGGACCTGGGCGCGGGAGCGGAGGCCGTGCTCGGGGTGGTGGCGGAGGCGGTCGAGGGCCTGGTGCGGGACGGCCTGGGCCCGGCGGCCGGCGCCCCTGCCGAGGCCGGCGGCCTGGGCGGTGGCCGGTCGCTGCTGGGAGTGGGAGTCGCCCTGCCCGGTCCGCTGGATCATGCGCGGGGCGTGTTGCACCGGGTCACCGGGTTTCCCGAGTGGGACGGTTTTCCGCTGCGGGACGCGCTCGCGGAGCGGCTGGGGGTTCCGGTCGTGGTGGACAAGGACACGAACGCCGCCGCTCTCGGGCTCTCGGTCGCGGGTGAGGAGGGGGAGGGCGGGTCCTTCGCGTATCTGCACCTCGGTACGGGGCTGGGGGCCGGGCTGGTGATCGGCGGAAGTGTGCACCGGGGGACGCGGACCGGGGCCGGGGAGTTCGGGCACCAGGTTCTCCAGCTGGACGGTCCGGCGTGCGAGTGCGGGAACCGGGGATGCGTGGAGGTGTTGTGCCTGGGGGCCGCGGAGCGGGGTGAGGCGGGCGAGGCCGCGCGGGTGCTGGGGGTGGCGGCCGGGAACCTGGTGGGGCTGCTGGACATCGATCTGGTGCTGCTCGGCGGGCGGACGATCGCCGCGGCACCGGAGACGTACGTGAACGGGGTCGCCGGGATCCTCGCCGCGCGGGCCCGCCGGGAGGGTCTGCACGGCGGAACGGTCCCGGTGCGGGTGGCCCCCGGCGGGGAGCGAGCCGTGGCGGAGGGCGCCGCCCAACTTCTCCTGGCCCCCCTCTTCGGCCACCCGGAACCCACTCCCACCTGACCCGGCACCGCGGGGACCCGCGCACGGCGCGCCCCGCAGGGGCGCGGGGAACTGCGCGCCCAGCCCACTCGGGCCCCGCACCCGGCTACGGCCCGCGTTCGCACGGCGCGTCCCGCAGGGGCGCGGGGAACTGCGCGATCAGCCCAAATGGGTCCCGCACCTGTCCACAACCCCCGCCCAAACGGATCCCGCACCCGCCCAACAGCTCGAACGCTCGAGCCGCCATACCCCCGCCCGCTCCCAAGCCCGCCCGCTCCCAAGTCCACCCGCGCGCACGTCGTACGAGGAGAAGGGCTGGGTACCCGGCACCTCCCGACCGCCCGCCTCACCACGAGCAACCAACTGTCACCCCCCGTCATCGCAGCAAGGGAGGTACGCGATGCACTCGCTCACGAGGGGAACAGCCGCAGGCCTGCTGGGAGCCGCCGTGCTGTGCCTCTGGGTCCCGTCCCAGGCGTACGCCGGCCCGTCGGCCGCCCCGGAACCGGACAGGTACTGCGGAACGGACCAGGCCTCAGGGCTCGCCGTATGGGCCGGCCGGCCCGCGTCCTGTGCCACCGCCCTGCGGGTGGCCGGCGCCTACACCAGGGCCGCGTCCGGCACCGCGGACCCGCCCGCCACGGTGCGCGTCGACGGCGCCACCTGGAAGTGCCGGGAGCGTCAGGGTGATCCGAACCCCTACCAGGAGTGCGTCAACTCCGGCGACAGCACCCGTCGGGTCGTCCTCTCGTCCTGACCCGGCCCGTTCGGCCGATCGAGCGGACTTCCCGCCGCGCACGGAGCGGCGGCCTCCGCTCCCCCCTCCGGCCCGGCATGGTCATGTGTTCATGCGACTGTGTTCCTCCCTGTCCCTCTGCCTGGCCGCAGCCGCCGTCATCGGTCCCGTGTCGTCGCCCGCCGCCCACGCGGACGCGAACTCCTCCTGCGCGGAGGAATCCGGCGACCACCGCTTCCCGCTGGCCACCCGCATCCACGGCGGCCCCGGCTCCTACGAGGCGGGCGGCGGCTTCGGCACCTGGTACATCGACCTGACGAACACCACACGCGGCGTCTGCGCCGACATCCACCCGGTCGTGGTCCTCGTCGACGACAAGCGCACCCTGAAGCCGGACCAGCCGAAGCTGGAGTTCTACGACGGACCCCGCACCCGCCCGGTGACGTTCGAGAGCACCGACGAGCAGGAACTGGTCGGCGTGCTGGACGGGGCCGGGTTCGACGGGTTCACCGTGCCGCCCGGCGGGACCGTCAGCGTCAAGGTCAGACTCGCCCTCACCTCCGACGCCGTACCCGACCAGGTCACGGCCAACGCCGCCGTGGTCCAGCGCAGGGGCCAGGACGGGGACTGGGTCGGGGAGTCCAACGCCTACCGGTTCGGGATCGACGAGGACGGACCGGACACGCGGGAGACGCCGGGCGCGCGGGAGTCGCCGGGAGCGGGGGAGACGCCCGGCCCGGAGGGGACGCCCGGCCCGGACGGCACACAGGACGCCGACGGGACCCCGACCACCCCGCCCGGCAGTCCGCCGGCCACGCCCGGCACCGCCACCCCCGATCCCTCCCCGACCTTCGCCCAGGAGGCGCGGGACGACGGGGAACGGGCCCGCGAGCTGGCGCGTACCGGCCCCGGACCGGACCGCGCCCTGCTCGCGGCCGCCGCCGGCCTGCTCGCGGTCGGTGGCGGGGGCGCGTTCCTGCTGGTGCGCAGGCGCCGCTGAGGCGCGGACCGCCGTACGGCACACGTCACCCCGTCTGCGACCATCCCTGCGTGGACTACCCGAACGACCAGGCCCCCGGCGCCCCCGTCCGCTCCGGCATCCCCGAGCACGGGCGCATCCCAAGTACTACGCGGTGAAGGCGCGGATCGCGGCGCTGCTGGAGGAGCTGGGGGAGGGCGGTGTCATCCCCACCGAGCGGGATCTCGCCGAGCGGTACGACGTCGCCCGCGAGACCGTGCGGCAGCTCACGGGGACGTGCACCACGCCGACGCGGTCGTCCTGTGCACCGGCGCCTGCCTCGGCGGCCTGGTCCGCGAACTCGCCGGGCCCGGGCTGCCCGTGCGCCGCGTCCGGCTGCAGATGATGCAGACCGACCCGCTCGGCGAACCGCTCCCCACCTCGGTCGCCGACGCCGACAGCTTCCGCTACTACCCCGCCTACGCCTCCCCGGCGCTGGACGAACTCGACGCCCGGCAGCCGCAGGCCGAGACGGCCGCCGCCCACCGTATGCAGCTGCTCATGGTGCAGCGTGCCGACGGCGGCCTGACCATCGGCGACACCCACGAGTACGAGCACCCCTTCGGCTTCGACACCCTCGAGGACCCCTACGACCACCTCACCGAGGTCGTCGGATCCCTCCTCGGCCGGCCGCTGCCGAAGATCCGCCGCCGCTGGGCCGGCGTGTACGCGCAGTGCACCGACACCAGCCGGGTCGTCCACCGGCAACAGGTGGGCGACGGGGTGTGGCTGGTCACCGGGCCCGGCGGCCGCGGCATGACCTGCTCCCCGGCGATAGCCGAAACGACCGCCGACGAACTGGGCTGGTGAGGAACGTGACCACAGACATCCGCGACATCCGACTCGTCGTCCTCGACATGGCCGGCACCACCGTCGCCGACGGCGGCCTCGTCGAGCGCGCCTTCGCGGCGGCCGCCGCCGAACTGGGCGTCGCGCCCGGCTCGGCCGACCACGCCGAGAAGCTGGACCACGTCCGCGCGACCATGGGCGAGTCCAAGATCTCCGTCTTCCGGCACCTCTTCGGCGCCGAGGACCTCGCCCGGCGCGCCAACACCGCCTTCGAGAAGGCGTACGGCGACCTCGTCGACGCGGGTCTCGTCGCCCCGGTCCCCGGCGCGCGCGAGGCGATCGAGGAACTCGCCGGCAGCGGTCGTACCGTCGTGCTGACCACCGGCTTCGCCCGCGTCACCCAGGACGCCCTCCTGGACGCGCTCGGCTGGCGGGACCTCGTCCCGCTCACCCTCTGCCCGGCCGACGCCGGCGGGCGCGGGCGGCCCTACCCGGACATGGTCCTGGAGGCCTTCCTGCGCACCAAGGCCGCAGAAGCGGTCCGGCAGGTCGCCGTCGTCGGCGACACCTCCTACGACGTGCTCAGCGGCGTACGCGCCGGAGCCGGCCTCGTCGCCGGTGTCCGCACCGGCGCCCACGGCGACGAGGCGTTCCGCGTGGCCGGCGCCACCCACGTCCTCGACTCCGTCTCCGGCCTGCCCGCCCTGCTCGCGGGAGCCCGGTGAGATGGGCATCCGCTCCGACTCCGTCACGGTCATGGAAGTCGGCCACCGGAAGCTGAGCGGGCCGGCCCGCTACCGACCGGGGTCAGGACCGGACCGCTCTGACTAGGCTGGGGGCGTCGGTACGCCGTGGTTCCGGCGCCCCCGCTTCTCGACCGTACGTACGCCAGGAGACGCACAACATGGCAGATCGCAAGCCCATCGAGTCATGGCTCACCGACATGGACGGCGTCCTGATCCACGAGGGTGTGCCGATCCCGGGCGCCGAAGCCTTCCTGAAGAAGCTGCGCGAGTCCGGCCGGCCCTTCCTCGTGCTCACCAACAACTCCATCTACACCGCCCGTGACCTGCACGCCCGGCTGCGGCGGATGGGCCTGGACGTGCCGGTGGAGAACATCTGGACCTCCGCCCTGGCCACCGCCCAGTTCCTGGACGACCAGCGGCCCGGGGGCAGCGCCTACGTCATCGGCGAGGCGGGCCTGACCACCGCACTGCACGACATCGGCTACATCCTCACCGACCACGAGCCCGATTTCGTGATCCTCGGAGAGACCCGCACCTACTCCTTCGAGGCCCTGACCAAGGCCGTCCGCCTGATCAACGACGGCGCCCGGTTCATCGCCACCAACCCCGACAACGTCGGCCCCTCCACCGAGGGCGACCTGCCCGCCACCGGCTCCGTGGCGGCCCTGATCACCGCCGCGACCGGCAAGAAGCCGTACTTCGTCGGCAAGCCGAACCCGCTGATGATGCGGGCCGGCCTGAACGCGATAGGAGCCCACTCCGAGACCTCCGCGATGATCGGCGACCGCATGGACACCGACGTGCTCGCGGGCCTGGAGGCCGGGATGCGCACGTTCCTGGTGCTCACCGGCGTCACCCAGCCGAACGACGTCGACCGCTACCCCTTCCGGCCCTCGCAGGTCGTCGACTCCATCGCGGACCTGGTCGACCTCGTCTGAGCCCACCGGTGCGGGCCGCGCCCGCCCGAAACCCGGCATCACCCGTTCGGAGCAGCGGAGCGGCCCCCGAGGATGCGGGGGCGCTCCGGCGGGGGGACCCTCCTCGTACTGGAGGTTCACGATGGGCTCACTACGTCTCACTCTCTGCACCGGAATCCTGGCCGTGGCCGGGTTCGCGCCGGCGGCCCACGCGGCGGACGGCGGCTCGGTCACCGTGACCCCCGCCTCCCCGGCGCCGGGCGCCGATGTCACCCTGAGGGTGAGCGGCTGCACCGGCGAGCGGGGCACCGCCGCCTCGGCCGCCTTCGTCGCCGACGCCCCGCTGACCGGCGGCCAGGGCGACCTGACCGGTGAGACCCGGGTCGCCTCCTCCCTGGAGCCGGGCGCCTACGGCGTGCGGATCACCTGCTCCGGCACCGTGATCACCGGCACGCTCACGGTCGTGGACGGGGCGGCCGGGCCGCTCGAGCAGCTCATCCGGCCACCCTCCGGCTCCGGCTCCGCGTCGCCCGTCGCCCCGGTCGACGCGGGCGGCGGTGGCACCGCGCACTTCGCCACGGTGGCCACCAGCGGGTCCGGTCCCGGCACCCTCCAGGCGGTGACCGGCCTGGCGCTCGCCGGGACCGCCGCGGTCGCCTTCGGGATCCGCACCCGCCGGAGCCGTGGCGCGCGCTGACGCCCGCCATGAGCGACCACCACGAGCGCGCCACCGGTACCGGGCGGCTCATCACCGGCCTGGCCTGGACGGTCCTGCTGCTGGGGCTGTGGCTGTGGGGGCGCGGTGTGACCGACGTACCGCGCGGCCCGGACGGCCCCGCCACGGGTGACGTGTTCGCCCTCGGTCGCGCCGGGCTGCCCAGCCCGGCGCGACCGCTGGGCGCCGCCCGCCCCCAGCGCATCGACATTCCCCAGCTCGGCGTCCAGGCGCCGGTGGTGGCCCGGGGCCTGGACGCCCGGGGCGCCGTCGACCCGCCGCCCTTCGGCCGGCCCGGCGTGGTCGGCTGGTACGGCTCCGGCACCGCACCCGGCGCCGCGGGAGCGGCCCTGATGGTCGGCCATGTCGACACCGAGACCCGGCCCGCGGTCTTCTACCGGCTCAGCACCCTCGAGCCCGGCGAGACCGTCCGGGTGATCCGCTCGGACGGCAGGGTCGCCGTGTTCACCATCGACGACGTGCGCGTCCTGCCCCGCGACGACTTCGACGCCCAGCAGGCCTACGGCCCCCACGAGCCGGGCCGCGCCGAACTCCGCCTGATCACCTGCGGCGGCACCTTCGACCGCGCGAGCCGCACCTACACGGCGAACGTGGTGGTCTCCGCCTACCTCACCGGCACCGATCCATGACTCGTGTGTCCCGCTCCCGCGTGGCCTCGTGACGGCCGCGGTGGATATGCCAGGATTGGCACCCGAACCAGTGCGCGCCCAGGGGGGAATCGCATGTACGACAGCAGGGTGACCCGGTCTTCGGCACGGGCGCGGGCGACCGCGGCGGTGCTGGGGGCGGCACTCCTGGCCGCCGGGTGCTCCTCCTCGGACGGTGACGGGGCACCGGACCCGGCGGCCCGGATCACCCAGCAGCCCAAGTCCGCCGACCCGTTCTGGGTCAACCCGAACGGCACCGCGGCCCGCCGGCTCGCCGCCTCCGTGAAGGCCGGCAGGAAGGCGGAGGCCGAGCAGATCCGGAAGATCGCCGAGCAGCCGGTGGGGGAGTGGATCGGCCCGGAGAACCCGGAGAAGGAGGCCCGCGGCTTCACCGAGGCCGCCGAGAAGTCCGACCGTACGGCCCTGCTCGTCCTCTACAACATCCCGCACCGCGACTGCGGCCAGTACTCGCAGGGCGGTGCCGCCGACGGCGACGCCTACCGTTCCTGGCTCGACGGGGTCGCCCGGGGCATCGGCGACCGCTCCGCCATGGTCGTCCTCGAGCCCGACGCCGTCCTGCACCTCGTGGACGGCTGCACCCCGGAGGAGTTCCACGAGGAGCGCTACGACCTCCTGAACGGCGCGATCGCCAAGCTCAAGTCCCTGAAGCACACCAAGGTCTACCTGGACGCCGGGAACGCCGGCTGGGGTCACCCCGACCAGATCTTCCAGCCCCTGCGGCGGGCCGGCGTCGACCGGGCCGACGGCTTCTCCGTCAACGTCTCCAACTTCTACTCCACCCAGAACTCCATCGCCTACGGCAAGCAGCTCTCGGCGAAGGTGGGCGGCAAGCCCTTCGTCGTCGACACCAGCAGGAACGGCAACGGACCGTACCGGGACGGCGACCCGTCCGAGCGGTGGTGCAACCCGCCGGGCCGGGCCCTGGGAGAGACTCCGACGACGAAGACCGCGGATCCGCTGGTGGACGCCTATCTGTGGGTGAAGAGGCCGGGAGAGTCCGACGGCCAGTGCAAGGGCGGGCCGAAGGCGGGTCAGTGGTGGGCGAGTTACGCGCTCGGGCTGGCCAGGGCGAGCGGCTGACCGACCGGCGGGTGAGGGGTGGCCGCGGCCTCCTCGGAGATCGGTGCCGGCGTTCCGGCCGTCACCGATGAGGCGCGGCACAGGAGTTGTCTCCGGTCGACATGAGCCGGTTCATCATATCCTTATGTCACAATTTGTCCGGTTATGCTTCCTGTAGTGCCATCCGTGGAGCCACCCGTACGACCACCCATAGGGGATGAAGTGACGGCGTTCGCAGACGTGCTCAGACTGCTGTCGACGGCGCAGAAGCCGGCTGTGGGGGTGTCGCTCTACACCCGGTTCGTGAACCGCCCGGCCGGCCGGCTGTTCGCGGCGATGGCCTACCGGATCGGGGCCACGCCGAATCAGGTGACCCTCCTCAGCGCGCTGTTCACGTTTCCCGCCCTGGCCGCCGTCGCCCTGGTGCCGCCCGGGCCCGGCCTGTCGGTCTGTGTGTGCACGGCCCTGGCCGTGGGCTTCGCCCTGGACTCCGCCGACGGGCAGCTGGCCCGCAGCCGGCGGACGGGAGGCCCCGCCGGGGAGTGGCTCGACCACGTCCTGGACTGCGTCAAGGTCGTGAGCGTCCACACGGCGGTGCTGGTGGCGCTCTACCGTTTCTTCGACGTGCCCAGCCCGGTCCTCCTGCTGGCGCCGCTGCTCTTCCAGTTGGCGGCCGTGCTGGTCTTCTTCGTCGCCATCCTCACGGAGAAGCTGAAGCGCCAGAAGCACGAACCGCTGCCGGCCTCGCACTCGGCCCTGCGGTCCGTGCTCCTGCTGCCCGTCGACTACGGCGTGACCTGCCTGGGCTTCCTATTCCTGGGGAACCAGGCTCTCTTCCTCGGGGTGTACTGCGCCCTGCTCGTGGCCCATCTCGTCTTCCTGCCCGCCTTCCTGGTCAAGAGCTTCCGCCAGCTCAGCTGAGCGAGGCCCGCTCCCGTGGGGCGAGGCGAGGACGTCGAGGGCGGTGCGCAGCAGCGTGCTCGACGTGTGCAGGGTGTACGGGAAGTAGACGACCGCCACACCGACCTCGGCGAACCGGCGCTCGAGGGCGCTCCCCTTCTGCGTGCCGCGCCAGTCGTCGCCCTTGAAGACGGCGTCGAAGCCGACCCTCTCCCACATGTCCATCTTGTCGTCCGTCGCCTCGACGACGGCCTCGTCGACGCACCGCAGGCTGCGGACGATGTCCAGCCGCTCCGAGAGCGGCACCACCGGCGCTCTGCCCTTGACCCGGATCACCTGCTCGTCGCTGACGACGCCCGCGACGAGAAGGTCGCACCGCTCCCGGGCGCGGCGCAGGATGTTGAGATGTCCGACGTGGAAGAGGTCGAAGACGCCGGGTGCGTACCCGATGCGGTGTCTCCTCATGACTGTCCCGGCCTTTGCGCGTAGGCGGTCGTGGTGACCGTGAGGGGAGCGGACCTGGCGGCGGTGCGCCGCCCGTCGGTCACTTCGATCGTGTAGTGGTGGCGGGTGCCGGCGGTGACCGAGTCGGTGTAGCTCATCAGCGGGCGGTTCCAGGGGGCGGACCGCTGCCGCAGCGTGGCCACGCGCTTTCCGTCACGGCGGATCCGGTACGTGAGCACCGCGTCGTCGCGGTCCCAGGCGGCCCGCCAGCCGAGCGTGACCCGTCCGGAGCGGCTGTCCGTCAGCGAGAGGGCGGGAGGATCCTGGACCGGGGCGTCCGAGGTGGTCCCGAAGCGGGTCAGGGACTGCTGGGACTTGCCGTTGACCTCGGTGAACTCGCCCCCCACCCAGAGGATTCCGCGGGCCGCCACCATGGTCCGCGGGCCGACCCCTTCGCCGACGCCGTCGTCCGTGTCGGGATACCAGTGGAGCAGGGCGCCCCGGGCGGCCGACTGGGCCAGCAGGTGCCACCTATGGTCGCGCTCGGGGAAGCCGCCCGGCGTCTCCTGGCAGTCGTGGGCATGGGTTCCGGTGTAGAGAACGCCTCGGTAGGGCAGGACGACCTGGGTCGCGCCGTGGCAGCTGTCCTTCCACAGCAACCGGCCGTCGGTCAGCCGTCCGGCGAGACGTCCGTCGAAGGTGCCGGGGCCGTCGCCCTCGGCCCCGAGGTAGAAGGTCGCCCCCTTTCGCGCCAGCGACTTCACCCGTGAACTCTCCGGGATCCAGTCGGGATAGGAGGCCACGGTCGCGCCGGTTTCGGGATCCAGGGCCACCAGCCCGTGCTCCCAGTCGCCGTCGACCTCGTCGAACTCGCCGCCGACCAGGATCTTCGCGTGGTCGGGTGCCGCCAGGAGCGCCCGCACCGACCCGCTGACCTCCGCCTGGAACGGAAGCAGCTCACCGCCTCGCGTGAATGCCGCTACGTGGCTCCTCGGCCGGTCGCCGACGTCCAGGAAGTCGCCTCCCAGGTACACCGTGCGGTCCGTGACGTCGATGGCCCGGACGGCCCCCGACAGGGCGGGCCGGAAATCCTTGCGCAGCGAGCAGCGCGCCGTGTCGAAGGCGACCGCGTTGGCCACGCCCTCACCGTCGACCTCGCCGAAGGAGCCTCCGACGTACAGCACCTTGCCGTCGGGTGACGCCCTTATCGTGCGTACGGCGCCCTCGCCGCCCGTGAAGGAGTGGGTGCACGGCAGCAGTTTGCCGGTGACGGCGTCGAAGGCGGCGAAGCTGCTGCGCGCCACCTCCCGCTCGCCCGGCTCAGCGCCCGGCGGTCGGACGTTGTCGAAGGTGCCGCCGACGTACACGACACCGCGTGCGGTCGCCACCGACCAGACGATGCCGTCCGTCTGCCAGGTCGCCAAGGGGGCGGCGGTGAAGGCGGGCTCGCCGGTGGCGGGCTTGCCCGACGCTGTGGTGAGTGATGCGGTGGTGAGGACCACCATGGCGGAAGCCGTGATGGCGGTCCTCGCCGTGAGGTGGCGCAGGCGCATGGAACATCCCGGGGGTGATGATCGGCGGGAGGGGGAGTGAGCGGAGTGACGCGGCCTCAGGCGGTGCGTTTGCGCAGCACGGCGACGAGATCGCTCACGCCCAGAGTCGTACGAAAATGCCATAGAACGGTGCCGAACACGCACACCGCCAGAGTGATTCCGAGGGCGAGGCCGGTGCCCGTGTCACCGGCCAGCAGCCGGACGGGAACCACCGCGGCCGTGGTGAGGCCCAGGCCGACGCCCAACGCGGTGAGGTACCCGCCGTCGACGGTCGTGAAGCCGGGATCACGTCGCACCAGGGCCGCCGCCCCGAGGTTCTCCACGACGATCGCCGCCCCCCACGACAGCGCGGCGCCCAGGGCGCCCAGGTGCGGCACGGTGAGTACGCCGACGCTCAGCTGCACCGCGAAGGCCGCGCCGGTGACCACGAGGTGCCAGGAACTCCGGCCGGCCATGAGCATCACCGTCTGGGCGTTGCCCACCCCGACGTTGACCGCCGAGGCGACACAGAGCACGATCAGCGCGTCCGACCCCTGGGTGAACTCCGGCCCGAACAGGGACAGGACGGTCTTGGGGAAGTCGGCGAGGAACACCAGCAGGGGCCAGGAGAACAGCACGATCCACCGCGTGGAGACGCGATGCAGGTGGCAGGCCTCGTCGAGCTGGTCCGTGGCGAGCAGCCGGCTGATCTCCGGCGCGAAGGCCAGCCGGACGGCGAGCTGCAGCAGTGTCGCCGCGCTGATGACCCGGCCGACGGCGGTGTAGATGCCCGCCTCCTCGCTCGTACCCAGGCTGGACAGCAGGATGACGCCCACCCAGACCGCGCTGATGTCGAAGACGGAGGAGATCGCACGGGGCGCGGAGAACGCCCAGAACCCGCGCCGGGCCGCGGCCGCTCCGAGCGGGGGAGCGGGCACGTCCTGCCGGCCGGCACGGCAGCGGCGCAGCGCGAGCCAGGCGGCGAGGGCGCCGGTCAGCGTGGGGACGAGCCAGGCCACGGCCAGGCTCAGCACGCTCGGGGCCAGGACGGCCACGGGTACGGCGATCAGCACGCGCAGCACCGGCTTGCCGATCTGCTCGACGCCGACGAGCGGGAGCACCGTGCCGTAGCCCTGGGTCGCGCCGAGCCAGATCAGGGTGACCGTGGCCAGCGGGAGGAACACCGAGAAGAGCCGGACCAGGGTGACCGCGTCGCCCGGGGCCAGGTTCGACAGCAGGGCGGTGGCGGCGGGGGGAGACAGGAACAGCACCGCGGCCGCCGCCGTGCTCGCCACGGCGCCCGGGACGACGGCGGTGCGCAGGAGCGCGCCCACGTGCCGGCCGTCGTCCGTGGCCACGTCGCGGGAGATGAAGCGCACCAGCCCGGTGTCGGCGCCGAGCTTGCAGGTGTTGCCGAGGATGGTGAAGACGGCGACACCGGTGAACACCGCTCCCGCTCCGTGCGCCCCGAGCGCCCGGGTGACCAGGGCGACGAGCAGATAGCCGAAGAGAGCACTGACGGCCGAGCCCAAAAAGCCCCACCAGCCGCCGCGCGCGGTGGCCGCGATCCCGCTCGGGACGGGCCTGCCGCGGGCGGTGGGTACGGCCGTGCCGGGGGCGCTCATGCTTGTGTGGCGGCGACCGTGGCGTCCGGCGCTGACGAGCCCGGCTGGGCCTGGGCGGGCATCTCCGGGGTGACGGGTGCGTCCGGCGCCGTCGGCCGGCGCCCCAGGGTCCAACGCCGTTCGTGGGCGCCGGCGTTCGTGCCGACGACCGCGCCCAGCACGCGCCCGCCGGAGCAGCCGACGAGTTCGCGGACCCGCCGCAGGTCGTCGCGCCGGGTGCGGTCCAGGCAGGCCAGGACGAGGACGCCGTCCACGCGCTGGGCGACGGCGGGGCCGTCGGTGTGCTCCAGCAGGGGGCGGGTGACGACGAGCGCCGACTGTGCGGTGCCGGCGCGCGACAGCTCGCGGGTCACCATGGGGGACGCCGGGATCCCGCCGGTGGCGGTCCCCGGTGTGCCGGGGGTGAGGGTGAACCGTCCGGCCGCGCCCGCGTTGACGAGGGCACGGCCCTCGGGCAGGCCGGCGGCCTCGGCGTCGCCGCTGCCGCCCGCGTTCACCAGCGGCAGCCGGGCCGCGAGGCCGGGGGCGCCTCCGGTGGCGTCGACCAGCAGTACGTCGTCGCCGCACTCGGCGAACGCGGCGGCGAGGTTCACCGCGGCGGCCTCGGTCATCGCGTCCTGTCTCGGTGCCACGATCAGCAGGGAGCCGCCGGGTGTACGGCCGCCGCCGTGCCGGAGGCGGAAGGCGAGCGTGCGGTAGGTCTCCACGTGGCCGCCGGGGGTGCGGCCCAGCTGCAGCAGTTCGCCGCCCGGGCCGGTGTCCGGGAGGATGCCGAGGACGGGAGCACCCAGCGCGCCCTGGACCTCGGCGATCGAGCGGGCCCGCGGTTCGAGGGCGGAACGCAGCGAGGCGAGCGCGAGGCCCAGAGCGAGGCCGCCGAGCAGACCGAGACCGATGAGGGCCGTGAGTCCGGGGCCCGCCGGGAGGGCCGGCGGCGTGGCCGCGCGGACGATGTCGCCGCCGGTGGTGTCGCGGGAGCGGATGTCCGCGATCCGCTTCTGCAGCGTGTTGATCTGGTCGGCGAGGCCGGGGTTGGGGTTGTCGTCGTCCTTCTTCTGCTTGGCCAGGAGCGGGGTGAGCTGCTGCTTCAGACCGCTGGTCATCCGGTCCGCCGTGTCCTTGGTCCTGGCCTGGCGGTCGGCGAGGTAGGCGTCGAGGAAGGCGTTGGTCACCCGTGCCGCCCGTCGCGGGCTGGTGGCCGTGTAGGCGAAGTTCAGGACCTGCGCGTTGGGTGCGAAGCTGACGCTCAGGTCCCTGCTCAGCGCGGCGGCGTGGGACGGCTCGTGCAGCGTCCGTGCCGCACGGGCCGCGACGTCGGCGCTCAGGGCGATCTGCCGCTCCGTGCCCATGCTCACCTGGTTGTCGACGGACACGCCGAACGGGCTGAACGGGTCGGTCGTCGAACGGACCAGGACCTCACCGGTGGAGGTGTAACTGCGACCGCCCAGCAGCCCGAGCAGCAGTGCGCCGAGCAGCCCCAGGGCGGTGGCCAGCACGATGGTCCCGCGGTACCGCAGCAGCTGACGCAGCTGGTCGCGGAGCCGGTCCGGCTCGTTGTACCAGTCATCGAAGCTGGTGGGACAGGTCACGAATGCCTCCTGTTCCGGAGATCGGGGTGCGGCCGGCGCTCGTGGGCGACGGCGACGGTGAGGGGGCCCGGGACGGCCGGGCGGCGCGGGTCGTGATGAGGAGCGGCAGGGCCAGCAGCAGGAACAGCGGTCCCACGACGCCCATCAGGCTGCCGCGCAGGAAGATCATTTGATAGAAGGCGAAGGCGGGGACGAACAGCACGGCCAGCGTGTCCCGTTCGCCGCGCAGCCGCTCCCGCAGGTCGTCCATCCGGCGTCCGGCCGCCCCGAGCAGAGCGAAGACGGCCGCCACGGCGGGCGCGCCGGCCCACAGGTAGCTCTCGATCCACAGCGGTGCCGAGAGATTCTTGAAGGAGTAGCCGGCCCAGTCGGCGAGGGCGACGCCGGTGTCCTGCGGTTTTCCGGGCCACATCGAGCGCGGAACGGCGAACAGGGCGGGACCGAGCGCGGTGGACGGCGAGAAGCCCTTCTCCTTGACGTAGTCGATCCCGCTCTGCATCTGCTGGTAGGCGTCGTAGTCCATGTTCGTGGTGAACTGCTCGGCCAGGGAGATCACGTGGACCGCTTCCCGGTGGTCGTAGCGGAAGTAGTCGCTGTAGGGGAAGACGAGCAGCACGGTCGCGGTGAGCGCGGCGGCGACGCGCCGGAAGGTGCGCGGGCGGCTGAACCGGCCGACGGCGAAGAACAGGACCAGAAGGACCGTTCCCGCCCAGAAACGCGGCCTGCTGACGGGGTTGTTGACGATCACGTTGAGCGCGATCAGCGGCGGGAGCAGCAGCAGGCGCAGGTTGCGCAGCAGCCGGTCGCTCGGCGTCGTCGCGCGGGACAGCTGCACCAGGGCCACCAGTGCCCAGAACGCGGGGACCGCCACGGACCACACGGCCAGCGTCCGCGTCGAGTCCGAGGCGGCGCCCGACTGCCACACCGCCTGCCGGCTGGTGAAGAAGACCTCCACGCCGCCCAGCTGGGGGATCAGTACGGCACCGAGCGCGAGCGCCATGCCGGACAGCAGGAGTACGCGTACGGGCGCGAACCTGCGGGTCAGCAGGGGTTCGAGCCGGACCGGCCGGCCGCCCGGACGCCGCCGGGCCAGTGCCGCGCCGGCGCTGTAGGCGAGCAGCCCCACCTCGGTCAGGGCCGTGGCGGCGAAGGCCGTGGTCTCGTCCGCACGGTAGTCGTGGGAGTAGGTGCGGGTGGCGAGCATGGCGAGTGGGGCCAGCCCGAGCCACACATAGGAGAAGAGCCAGAATCCGAGGGCGGTCAGCCGCACCCGGGTGTCGGTGAGCACTCGGGTGAGTGCTCCGCCGGTGTGTGCGAGGACGACGCACTGGAGGGCGAGGGCCGGCCCGAGGTGCGTGCCGGGAGTCAGCAGAACCAGTGCGGGCAGCAGGGCGACGAGGACGAAGGCCCAGCCGAACACTGCGGCCACGCAACGGACTTGACCGTCCTGCACCTGACACCTCGATACAGAGAGACCAACGGCGGATGAATGAGGGCAAACTGAGTGAATAGGGGCAAGCCAGTTATAGCTCAGGCGGCTGTCTCATCCGATCGAGTCATGGCGCGTTTCGCTGGATATTGCAGTAATTCGCCCCTTAGTGTTCCTATATGTCCAAACTCCTCGAGGGTCGCCGTCTCCTTCTCGTGTCGACCAACTACGCGCCCGAACACACCGGAATCGGGCCCTACTCGACCGGGATCGCGGAACACCTGGCGGCCGGTGGCGCCGAGGTCGACGTCCTCGCGGGCATGCCGCACTATCCGGCCTGGCGCGTGCAGGACGAGTACCGGGGACGCTGGCGCATGGTGGAGCACCGCGGCGGCGTCCGGATCCACCGGCGGCGCGGATACGTCCCCTCGCGGCAGACCGCGGCGCGCCGGGCGGCCTACGAACTGAGTCTCATGGCGCACGGCTGCGTCCGGCCGCCGGCCCTGCGCCCGGATCTGGTGCTCAGTCAGATGCCCTCCCTCGCGGGAGGCGTCGTCGGCGGCCGGGTCGCCCGGCGTCACGAGGTGCCCCACGTGGTCGTGGTGCAGGACCTCATGGGAGCCGCTGCCGCGCAGAGCGGAATCACCGGCGGCGGCCGCGTGGCCTCCCTGGCGGCGGGGGTGGAGGCGAGGATCCTGCGCTCGGCCGCCCTGGTCGGTGTGGTGCACGAGTCGTTCCTGGACCGCGTCACCGCGGCCGGTGTGCCGGCGGCCCGCGTCCGGGTCGTGCCCAACTGGACCCACGCCAGGCCCTCCCGCGCCGACCGCCGGGCGGTACGGGCCCGGCTCGGCTGGGGGGAGGGTGAGTACGTCGTGCTGCACGCCGGGAACATGGGCCTCAAGCAGGGGCTCGAGGTGCTGATCGACACCGCGCGGCTCGCGGCCTCCAGCACCCCGCGCCTCCGGGTCGTGCTCATGGGGGACGGCAGCCGGCGGGCGCACCTGGCGCGCCTGGCCGCGGACCTTGCGCAGGTGGACCTGCTGCCGCCCGCGGCCGACGCCGACTTCACCGACGTACTGGCCGCGGCGGACCTCCTGGCGGTCACCCAGCGAGCGTCCGTGCTGGACATGAGCCTGCCCAGCAAACTGACGTCCTACTTCGCCAGCGGCCGTCCGGTCGTGGCCTCGGTCGCCGCCTCGGGGGGCACGGCCGGCGAAGTGCGGCGCTCGGGCGCGGGCGTCGTGGTGCCCGCGGAGGATCCCGAGGCACTGTACGGAGCCGTCCGGGCGCTGGCCCAGGACCCCGGCCGCGCGGCCGCCCTCGGCGCGCGCGGCCCTGCCTACGTCCGGGAACGGCTCAGCCCTCAGGCCGGCCTGGGCCGGATCACGGCGCTGCTGTCCGAGGCCCTGGCCGGCTAGGGGGTCTCGTTCGGATCAGGTCGGACCCGGGCTGATCCGAACGAAGGCCCCTAGGGCTTCCCGGCCTTCGCGGTCACGACGACCGGTCCCGACACGGGCGAAGCGTTCCGGCCGTCGGTGACGGTGATCGTGTACCGGTGCCGGGATCCGGGGGCGACGGAATCGGTGTACGCCATGTCCGGGCGGCTCCACCAGACCGACCGCTGCTTCAGCGAGGCGACGCGCTGGCCGTCACGCTGGATCACGTAGGTCAGCTCCGCGTCGTCCCGGTCCCACGTGGCACGCCAGGTGAGCGTGACGCGGCCGGCGCGGGGGGTCGCCGCGGTGAGCCGGGGAGTTCCTTCCGGGGCGGCGGAGCCGGGACCGGCGGAGAAACGCGTCAGGCTCTGCTGCGGCCGGCCGTTGACCGTGGTGAACTCACCGCCCGCCCAGAGGATTCCACCGGCCATCACCAGCGCTCGGGGGCCGTTCCGCTCGCCGATTCCGTCGTTCGTGTCGGGAAACCAGTGCAGGATCCGTCCGTCACTGGCGGCGTTGGCCAGGAAGTGCTGGCGACGGCCCTCCGGGAATCCCCCGGGCGTCTGACTGCAGTTGTGCGCGTGGGACCCGCTGTAGACCACGCCCTGGTAGGCGACGACGGCCTGGGTGGCGCCCTGGCAGGTGTCCTTCCACAGCATCCGCCCTTGGGACAGCCGGCCGGCGATGCGGCCGTCGAAGACGCCCGTGCCCTCGCCCTCGGCTCCCAGATAGAAGGTGGAGCCTTCGCGTGCCAGCGACTTCACGCTCACTGTGGTGGGCGGGATCCAGTCCGGGTAGGAGGAGACGGTCGCACCGGTGCCGGGATCCAGGGCGACCAGCGCGGCCTCGTCCATGCGGTTGACCTTGTGGAAGTCGCCGCCGACGAGGACCATTTTGTGGTCGGGTGCGGCGAGGAGGGCCAGGACCGGCTTGTCGATGTCGGCCTTGAACGGCAGCAGTGCGCCGCTGGGGCTGAACGACGCCAGACGCCTGCGTTCCTGGCCGCCGGCGGCCAGGAAGTCGCCGCCCACGTACACCGCATTGGCGGTGGCGTCGATGGCCCGGACGGTCGCCTCGACACGGGGCCGGAAGTCCTTGCGCAGCGAGCAGTCGGCCGTGTTGATCGCCGCCGCGTTGGCCACGCCCACGCCGTCGACCCTGCCGAACGATCCGCCGGCGTAGAGCACCTTGCCGTCGGGCGACGCCTTCAGCGCCCGTACGGAGTTCTCGGGGCCCGCCGTGAAGGTGTGGCTGCACGGCAGCAGCTTGCCGGTGGCGGCGTCGAACGCGGCGAAGTTCTTGCGGCGGACCTCCTGCCGGCCTGGTGCGGCGCCCGGCGGGCGGACGGTGTCGAAGGTGCCGCCGACGTAGACGACACCGCGGGTGTAAGCGACCGACCAGACGATGCCGTTCGTCTGCCAGGTCGGCAGAGGCGCGGCGGCGAGGGTGTTTCCGAGGCGTGCCTCGGAGCCGGACGCGGTCGTGAAGGAAGCGGCCGAGAGGAGGGCCACGGCGGAGGTCGCCGTGAGGATCCGCCTCGTACTTTTGCTCAGGCGCATGGGACATCCCGGGTTGCAGGGGTACGGAGAGCGCCACGGATGAAGGGCGCGAGTAACTGCGAGGGTGAGACTTCGTGTACCGACCCCGCGTCCGAGGCGGTGGTGCCGCCGTGTCGCACGCAGAACCGGTACCACAGCGGCGTCTGACGGCCGCGGCGCGGTGGATGAGGGGCGGTCCCGTGGACCGCCCCTCATCCGGTGTGTGTCAGCGCTGGACGGGAGTGGGCAGCAGGGGCGCCGCGATCGTCTGGCCGCCGGGAGCCACGACGTGCCCGAGGTCGGCCAGTTCCGCGTCCACCATCAGCCGGGCCAGTTCCGGCGTGTGCACGGTCGCCCGCCAGCCGAGCACCCGCTCGGCCTTGCTCGCGTCGCCGACCAGGTCGTCGACCTCGGTGGGGCGCAGGTAGCGCTCGTCGAAGCGGACGTACTCGCGCCAGTCGAGGCCCACATGGGCGAAGCACTGCTCCACGAAGTCACGCACGCTGTAGCTGGTGCCGGTGGCGACCACGTAGTCGTCCGGCTCGTCCTGCTGCAGCATCCGCCACATCGCCTCCACGTACTCGGCGGCATAGCCCCAGTCCCGGCGGGCATCGAGGTTGCCGAGATGGACGACGTCCTGCAGACCGGCCTTGATCCGGGCGGCGGCCACGGCCACCTTCCGGGTCACGAACGTCGGGCCGCGACGCGGCGACTCGTGGTTGAACAGGATGCCGTTGACCGCGTACAGACCGTATGCCTCACGGTAGTTGCGGGTCATCCAGTACGCGTACACCTTCGCCGCCCCGTAGGGCGAGCGGGGGTAGAGGGGGGTCCGCTCGTGCTGCGGCGGCGGTGTCGCGCCGAACATCTCCGAACTCGACGCCTGGTAGAAGCGGCAGTCGAGGCCCGTCCTGCGGATCGCCTCCAGCAGCCGTGTGGTGCCGAGGCCCGTGGTGTCGCCGGTGAACTCGGGCTCGTCGAACGACACCCGCACATGCGACTGGGCCGCCAGATGGTAGACCTCGTCCGGCCGGACCTGCTCCAGCAGGCCCGCGATCCGGGTCCCGTCGGTGAGATCGCCGTAGTGCAGGAACAGGCGAGCACCGGCGTCGTGCGGATCACGGTAGAGATGCTCGATGCGCTGGGTGTTGAAGGTGGACGCGCGGCGGACGATGCCGTGCACCCGGTAGCCCTTCTCCAGCAGCAGCTCTGCCAGGTATGAACCGTCCTGGCCCGTGATACCGGTGACGAGGGCTGTCTTGACAGTCACCCGCTCTCCTTAGCTTGGAACACTGCTCTGACGGCCGACGCGTCAGAGATGCCGATAGAACCCTTCGAGCCGGTCCGTGACCGCGTGGATGGAGAAGACCTCCTCGACCGCACGCCGGCCCTCGGTCACCAGAGACCTGCGCCTGTCCTCGTCGGACAGCACCTCGCACACCGCGTCGGCCAGGGCCCGCGGGCTGCCGTCGGTGACCATCCCCGCACCCCGGCGCGCCAGCTCCGGCGCCATGCCGCAGGTGTCCGTGCACACCACGGGGGTGCCGGCGGCGAGCGCCTCGATGACCGTCATCGGGAACGGCTCGTCGACGCTCGGCAGCACGTACACGGCGGCCCTCGACTGGACGCGCAGCGCCTCGTCGTACGCCAGAGACCCGCCGTAGGTGACGACGTCCTGCAGCCCCCGGGCCGCGATGAGCCGGCGCACCGCCGGCAGCGAACCCTCGTCCGCCCCGTACAGGCTGAACCGCGCTCCCGGAACCCGCCGGTGCACCAGTGCGGCCATCTCGACGAACGCCTCGGGGCGCTTGCGGGGGTGCAGCCGGGCGAGGAAGAGGACCCCCGGCTCCCGCCGGTCCTGTTCCGCCGCCTCCTCACGCCGCTGCGGCCGCACCCCGTTGGGCAGGAGGAGCAGCGGCGGACCGTCCGGGCCGACCACCTCGGCCAGCGCCAGGCGCTCCCGTTCGGTGAGCACCAGACAACCGCGGGCCCGGCGCAGCAACGGCACGTACAGGCGGTCGAAGAGCCGGACCACGGCCGCGCGCCGGGGCTCGACCATCCCGTGCGTCTGGGCCAGGAACTTCTTGCGGCGCAGCACGGCCACGGCGAGAGCGGTGAGGGAGACCAGGTCCCGCCCGGCGTGCAGGTGCACCACGTCCGCCCTGCCCAGGCTGTGCCACAGGTCCCGGACGAGCAGCGGGTGCATGAGCCCCGTGAAGCGGCCCGGGAGCAGCGCGCGGGCCGGACGCGTGTGCAGCGGCACCGTGCCGATGCGCACCGGTGCCCGGGACTTGCCCCGCCACAGGGACACCAGCGCGACCTCGTGGCCGCGCGCGGCGCACTCCTCCAACTGCCCGGCCGCCACGCTCGTCGGACCGCCGTAGGCCCCGTCGTCGCTGACGAGCGTCACCACGTGGACAACCCTCATACCGTGACTCCCGTCGTGACCACCGCGCCCGGGCCGACGTCGCGGCGGGCGACGGCGCTGGCACCCACCACCGCGCCGCGCCCCACCGTGACGCCGCGGAGCACGACCGCCCGGGCCGCGACCCAGGCTCCCTGCTCCAGCCGGATGGGCCCGTTGTCGAACTCGAAGGTGCGGCTGGCGCGCCGGTGGCTGCCTGTGCACAGCAACGCCCCCTGGGAGACGCACACATCGCTGCCGATCGTGATCGGTTCCAGGTTCAGCAGCCAGGCGCCCTCGCCGATCCACACGTCGTCGCCGATCTCCAGCCGCCACGGCCAGTGGACCCGCACGCCGTGCCGGATCAGCACCCCCCGCCCGACCCGCGCGCCGAAGGCCCGCAGCACGGCGGGCCGCCAGCGGGCCGGGAACCACCACTTGAGGAACGCGAGATGGAGAACGGCGAACCAGGCGATCTGTACCGGCAGAGGGCGTCCTTTGTCGTAACCGGCTCCGGTGAACCCACGCAGGGAACGGTCCACGGCGGCAGTCCTCCCCGAGATCCGAATGATGACTCTGAGGGGAGTTTCCATGAAAGATGTGTGTAATTCGGTACATAAACGCGTGTTGCTGGCAGACTCGGCCATATGGAAGAACTGCTCGCCACTCCCGCCCGTGTGTACGTCGCCGGCCACCGGGGACTCGTCGGTTCCGCACTGGTCCGCCGGCTGCTGGCGGACGGGCACGATGTCCTCGTCCGGGACCGGTCCCAACTCGACCTTCGTGACGCCGCAGCGACGGCGGCGTTCCTGCGTGACGCCCGGCCGGACGCGGTCGTCCTGGCCGCGGCCAGGGTGGGAGGCATCCTGGCCAACAGCACGCAGCCGGTGCAGTTCCTCGAGGACAACCTGCGGATCCAGCTCAGCGTGATCCCGGCCGCGCACGCCGCCGGCGTACGGCGGCTGCTGTTCCTGGGGTCGTCGTGCATCTACCCCCGGCTCGCACCGCAGCCCATCCGGGAAGGCGCCCTGCTCACGGGCCCCTTGGAGGCGACCAACCAGGCCTACGCCCTGGCCAAGATCGCCGGCATCGTCCAGGTCCAGTCCTACCGGCGGCAGTACGACGCGTCGTACATCTGCGCGATGCCGACGAATCTGTACGGCCCTGGGGACAACTTCGACCCGGAGTCCTCCCATGTGCTGCCGGCCCTCGTCCGCCGCTTCCACGAGGCGAAGCACTACGGGCTGGACGAGGTCGTCCTCTGGGGCAGCGGCACCCCGCGCCGGGAGTTCCTGCACGTGGACGACCTCGCCGACGCGTGTGTCACGCTGCTGCGCCGGTACGACGGCGACGAACCGGTCAACGTGGGCTGCGGGGAGGACCTGACGATCCGGGAACTCGCCGAAGTCGTCGCGGAGGTCGTGGAGTTCCGGGGGCGGATCGCCGTCGACCCGACGAAACCGGACGGCACCCCGCGCAAGCTGCTGGACGTCTCCCGCATGACCGGCCTCGGCTGGCGGCCCAGGATCGCCCTGCGGGACGGTATCGCCGCCACCTACGCGTCCTGGCTGAGCGGCATGGAGCCACCGGCTCCGGCCTCAGCGGCGGTGGGCGTCTGAACCGGCGGCGCCCACCGGCTCAGTAGGCCCCGCGTCCGTCCAGCACCGCGCGGACGGTCCGGGCCATCACGCTCATGTCCCAGGTGCAGGACCAGTTGTCCACGTAGCGCAGGTCGAGCGAGACGGTCTCGTGCCAGGACAGTTCGGATCGTCCGCTCACCTGCCACAGCCCGGTGAGGCCCGGCTTGACGCTCAGCCTGCGCCGCTCCACCTCGTCGTAGCGGGCCACTTCCTCGGGCAGGGGCGGACGGGGGCCGACCAGCGACATGTGGCCGAGGAGCACATTGACCAGCTGGGGGAGTTCGTCCATCGAGTGGCGGCGCAGAACCCGGCCCAGACGCGTGATGCGCGGGTCGCGGCGCATCTTGAACATGTGGCCGTCGTTCTCGTTGGCCTCCTCCAGACCGCTCTTCATCCGGTCCGCGCCGACCACCATCGTCCGGAACTTCCACATGGGGAACGGCACACCGTCCTTGCCCACCCGTGTCTGGCGGTACAGGACGGGCCCGGGCGAGTCCAGTCGGACGGCGAGGGACAGGGCGGCGAACACCGGCGCGAGGGCGAGGACGAGGAGGAGCGCACCCAGCCGGTCGATGACGGACTTGGCGAACGTCTGCGCGCCGTGGCGGACGGGCGGTGCGATGTGCAGCAGGGTCAGGCCGGCCGCCGTGGTGAGCCGCACCCGGCGGCGGGCCACCTCCACGACGCCGGGCAGCACCATGAGCGGGCAGTTGCGGTCGTGCAGGGCCCACGACAGCCGGCGGAGCCGGTCCCCCGAGAGGTGCCGGCCCGGTGCCACGAAGACCAGGTCGGCGCCGAGGTCCTCCGCCGCCGCGACGACGGAGGCGTCGTCCTCGCCGGTGCCGTCCGCCCCGTCCGTCCGGAGCCGGACGCACACCGGTACCCCGGCCGGCACCTCGCCCTCGCCCACCGCGCAGGCGCCGACCACCACGTACTCGTGATCGGTGCGCTGGGCGAGCTGCCCGATGACGGCGTCCACCGCCCCGGCCTCCCCGACCACGAGCACCCGGCGCAGTGCCCGGGCATCCCGGCGCTGGGCCCGCAGATAGCGGTGGATCACCTTGCGGACGCCCGCGGCGACCACGAGCGACGGCAGCAGCGCGGCGACCGCCATGGCGGGCACGCTGCCGAGACCGAACATGGCCCGCAGCAGCGCGAGGACGCCGAGCAGCACCAGCCAGTCACGGAACACCGGCCCCACGGGGCCGCCTTCGCTCCAGACCCAGTGGACGTAGCGCTTGCCGATCAGGCCCACCAGCAGCCAGACGAGGGCGGCCACCGCCGTCTGGTGCACGGCGTGGCCCTCGTCCGCCGCGACGAGGGCCGCCGCCACGGGCAGGGCGACCGCCACGAGGTCGGTGCCGGCCGCGACGAGTCCGCACCAGCGGACCTGCGTGTCCGTTCGACCGATCGGCCGATGCGCCGGAGGTGTCCACCGTGACGCATCGACTCCGAATCGTTGCATGGCTGTCTCCTGCTGCCGGGTTGCCTACTCTTATGTCATGTTTAACCTACTCGTCCATAGTTATGGCGTATTGATGACGGATGGTCATACTTTAACTAGGGGACCTTCACCCACTGCGCCTTAGACGGCGTCCCCTGGTCGTCGTCGACGAAGAGCATGTACCAGCCGGACTGCACCAGATTCCGGCTCTTCGGCACGGTCACCGTGATCCGGTCGCCGGAGGTCGTGAAGTCCAGGGCGATGGAGCGCTGATCCACGTCCGTGACATGCGTCGAGGCGCTCGGCCGGATCAGCCGCGCCTTCTTGATGCTGGCCGCGTGCTCGGAGGTGAACGTCCCCGAGGCGCCACGGGCGATCGTCCGCGGACCGCCGGCGAGTGTCGGCCGGGAGTCCCGGTACAGATACGGCGGCGTGTAGATCTCGATCCGCTGCTCGAACTTCCCCGGCTTCGTGTTGGCCTTGTCCGCGTACAGCGAGTCGGACCCGAAGAACATCACGCGCCCGTCCGGCAGCAGGATCGACCCGGAGTGGTAGTTCCGCCCCACCAGCGGGTCGGCGACCTCGGTGAAGCTGTTGCTGTCCGGGTGGTACAGCCGCGCCTGGAGGATGTCGGAGTCGCCGCGCCCCCGGTAGTCCTCCGAGCCGCCCGAGACCAGCACGGTGTCGTCGGGCAGGATCGAGGACTGCGGATACCGTGTCCCCTTCGCCAGCTCGGGGCCGTCCACGAACGCCGGATTCTTCGCCTTGAGGTCGATCAGCCGCGTCTTCTTGCTCGACAGCTTCGACTCGCCGACCCCGCCACCGCCGATCACCATGAACTTCTCGTCCTGGGCCGGAGGCAGCAGCACCGTCCCGGACGTCTCCATCATGTTCGCGTCGCCGAGCCCCGGCAGTTTGGTGAACTTGTTGGTGTCGACGTCCCAGATCCCCGGCTTCCGGCCCACGTTGTCCGGGCCGTACCCCGCGTTGGAGCCCGAATAGAAGATCTTCCCGTTCTGCATCAGGAACAGCGCCGGGTACGTCGGGAACTGCCGGTCCTGCTTCGTGTACGTCCACTTCTTGGTCTTCGGGTCGAAGACCTCGTTCTTGCCCGGCACCAGCTGCCCGATGTCGTCGAGCCCGGACACGCTGAGGATCTTGCCGTCCGACAGGGTCGTGAGCGTCGGGTACCAGCGGGCCTCGTTCATCGGGTCGACCTTGATGTACCGCTCGGCGGCCACATCGAACTCGTAGGCGTCCCGGATGCCCTGGAAGTCCTTCTTGTCGAGGGCGAGCTTCTGCGCGATGCCGTAGGTGTTGCGGGCGTCGACGCCGGTCAGGCCCTGGATCCGGTAGTTGTCCTGGGTGCCGGTCTCGTACGCGGTGCCGCTGCGCTGCGCCTCGACGTAGATCCGGCCCAGACCCGGGTCGTTGCGCAGGAACGCGCCGGTCTTCGGGTCGAAGACCTTCTTCGCGCGCGGGACGAGCACCGGGTCCTTCGACACGAACGTCTTGCCGTTGCTCTTGCCGGTGAACTTCGTGCCGGCGGGCAGCGTGATCGGCTTGTCCGGGTTCTCGTTGTGCACGATCATCAGGCCGCCGGCCTTGGTGACGTCACCCTTGAGCTTCTCGTACCGCTTGGTGCCGCCCGCGATCAGCAGATTGCCGTTGGCCAGCTGGGTGTGGCCGGTGCAGAACAGGTCGCTGGGCGTGGGGATCTTCTTGATCGTGCCCTTGACCGGGTCCCAGACCCGGGTGTCGAACTTCTTCGCGTCGAAGTTGTCCTGGTTGTTGCCCGAGCCCGCGACCAGCAGCACCTTGCCGGTGTGCAGGAGCGCCGCGTGGATGGTGTCCTGGCGGTACTCCTCGGGGAACTGGACGATGTCCCAGTGGCCGTTCGCGGCCTTGTACTCGGGCTTGTTGATCTTGTACTGGTGGTAGTGCTCGGTCCCGAAGCGGTAGAGCCACGGTCCGTTCATCCCGGCCAGCGCGATGACCACCGCCGTGCCTATCGCGAGTCGACGGGCGCGGCGGCGGCCGGCCTGGTCCTTCATTCCTTACGTCCCCCAAGTCCACCAAGGGCGATCTGCATGGTCTGGTCGTTCTCCCCGTCCGGGCCCGCGCCCGGCCCACCGTGCGAGGCGGCCCAGCTCGGCCGCTGCTGCGGGGTGTGCGGCGCGCGGGCCGCGTACTGGGCGGGTACCGCGTCCTGCGGCCCGGCCGGCGCCGGGGCCGGGGCGGGCGAGGGCGCGCCCGCGCCCATCGCGTGCCGGGGCTTCTTCTTCGCCTGCCGCATCTCGTGACGCCAGACGAACATCGGGAACGCCGTGACGAGCATGGCGAACGCGGCCCAGGTCACCATCGCCGGGTGGGAGTGGCCGAGCACGAATCCGGCGACGACGGACGCGCCGAAGATCACGATGAAGTACCAGTGGTACCGGAAGGTGGCGAACCAGGTGTCCGGGCTTGCCGAATCGCCCTTCGGGGTGACCACGAACTTGCTCTTGCGGCGCAGCAGGGAGTCGATCAGCGCCTTGGCGTAGAGGGGCGCGGACAGGGCCGACATCACCATGCCGGCCACACCGCCGGAGCCCTCCGGCTCGTGCGGGGAGACGTTGTGCCGCCGGTTCCAGACGTACAGGCCGATCTGCAGCGCGGAGGCATTGCCGTACAGCATCAGCCACACGGTCGGGTCGATGTTCACACCGGAGGCGCCCAGGCCCAGGAACAGTGCGCAGCTCAGCGCCGCGAGGATCCAGTTGAGGGCCGACATCGGATAGAAGATGATCATCATCGTGTAGTTGAAGAGCTTGCCCGGCGGCAGCGAGAACCAGCCCTTCCAGTACTGCTTGAGGATCGTCTCGTAGGTCCCGCGCGACCAGCGCATCTGCTGGGTGAAGAAGTCCGTCCAGGCGGCGGGGCCCTCACCGACCGCGAGCACGTCCGGGGTGTACACCGACCTCCACTTGCGGCCGGTGGCCGGGTTCTTCGCCCGGTGCATCTCGAACCCGGTGGCCATGTCCTCGGTGATCGAGTCGTACAGGCCGCCGATCTGCTTGAGCGCCTTGATCCGCACGGCGTTCGAGGTGCCGACGAACATCGGGGCGCCGTAACGGTTGCCGGCGCGCTGGATCAGGGCGTGGAAGAGGAACTGCTGCGACTCGGCGGCCTTGGTGACGAACGTGTCGTAGTTGCCGTAGACCTGGGGGCCGATGACGAAGCCGACGTCCGGATCGCGGAAGTAACCGAGCATCCGCTCCAGATAGTTGGGCAGCGGTACGTGGTCGGTGTCGACGGAGGCGAAGAAGTCGTACTGGTCGCCGTGCGCCTCCAGCCAGGCGTTGTAGTTGCCGTGCTTGGTCTTGGCGCGGTGCGGGCCCTTGGCCTGGTTCCACTTGACGACGCCCTTGCGGGAGAAGTGGTGCACGCCGAGCCGGGCGCAGACCTCCTTGACGGCCGGGTCGTCGCCCTCGTCCAGCAGCCACACGTGCATCAGGCCCCGGTGACGCAGCTTCACGGCCGCCTCCAGGGTCTTCGTCACCATCTCCAGCGGCTCCTTGCCGGGCACGAAGGAGGTGAGGAAGGCGACGCGGGTGCCGGTCTCGGGCACCACCGGCACCGGGTCGCGGGCGACGAGCGTGGCGTGCGCGTTGGACAGCACGTTCATGCAGCGGAAGAACTCGATCAGGCCGATCGAGACGAGCATGACGATGTCCAGCGCCGGCAGGAAGTCGTAGGCCGGGTAGTCGCGTTCGGTCCAGTGCTCCGGCTGCAGCAGCCAGAACAGCAGCACCAGGGAGAGCACCGGGGCCGCGCCCAGCATGAGCGCGGCGCGTATCCGGTGCGGTTCCTGCGAGAGCAGCGACCGGTACTGCACCGTGTACGGCTTGGTCGGATCCGGCTGGGTCAGCGGGCCCGCGAGTCGGCTGTAGTGCTCGTAGTCGTATCTCGGCAGGCTCTTCCTGATCCGGCGGAACTGGCCCGTCTGGTGGCTGACCGCCCTGAGTTGCGTGGTCTGTGACGGGTCGTCGTGAGCCTGGCTCGGTCCGGCGCCCGGCGGCGTCGACGTCATGAGTCATCCCCCCACACGCAGGTCAACGCGTGTTTGTCGGTCCTTCCCGCCCGGCCGGCCCCCCTTGGCCCGCGCGTGCGGAGTCAGTGATGGGTCGCAGTCACCACGTCCTGCCCACCCTATAGACACGGGACGACGACCTTCCGGTTGCATGATGCCCCCCTCGGCATCGGTTCATGAACGGGGCCCCTCTCCCCGTCGGTGAGCAACCGGTTTCTTCCCCCCAACTGCCGCCAATCGGCGGTGGCATGGACAACCAGGGTTCTACGGTGTCCAGCATGATCGCAAGACGCGAAACACGGTGTTTGCCGGTCAAACCCGTTCATTGTGGCGCGCGTGGGGCTCGGGAGGCTGAGGTGCGCCGGTGGTGGAGAGGCGGGTGCGGATGTTGCCGAAGTGGTCTCGTATGGCCTCCTCCACCCGCAGGGAATCACCGGACCGGACCGCGTCCAGGATCTCCCGGTGCCGGCGGCAGGTGACCCGCGGGTCCTGCGGCACATCCACCAGATCTCGCTGAACGCGGTGGAAGGCGTCCCGGAACGCCTCCAGCACCTCGCTCGGCAGCACGTTGTCCAGCCCCCGGGAGAGGGTGGCGTGAAAGGCGCGGTCGGTCTCGGCGAGGCCGACCCCTTTCGCGGCCTCCTGTTCCATACGGTCCACGAGCGCGTTCAGTTCAACGAGGTCCGCCTCCGGCAGCCGGCCGGCCGCGACACCAGCCCGCTCTCCACGGCCTCGCGCAGTTCCAGCAGCTGCAGCAGGGAATCCTCGCCGCGGTAGTGCCCGGCGACGGTACGGAAGGCCAGGCCCTCGATCATCGGCGCGAACGACATCGGGCCGACGGCTCGGGTTCGGTCGGCAGCACGGCGCCCGAGGGTGGCCGCCGGTCGACGATCGGCTTCTTGATCCGCTCCTGGAGGTCCCGGGCTGCCACGGCGAGAGCGCATCCGGCCAATCGGGGGGAGGGCGCTGTTCCGGCCGGGGGATCCCGGGCATGCGGAAGGCCCCCCGCTTTCGCGAGGGGCCTTCCGGTCGGTGCGCCGCCAGGGACTCGAACCCCGGACCCGCTGATTAAGAGTCAGCTGCTCTAACCAACTGAGCTAGCGGCGCCTGCTGACGAAGAAAACTCTACCCGACCTTTCGGGGTGCTCCTGACCACCCTCGGGTGGTGCGGCGGGCCCCCGGCGGGCCGCCTCCATCATTCGGACCGTCAACATGCGCGCCTCGGGGACACTTGGAAAACTGATCAACGTGCACACACGCGGACAAATCCCACCCGAATGTGAGGCAGATCGCATGACCGCTCCGGTGTTCGAGGAGTTTGATCCCGCGAGCGACTGCGGCTGCCCCGGCTGCATCCACTGGCGCCGGGTGAGCCCCCGCCTGTCGCCCGGCAGGCTGGGCGGTCACCCCGCCGCTTGCGGGGTCGTGGTCGTGGCGGCCGCGTCCGCCGCCCTCGGCGCGGCTCCCCCGGCCGCGGCCCACGCCGCCGGTCACTCGCCGCACCGCCAGGCCGAGCCCGGGGACGGCGAGCCCGCCACCCCCCAGGGCACCAAGGCCCCGCTGCACGGCTCGGCGGGCAAGCCCGTCGAGCCCGGCACGGACCCGATGCCCGCCACCACCCGGACCCAGATCATCAACCGGGCCAAGCTCTGGGTGGCGGCGAAGGTGCCGTACAGCATGACCTCCTACTGGTCCGACGGATACCGGCAGGACTGTTCGGGCTATGTCTCCATGGCCTGGGGCCTGCCGGGCAACGAGTGGACGGGCAGCCTCGGCTCGTTCGGAGTAAAGATCACCAAGGCGGAGCTGCAGCCCGGCGACATCCTGCTCTACCACAACCCGGACAACCCCGAGAGCGGCTCCCACGTGGTGATCTTCGGCGGCTGGACGGACTACACGCACACCTACTACACGGTCTACGAGCAGACGCCCCCGCGCGCCCGCAGCCAGGCCACCCCCTACCCCTACTGGAGCCACGCCGACAAATACGTCCCCTACCGCTACAAGAGCGTGACCGCCGGCACGGCGGGCTCGCAGGCGGCCGCCGGGAAGGCGCGGGTCTCCTATCCGGGCGCGGCCTACTTCGGCCCCGGTGCCGACAACAAGTACGTCACCCGGCTCGGCGAGATGCTGATCGCCAGGGGCGCCGGCTCGTCCTACGCCCAGGGGCCGGGGCCGGTCTGGAGCGAGGCGCACCGGCGCGCGACCCGGGCGTTCCAGCTGGCCCAGGGCTGGACGGGCGCGGACGCCGACGGGATGCCCGGCCCGCGCACCTGGGAGCTGCTGGCCACGGGCAGGGGCAAGGACGTCACCCCGGGTGCGGCCGGTCCGGGCCGGCCCGCCTCGCACGGGGTGCCCGGTTATCCCGGCCGGAACTTCTTCCGCCCCGGGGCGACCAACGACCACGTCACCCGGCTGGGTGCCCAGCTGGCGAAGAAAGGATTCGGCAGGTTCTATCCCAGGGGTCCGGGTCCGCACTGGGGCGAAGCGGACCGGCGCGCCGTGGAGGCCTTCCAGCGCACCCAGGGCTGGCGGGGCGGCGCGGCGGACGGCTACCCGGGTCCGGAGACCTGGCGACGGCTGTTCGCCTAGCCGGCCCCGACCACCCGGGCCCGACCACCCGGGCGCCCCGTCACCGAGGTGGGCCCCGTCACCGAGGCCGACCCCGTCACCCGGACAGGCCCAGGTCACCCGGGCAGGCCACGATCACCCGGACGGGCCACGATCACCCGGACCGGCTCCCTCCCCACCCCATCCCCCTGTTCATGACGCATCTGGCGCGGAGGCTGGAGGCACGCATGAGTACGACCACGTCACACACCCCACCCGAATCCGAGGGGCAACCGGAGGGCGCCGCCGCCGCGGGCACCCGTCCGGTCCGGCTGATCCAGAACGAGGCGACCACCGAGATCCCCGTCCACCTGCTCTTCCGGGACGACCTCGACCCGGTGAAGGTGCCCCTCAAACCGGCCGTGGTGGGCCGCCGGCAGGGCACCGGTGAGCAACCCCGCACCAGGCGCCCGGTGCCGGTGCGCAGACGGCCCCTCCCGCAGGTCGACCCGGAACTGGTGGAGCGCCCGGCGCGGGCGCTGCCGGGGGCGGCCGGGTTGCTCGCCGGGGCCTGCGGGCTCACCGGATGCCTGGCCACCACCTGGTGGGCCGGGCTGATGCCGCCGCTCGCGGCGCAGACGCTGGGCCTGCCGGCGTACGCGGGTGCCGGCCTGGGTCCGGCGCAGTGGGCGGCGTACGCCGGGGCCGGGGCGCTCGGCCTGGCCGGCTTCGGCGGGCTGACCCGGGGGCGGACCGGCCGGGCCTGGGTGCTCGGTCTGTTCGGCCGGTACCGGGGGACGGTCCGGCGCACCGGGCTGCTGTGGGTGAACCCGCTGGTGCTGCGCCGCCGGGTGGACGTACGGCTGCGGCACTGGCGCAGCGAGGCGATGACCGCGACGGACCCCGACGGCATGGCGCTGCGGGTGGTCGTGCTGGTGGTGTGGCGGGTGCGGGACACCGCCCGGGCCACGCTCGGCATCGAGGACCACGAGACGTACCTGCGCGAGTGCGTGGAGGCGGCGCTGGCCCGGGTGCCGGTGGAACCGGCGGGCGGGACGCGGGGCGGGGTGACGGCGGCCGGTGACGCGCTGACCCGGCTGGTGGCGACGGAGGCCGCGGGAGTCGGTGTGGAGGTGTTCTCGGTACAGCCGGTCCGGGTGGAGTACGCCCCCGAGGTCGCCCCCGCGATGCACCGGCGCCGGATGGCGGCGCTGGACGCCCGGCAGCGGGCCAGCATGCTCACGTCGGTGGTGGACTCGGTGGAGGACACGGTGACCCGGCTGACCATGCGCGGGCTGGTCGAACTGGACGACTACGAGCGCAAGGTGCTGGTCCGTGACCTGACGGTGGCGTTCTGCTCGGGACGAGGGGAGCCGGTGTAGCCGGCCCCGCGATTGGTATGGACATGTTCAACTCACGGTAATACCCTGCGACTTGGTCTAGACCTACTCCCTGCACAGCTCACTGAACTCCCCACGTTCTCCAGGAGCGGCAGCATGCGCACCAAGACCAAGTTGTCCGCAGTCGTGCTGGGCGCGGTGACCGCCGGAGCCTTCGCGCTCTCCACCGGCGGTGCCAGCGGGCACGGCTACACCGACCTCCCCATCAGCAGGCAGAAGCTCTGCCAGAACGGCACCGTGACGAACTGCGGCCCGATCCAGTGGGAACCGCAGAGCGTCGAGGGCCCCAAGGGCTTCCCGGCCGGCGGACCCGCCGACGGCCAGCTCTGCAACGGCGGCCTGGGCCAGTTCGCCCAGCTCAGCTCGCCGAAGACCCCGTCCGGCGGAGCCTGGCCCACCACCAAGGTGACAGGCGGCCAGTCGTACACCTTCCGGTGGCAGTTCACGGCCATGCACGCCACGACCGACTTCAAGTACTACGTCACCAAGCCGGGCTGGAACCAGAACCACGCCCTCGCCCGTTCGGACCTCAACCTCACCCCGTTCCTGACGGTGCCGTACAACGGGCAGCGCCCGCCGGCCACGCTCAGCCACAGCGGCACCCTGCCGTCCGGGCTGAGCGGACACCACGTCGTCCTCGCGGTGTGGACGATCGCCGACACGGGCAACGCGTTCTACGCCTGCTCCGACGTCACCTTCTGAGCAGCGTTCGGGTAGGGTCCGCGTGCGCCGGCGCCGGGGGTTTCCGGTTCCCGGCGCACGTGAATCCCGCAACCGACGTACGGGGGTACGCGCCGTGGACGCGTTGTTCGACATAACCATGCTGGGCCTGCTCGGCTTCGCGGTCTGGGCCGCGGTGGCGCTGGTGCGCCGCACGGCGCAGCGGCGCGCGGCCTGGGAGAGCGGGCTGACCGCGCAGGCGCGGGTCGTGCGGGCCTGGGCCACCACCCAGGTCGTCAACAACGCGGCCCGCCGGGTGCAGTGGCACGAGTACGACTTCACCACGCACGACGGCCGCGCCGTGCGCTTCAAGGAGAGCGGCGGTCCGCGCGACCGTGCCGAGGGCCACCAGGTCCTCGTCCACTACGCCCCGCACGAGCCCGACAGGGCCACCGCCTGCGAGCCGCAGCCCGGCAAGGACATGGCGAGCACGGTCGTCTGGCTGGTGCTGCTCGCGGGCTGCGCGGTCTTCCTCGTGCACGAGTGGATCGAACTGTCCCGGTTCTGATACTGAGCTTCCCTTGAGCCGGGCCACCCCGACGGCCGGGTACGTTCCTGCACACCGGCCGAGCGAGGCCGGGGGCAGCGACCTCGGGGGCACTCATGGAACCGTTCTTCTACGCCCTACCCGTTCTGGTGATCGCGGGCTGCGGGTTCGCCGCGTATCTGCTGGTCCGCCGCGCCCGGCGGCTCAGCAGGACTTGGGCGCACGGCCTGACGGCCGAGGCGCGCTGTCTGCGGATGTACACCACGACCAGCGGGGGCGGCGGGGACACCTCCGTGCGGACCACCCTGCACCACGTCTACGAGTTCGCCACCCGCGAGGGGCGCACGGTCCGCTTCGAGGAGGAGGGCGGTCCCGCGACCGTCCTCGAGGGCGACTTCGTCACCGTGCGGTACCTCCCGGAGCAGCCCCGGCTGGCCACCGCCCTCCCGCCCTCCCGCGGCCGCCTCGCCTTCACCACCGGCTTCGGTCTGACCTTCCTCGGTGTGGTCGTCACGTTCTGCGCCGGCTTCATCGTCGTCGCCCACATGATGTTCTCGGAGTCGGCCGGCCTGGTTCCGTAGCCCTCCACATCTGACGGTATGTCAGTTACCGTGCGGGGTCATGGAGTCCGCGACGCGTACGGTCGCCGAGCTGGTGGCGGCGCGGTGGGGGGACCACCGGCCGGGGCTGTGGTGCGAGGAGCGTGTGCTGACGCAGCACGAGGTGGCGGCCGGGGCGGCGGCCCGGGCCGCGCTGCTGGCCGATCTGCTGCCGGCCGGTGCCGTACCGCACCTGGGGCTGCTGCTCGACAACACCGAGGAGTTCCCGCTGTGGCTCGGGGCGGCCGCCCTCGCCGGGGCGGCCGTCGCCGGGATCAACCCCACCCGCCGGGGACCTGAGCTGGCCCGGGACATCCTGCACACCGAGTGCCCGGTCCTGGTCACCGAGCGGGCCCGCCTGCCCCTGCTGGCGGGCATGGATCTGCCGGGAGTGCGGATCCTGGTGACTGACGGCGCGGAGTACGGCCCTCTCCTCGCCCCGTACGCCGGCGCCGTGCCCGACCCCTCCCGGGCCACCCCCGCCGACCGGCTGCTGCTCTACTTCACCTCCGGCTCGACCGGCGCCCCCAAGGCCGCGATCTGCTCCCAGGGGCGGCTGGCGGCGGCCGGACAGGCCCTGGCCGGGCAGTTCGGGGTCCGGGCGGACGACGTGCACTACGTCTGCATGCCGCTGTTCCACGGCAACGCGGTGATCGCGGACTGGGCGCCCGCCCTGGTCGCGGGCGCCGGGGTGGCGCTGCGCCGGAGGTTCTCGGCGTCCGGGTTCCTGGCGGACGCGCGCCGCTACCGGGCGACCTACTTCACCTACGTCGGCCGGGCGATCCAGTACCTCCTGGCCACCGAGCCCCGGCCCGACGACCGGGACAACCCGCTGCGGCTGGGCTTCGGGACGGAGGCGGGTGCGGTGGACGCGGCCGCCTTCGAGCGGCGGTTCGGGGTGCGGCTGGTGGAGGGGTACGGCTCCTCCGAGGGAGGGGCCGCGATCCGGTGGGCCCCGGGCACCCCGGCGGGCGCGGTGGGGCCGGCCGTGCCCGGGCTGGCGGTGCTCGATCCGGCCACGGGGCGGGAGTGCCCGCCGGCCGTCTTCGACACCGCCGGGCGGTTGCTCAACGGCGACGAGGCCATAGGCGAGCTGGTCAACCGGGCGCCGAACCCCTTCGAGGGCTACTGGCGGAACCCGGCCGCGGAGGCCGAGCGGCGCCGCGGAGGGGCGTACTGGACCGGGGACCTCTTCTACCGGGACTCCGGCGGGCACCTCTACTTCGCCGGCCGCACCGACGACCGCATCCGCGTCGACGGGGAGAACCTGGCCGCCGCGATGATCGAGAACATCGTCGCCCGGTACGAGGGCGGTGGCCGTCGCCGTGTACGGCGTGCCGGACCCGGTGACGGGTGACCAGGTGATGGCGACGATCGCCGGAACCTTCGACCCGGAGGGGTTCGCGGAGTTCCTGCGGGCCCAGCCGGACCTGGGGACGAAGATGGCGCCCCGGTTCGTGCGGGTGGTGCGGCGGATGCCGGTGACGGCGACGAACAAGATCCACCGGGCGCTGCTCAGGCGAGAGGGGTGCGACTGCGCCGATCCGGTGTGGTGGCGGCCACCGGGGGAGGAGTCGTACCGGAGGCTCACGGCGGAGGACGTCGAGGATGCCGCCGCCTCAGGGGGCGCGGGTGGCGAAGCCCCCACCGCGCACGGCGGAGCCGGGCGATAACAGAGATGGCCGACCAGGTTCGCACTGTCTGCGAACGTGGCCGGCCATCGTCATCGTGCGCCGCCAGGGACTCGAACCCCGGACCCGCTGATTAAGAGTCAGCTGCTCTAACCAACTGAGCTAGCGGCGCATGACTCTCGCCTTCCGCTCTTCGCGGCCGGCGACGAAGAAAATACTACCTGGTCCGCAGAGGTGCTCGTGACCACCTCGGGGGACCCAGGGGGTTTCGTTCGGATCAGCCGAGCTGATCCGAACGAAACCCCTAGATCGTCAGCGAGAGCAGGACCGGTGCGGCGTTGCGGTTGAGCGCGTCGGCGGCCTGCTTCAGGCGGTGCGCGTGCTCCACCGGGAGGGACAGGGCGAGGCATCCGACGGCCGAGCCGGCCGTGATCGGGACGGCCGCGCAGACCGTGCCGACCGCGTACTCCTGGAGGTCGAGGACCGGGACCGTCGGCGGCTGGGACTCCAGGCGGGACAGCAGCAGCTTGTCGCTGGTGATGGTGCGCGAGGTGAGGCGGGCCATCTTGTGCCGGGAGAGGTGGTCGCGGCGGGCGTTGTGGTCCAGCTGGGTCAGCAGGCTCTTGCCGACGGCGGTGGCGTGGGCGGAGAAGCGGAAGTCGACCCACTCGTTGACCGCCGGGGTGCCGGGCCCGGCGGCGTACTGGGTGACCTTCACCTCGCCGTCGACGTACCGGCTGATGTAGACGGCCGCGCCGACCGAGTCCCGCAGCCGGTCCAGGGTGTGCTGGAGCTTGTCGCGCAGGGCCCGCTCCCGGTCGTGCGCCGAGGTGAGGCGGCGCAGGGTGTCGCCGGTGACGTACGCCCCGTCGGTGATCTGCTCGACGTAGCCCTCGCGGCGCAGCATGCGCAGCAGGGCGGTGAGCCGCTCGGAGCCGAGGCCGGTGCGGCGGGCCAGCTCGGTGTCGGTGACGCCGGCCGAGTGGCGCGCCACGGTCTCCAGCACGCGCAGGGCGTCCTGGGCGGAGTGGTACGGGGCGGTCGGCTCGTGCATCAGCGCCACGGTGTTTCCCCCTGCGCTCGCTCTCTGGGCCGCGAAGCCGCGGATCCGGTCGGCGGATCGTCTCCACGATAGCCGCCAAAGGCCCGCCGCGGAGAGGGGGTTGGCGAGATTGTGTCCCGCGCGCCCGCCCTCCCAACTGCGACGCACATCCTCTGGCATATGCCAGCGTCATTCCCCAGCGGTCGGACCTCGGCTGTTCCCGTCTTCACACCTCGTGGTCACAGCACCGCGCTGAGGAATTCCCGGGTACGGTCCCGTTCCGGATCGCTGAAGATCTTCTCCGGCGGGCCCGTCTCGATGACCCGCCCCGAGTCGAACATCAGCACCTGGTCGGAGATGTCCCGGGCGAAACCCATCTCGTGGGTCACGCACAGCATCGTGATGTCCGTGCTGCGGGCGATGTCCCTGAGCAGATCGAGCACTCCCGCGACCAGTTCCGGGTCGAGCGCGGAGGTCACCTCGTCCAGCAGCAGCACCCGCGGCCGCATCGCCAGCGCGCGGGCGATCGCCACCCGCTGCTGCTGGCCCCCGGAGAGCCGGGTGGGCTTCGCGTCGCACTTGTCGGCGAGCCCCACCAGGTCCAGCAGCTCCCGGGCCCGCGCCTCGGCCTCGTCCTTCGACATGCCGAGCACCCGCACCGGCGCCTCGGTGATGTTCCGCAGCACCGACATGTTCGGGAACAGGTTGAACTGCTGGAACACCATCCCGATCTTCTGGCGCACCTCCCGGACCTGCTTCTCCGACGCCGGGAACAGGCGCTCCCCGTCGACGGTGATCGTGCCCTCGTCCGGCTTGGTGAGGGTCATCAGCAGCCGCAGGATCGTGGTCTTGCCGGAACCGGACGGGCCGATCAGGGTCACGTGCTTGCCGGGCTCGACGGTGAAGCTCAGGTCGTCGAGCACGGTGTGGGACCCGAAGCGCTTGGTGACGCCCTCCAGGCTGACCAGCTCACCGCCGGCCGTGACCGCACCGGTGCTCGCGTCGGGTTCTTTCATCAAAGGGGTGTCAGCGGACAAGGCGTCGCTCCAGGGCTCGCAGAAGAAGGGAGGCCAGGTAGGAGATGAGGATGAAGGCCACCCCGATCACGGTCAGGGGCTCGGTGAACTGGAAGTGCTGCTGGGAGAAGAGCCGGGCCCGCCCGAGCATCTCCAGCACGGTGATCACCATCAGCATCGGCGTGTCCTTGAGCATGGCGATCACGTAGTTGCCGAGGGCGGGCACCACCCGGCGGATCGCCTGCGGCAGGATCACCGCGGTCCAGGTCCGCCGCCGGGGCAGGTTCAGCGCGGTCGCCGCCTCCCACTGGCCGACGGGCACCGCCTCGATACCGGCCCGGTAGACCTGCATCGTGTACGTGGAGTAGTGCAGGCCGATCGCGAACACGCCGGTCGCCAGCGCCGAGAAGGTCAGTCCCCACTCGGGCAGCACGTAGAAGAGGAAGAACAGCTGGACCAGCAGCGGGGTGTTGCGTACGAACTCCGTCACCACCCCGACCGGCCAGCGCACCCACCGGCTCGGTGCGCGCATCAGCAGCGCCCACACCAGGCCGAGGGAGAAGGACAGCAGCGAGCCGAGGGCGAGGGCCTGCAGGGTGACCAGCAGACCGTGCCAGAAGGCCGGCATGAAGTCGCTCACGGCGTTCCAGTCCCACTTCACGCGACACCACCGCCCACGCCGGTCGTCTGCGCCCGCTTCAGCTCACGCGCCGCCGACTCCGTGCCGGGATCCTTGCCGATCCCGGCCTTCAACCGCTTCTCCAGGCCGCGCATCAGCCGGGTCAGCACGAAGGCGATCGCGAAGTAGATCAGCAGGACGTATGTGTAGATCTCCGCGCTCTGCTGCAGCGCGAGGCGCACCAGATTGGCGCTGAACGTCAGATCGCCCATGCCCATGACGGACACCAGCGCGGTGCCCTTGAGCAGCTCGATCAGCAGGTTGCAGAAGGACGGGATCATCTCCGGCACCGCCTGCGGCAGCAGAATCAGCCGCAGTCGCTGCGCCGGCGTGAAGCTGAGCGCGATGCCGCCCTCCTGCTGTGCCGGATCGACCGCGTTCAGCGCGCCGCGCACGATCTCCGAGCCGTACGCGCCGTACGTCAGCCCGAGCGCCAGCGTGCCCGCCCACATCGGCACCAGCTGCCAGCCGAACGCGACGGGCAGCACGAAGAACACCCAGAAGATCATCACCAGCGCGGAGGTGCCGCGGAACACCTCGGTGTAGAAGCCGGCGAGGAACCGGACGATCCACAGCCGGTGGGTGCGTGCGACGCCGACGGCGAAGGAGACCGCCGTGGCCAGCAGCGCGCTGAACACCAGCAACTGGACCGTGGTCCATATGCCTTTCAGTACAAGGTCCCAGAGCCCCGAGGTCATCCGCCGCACAGCTCCTTCGCGGTGAGGTCCGTCATCTCGGCCTTGGTGAAGCCGAAGGGCTGGAGGATCCGGAACAGCTCCCCGCTCTTCTTCAGCTTGCGCAGCTCGGCGTTGAAGGAGTCCCGCAACCTCGTCTCGGTCGGCCGGAACGCGAACGCTCCGCCGTCGACGTGCGGTTCGCCCTTGACCAACGGCGCGAACGGCTTGGTGGCCTCCGCCTTGCCGGACTTCCGCACGACCTCGCGGGCGGTGAGCGCCGTACCGGCGAAGACGTCGACGCGGCCCGCCTCGACGGCGTTCAGCCCGGCCACCTGGTCCGGGACGATCAGGATGTCGCTCTCCGCGTACCCGGCCTCCACCGCGTACTGGATCTCCGCGTACCCGGTGCCGGTGGCGAACTTCGCCTTCTTCTCCACCACGTCCCGGTAGGAGTGCAACCCCTTCGGGTTCCCCTTGCGGACGATGAACGAATCCAGCATCTGGTAATCCGGATCGGCGAAGATCACCTGCTCGCAACGCTCGGCGTTGACGTACATCCCGGCGGCCACGACGTCGAACTGCTGCGAGTTCAGCCCCGGGATCAGCGAGCCGAACTCGGTCGGCACCGGCTGGACCCGGTCCACCCCCAGCCGCTTGAAGATCACTTTCGCCAGCTCGGGCGCCTCCCCGGTGAGATGGCCGTCCGTGTCGATGTACCCGAACGGGATCTCACCGGCGATCCCGAGCCGTACGACACCCTGCGCGCGCAGCCGGTCGAGCAGGTCGCCGCCGTTCTCGCCGGACGCGGACGCCACCCGGGTGCAGCCCGCCGCACCCAGGGCGCCGAACGCCGCGACGGCGGCGAGAACCGAGCGGCGACTGTGTCTGTGTTCCGGCCGGAATGTGTGTACGTCGTTCCCAAGTGGTGGAGCCATGGCGGCGCGGCTACCCAAGCGCATCCGGGCTATGCACCCTGGTTTTCATGGCCGATCGATTCGTCACCGTCTCGCTCGACAAGCGGGACGTGCACTGCACGGCACGACTGCTGGACGACCGCGCGCCTCTGACCTGCGCGGCAGTGTGGGAGGCACTGCCGCTGGCGGGGGACGTCTACCACGCCAAGTACGCGCGCAACGAGATCTACGCCCTCTTCCCGCCGTTCGCCTCCACGGAACCCCCACTGGAGAACCCGACGGTCACCCCGATTCCCGGCGACCTCTGTTACTTCTCCTTCGCCGGTGCCGAGCTGGGCACGAAGGCCTACGGCTACGACCGCGAGGTCCGTCCCGGCACCACCGTGGTCGACCTGGCCCTGTTCTACGAGCGCAACAACCTGCTGCTCAACGGGGACGTCGGCTGGGTGCCCGGCATCGTCTGGGGCCAGGTGACCGACGGCCTCGACGCGATGGCCGAGGCCTGCAACGACCTGTGGCGGACGGGGGCGGCGGGGGAGCGGCTCAGCTTCCGGAGGGCGTGACGTTCCCCGCGAGGGGGAGGCCGGCTTCGTACAGGGCGTGCGCGGCGCGCAGCACCAGATCGTCCCGGTGCCGCGCGGCGACGATCTGCATGCCCACCGGAAGACCCTCCCCGTCCAGCCCCACCGGTACGGTCGCCGCCGGCTGCTGGGTCAGGTTGAAGGGATACGTGAACGGTGTCCAGCCCGTCCAGCGCCGGTGAGCGGAGCCCCCCGGCACCTCCCGGCCCGCCTCGAACGCCGTCACCGGCAGCGTCGGCGTCACCAGCAGGTCGTAGCGCTCGTGGAAGCTGCCCATCCGGCGCCCGAGACGCATGCGGACGTCCACCGCGGCCAGATACTCCAGCGCGCTCGTCCGGGCGCCCTGCGCGCAGATCTCCCGCAGCCCGGGGTCCAGCAGCTGCCGCCGGTGCGGGGAGAAGCCCTGGGTGAGCCGGGCCGCGCCGCTGAACCACAGGGTGTGGAACGCCTCCACCGGGTCGCTGAAGTCGGGGTCGCTCTCCTCGACGTACGCCCCCAGGTCCGCCAGCCCGGCCACCGCCCGCCGCACCGCCGCGGCGACGCCGGGCCGGACCGCCACCTGCCCGCCCAGGGACGGTGAGTACGCCACCCGCAACCCGCGCACGCCTTCCCGCAGCCCCTCCCGGAAGGAGCACGGCGCGGGCGGCAGCGCCGACCAGTCGCGCGCGTCGGGAGAGCCGATGACGTCCATCAGCAGGGCCGCGTCGGCCGCGTCCCGGGTCATCGGGCCCGTGTGCGACAGCGTGCCGAACGCGCTCGCCGGATACAGCGGCACCCTGCCGTACGTCGGCTTCAGCCCGAAGATCCCGCAGAACCCGGCCGGGATCCGGATGCTGCCGCCCCCGTCGGTGCCCAGCGACAGCGGGCCCGCGCCGAGCGCGACGGCCGCCGCGCTGCCGCCGCTGGAGCCGCCCGCGGTGCGTGTCGGGTCGTACGGGTTGCGGGTCACCCCGGACAGCGGGGAGTCGGTGACGCCCTTCCAGCCGTACTCGGGGGTGGTCGTCTTGCCGAGGAACACCGCGCCGTGCTCGCGCAGCCTGGCCACCGGGGGCGCGTCCTCGTCCCAGCTCCCCTGCTCGGAGACGGTCCTGGAGCCGCGCAGGGTCGGGTGCCCGCGCAGCAGCAGGATGTCCTTCACGGTCACCGGCACCCCGTCCAGCAGCCCGGCCGGCTCACCGCGCCGCCAGCGTTCCTCCGACTCCCGGGCCCGGGCGAGCGCGTCCTCCTCGGTGAGCCGGACGAACGCGTTCACCTCCGGCTGGATCCGCCGCGCCCGCTCCAGGGCCTCGACGGTCGCCTCCACAGGACTGAACTCGCCCTTGCGGTATCCGTCCAGGAGCCGGCCGGCGGTGAGGTCGGTGAGCTGCATGCACCCTCCATCGGGTCTCAGTGACCGGGCACGTAACCACGCTTCTTGTCGACCACGTTCAGCAGTGATCTGCCCGCCGCCCAGCGCTCGTACAAGTCCACGAACTGCACGCCCAGTTCGTCCCGCCAGCCGATCGTGTCCCCGCTCATGTGCGGGGAGACGATCAGCTCCGGCAGCTCCCACAACGGGCTGTCCGCGGGCAGCGGTTCGGCGGCGAAGACGTCCAGCGCGGCGCCCGCGATCCAGCGCCGGGTCAGCGCCTCGGCGAGGGCGTCCTCGTCGACCAGCTGTCCGCGGCCGACGTTCACGAAGAACGCCGAGGGCTGCATCACCCCGAACCGGCGGGCGTCGAACATGCGGTACGTCTGCTCGGTCAGCGGCGCCGCGGCGATCACCCAGTCCGCGCGGGAGATCAGCCGGTCCAGGTCGGCCGGACCGTGGATGCCGGTCCGCGGCACCCGCCCGACCAGCGCCGTCGTCACGTCCAGGGCCTTCAGCGTGCGGACGATCGCCCGGCCGATCGGGCCCGAGCCGACCACGCACGCGCGGGTGCCCGCCACCCGCCGGCTCTCCCGGTGCCGCCAGATCCGCTCCCGCTGGTGCTCCAGCGTGCGCGGCAGATCCTTGGCGACCGCCAGGACGAGGGCCGCCACGTACTCGGCGATCGGCTGGTCGAAGATCCCACGCGCGTTGGTGACCACCGTGTCGGACGCGGCCAGTTCCGGGCACATCAGATGGTCCACGCCCGCGCTCGCGGTGTGCACCCAGCGGGGCCTCGGCCCGTCCCCCGGCCAGGCCTCGCGCACCGCGTGCGAGGTGAAGTCCCACACCAGCAGGGCGTCCGCCTCGGGCAGCCGCTCGGCCAGGTGCGCGGCATCGGTGTGCACGATCCGGGCACGGCCGGTGAGGCGGCCGAGCCGGGGCGGCGGTTCGGCGTCGAGGACCACAAGGGTGGGCGGGGTCGGCGTCATACGGGGCGGCTCCCGGCGTCTGACATGCACGGATTGACCACGCTCGCACCCGAACCTACCGTCGTCAACACGGGCGTGTTCGCGATCCGTTGCCCACTCGTCTCCCAGCGTGAGGCCGGTGTCAGCCATGGACGTCTCCTTTCTCGGCGGCCCCCGCCCGCAGCGCGGTGTCGGCGTGGTGGCCCCCTTCGACTTCGCCCTCGACCGCGAGCTGTGGCGCTGGGCGCCCGACGAGGTGTCGCTGCATCTGACCCGGACCCCGTTCGTGCCGGTCGAGGTGAGCCTGGACCTGGCCCGGCTGGTCAGCGAGCACGAGACCCTCGGCGAGGCGGTCCGCGCGCTGACCGCCGTCGCCCCCGAGGTCGTCGCCTACGCCTGCACCTCCGGGAGCTTCGTCGGCGGGATCGCGGGGGAGCGGGCGATGTGCGCGGCGATGACCCGGGCGGGCGCCCTGCCCTCGGTGACCACCTCCGGGGCGCTGCTGGAGGCGCTCGCGGAGCTGGGGACACGACGGGTCGCGCTGGTCACGCCGTACACCGTGTCCGTGACCCGGGCACTCGAGGAGTACGTCGCCGAGGCCGGCATACGGGTCACCGGCTGTGCCTTCATGGGACTGACCCGGCACATCTGGCAGGTGCCGTACCGGGACGTCGTCGCCATGGCCCGGCGGGCGATCCGCCCCGGCGCCGCCGACGCCCTCTTCATCTCCTGCACCAACCTCCCCACCTACGACGTCATCCCCCAACTGGAGGCCGAACTGCGCATGCCGGTCATCTCGGCCAACCAGGTCACGATGTGGGCGGCGCTGCGCCGACTGGGTACCCGAGCGGTGGGGCCCTATCAGGCGCTGCTGGACGCGGCCGCGCGCGAACGGCCCGTACTGCCCGAAGAGACGCAGGAAGGCTGGACATGACCGCACTCGGTTTCCTCTACCCGGGCCACTCCGCCGAGGACGACTATCCACGCATCGAGCAGCTCCTGGGCAGCGACATCCGGCTGGACCTGGCCCACACCGACATCGGTGAGGACGCGCACCGGGTGGACGCGCTGCGGGAGATGGGCTCCGCGGAGCGGCTCGCCGCGGGTATGGAGGGGCTGCGGCTGGCCGGGGTCGAGACGGTGGTGTGGGCGTGCACCAGCGGCAGCTTCGTGCACGGCTGGCAGGGCGCCCAGGACCAGGTGCGGACGCTGGCCCGGCAGGCCGGGATGCCGGCCTCCTCGACGTCCTTCGCCTTCGTGCACGCCGCCCGGGAGATCGGGGTGCGGCGGGTCGCCGTCGGCGCGACCTACCCGGAGGACGTGGCGACCCTGTTCGCGGAGTTCCTGCGGGCCGGCGGGCTGGAGGTGGCCGGGATGTGCTCCTCCGGGATCGTCACGGCGGCGGAGGTCGGCACGTGGCAGGAGGAGGACGTGCTGACGCTGGCGCGGGCGGCCGACGTCTCCGAAGCGGAGGCCGTGCTGCTGCCGGACACGGCGCTGCACACGGCCGCGCACATCGGGGTGCTGGAGAAGTCCCTGTCCAAGCCGGTGCTCACGGCGAATCTGGTGACGGTCTGGGAGGGCTTGCGGCTGGCCGACCGGCGGGTGAACGCGCCCACGCTGGGGTCGCTGTTCACCCGGGAGCCGCTGGTGCAGGCCTAGGGGGCTTCGTTCGGATCAGCCCGGGTCCGCGCTGATCCGAACGAAACCCCCTAGGGACCGGCCCGGTCGGCCGGAATAAACGGAGACCGCCTCCTGTTACAGCGGCGCAGGACAGCACACGCCACAAACAGGAGGCCCACACCGTGTCGGCAGACGAGATCCGGGGCACGACGCACGGGACCGCCCCCGTCCCCCTCTCCGTACTGGACCTGGTGACCGTCGGCACGGGCAGTACCGCCACCGACGCCCTGCGCACCAGCGTCGAGCTGTCCCGGCTGACGGAGTCCCGCGGCTTCCACCGGTACTGGGTCGCCGAGCACCACTCCATGCCCGGCGTCGCCTCCTCCTCGCCCGCCGTGATCCTCGCCCACCTCGCCGCCCACACCGACCGCATCCGGCTCGGCTCGGGCGGCGTCATGCTGCCCAACCACGCCCCGCTGGTGATCGCCGAGCAGTTCGGCACGCTGGAGGCCCTCGCGCCGGGCCGCGTGGACCTCGGCCTCGGGCGGGCCCCCGGCACCGACGGCGCGACGGCCGCCGCGCTGCGCCGCAGCGAGACCCTCGAGGAGGGCGCCGACGACTTCCCGCAGCAGCTCGCGGAGCTGATCCGCTTCCTGGACGACGACTTCCCCGACGGGCACCCCTACGGCCGTATCCACGCGATCCCGGGGCCGGTCCAGGGCACCGCGCCCGGCGGGGTGCAGTCCCCGCACCGCCCCCCGATCTGGCTGCTCGGCTCCTCCGGGTTCAGCGCCCGCCTGGCCGGGATGCTCGGCCTGCCGTTCGCCTTCGCGCACCACTTCTCCGCGCAGAACACCATCCCGGCCCTCGACTTGTACCGGCAGACCTTCCGCCCCTCCGCCGTCCTGGACGAGCCGTACGCCCTCATCGGCGTCTCCGCCCTCGCGGCCGACGACGAGCGGGAGGCCCGCCGTCAGACCCGGGCGATGGCGCTGAACATGCTCCGGCTGCGCACCGGCCGCCCCGGTCTGTTCCCCGACCCGCAGGAGGCCGAGCGGCACGAGTTCAGCCCGATGGAGGAGGAGTTCATCGGCTCCTGGACCGCCAACATCGTGCAGGGCACCGCCGACGAGGTCCGCGCCGGCCTGGACGACCTCCACAAGCGCACCGGCGCCGACGAGCTGATGCTCGTCTCCCACGCCCACCGCGGCGAACTCCGGCTGCGCTCCTACGAGCTGATCGCGGACGCCTACGGGTTGCCGACCGCGTAGGTCTGCGCCCCCAGCAGCTCGGAGATCCGATCCGGCGACACCGGGCGGGAGTACAGCCAGCCCTGACCGGTGTCGCAGCCGATCCGGCGCAGCCGGCTGGCCTGGGCCGAGGTCTCCACACACTCCGCGGTGACGGTCAGGCCGAGGCGGTGCGCCAGCTGGATCATCGCCTCCACGATCACCTCGTCGGCCGGGTTGGGGGCGATCGCCTTCTTGTCGCCCTCGTACTGGAAGCCGCGCACGAAGGAGCCGTCCAGCTTCAGCACCGACACCGGCAGGCGGCTCAGATAGGCGAGGTTGGAGTAGCCGGTGCCGAAGTCGTCGATGGCGATGCGCACCCCCATGTCGCTGAGGGCCTGCAGGGCCTGGAGCGGGCGGCCCGCCGAGCCCATCACGGCGGACTCGGTCAGCTCCAACTGCAGCAGATGCGGGGCCAGTCCGGTCTCGGCGAGGATCTCCGCCACGTCGGCCACCAGGTCGGAGTCCCACACCTGGCGCACCGCCACGTTCACGCTGACGAAGATGGGCGGCTCGCCGGGGTGGTCCACCTGCCAGCGGCGGGCCTGCCGGCAGGCCGTGTTCAGTGCCCAGCGGCCGAGCTGCACGATCGAACCGTCCTCCTCGGCCAGTCCGATGAACCGATTCGGCGTCAGTGTGCCGAACTGAGGATGATTCCAGCGGATCAGCGCCTCGACCCCGCTGAGCCGTCCGTCCTCCATGCCCACCAACGGCTGGTACTCCAGGGCGAACTCACCGCGTTCGATGGCGGGGCGCAGGGTGGAGGAGAGGGCCTGGCGGGTCATGCGGTGCGCGTTGCGCTCGGGGTCGAACAGCGTCCAGCGGCCCTTGCCGTCCGCCTTCGCCCAGTACAGGGTCGTGTCGGCCGCCTGCATCAGGCCCGTCGCCGTCGTGCCGGCCGCGTGCCGTTCGACCACGCCGATGGACGCGGTCAGCGACAGCCGCTGGCCGGCCAGGTCGAAGGGTTCCTCCAGGGCCTTCAGCGCCGACTCGGCGAGGTCGGCGAGCTGTTCGGTGCCGGTGGAGTCCTCGACGAGCAGCGCGAACTCGTCGCCGCCGAGCCGGGCCACCAGGGGGGTCGCCGCGCGGGCGTACCCGGCCTCGTCGGCGACACGGTTCAGGCGTTCGGCGGCGGCCGCGAGCAGCCGGTCGCCGACGCGGTGTCCCAGGGTGTCGTTGACGGCCTTGAACCCGTCGAGGTCCAGGTAGCACAGGCCGATCCTGCCGGTGCCGCTCTGCTCGTACGACTCCGCCTCCAGCGCGGCCGAGAGCCGCTCGAAGAACAGGGTCCGGTTGGGCAGCCGGGTCACCGGGTCGTGCATCTGCAAGTGCCGCAGCCGTGCCTGGAGTTCACGGCGGGCGCTGATGTCGGCGACCGAGAGGAGGACGCCGGGGCCGTCGGCGGCCAGCGGGGACACGGTGACCTGCACCCACAGCGAGCGCCCGTCGGGATGTTTCAGCCGGCGGCTGCAGCGCAGCCTCGCCTGCCGGCCGCGCAGGACCTCGCGGTAGGCGTGCCAGGTACGGGCGTCCGAGGCCAGGTCCACCAGGTCGGCGGCGACCCGCCCGGTGAGCGCCTCCGGATCCGTGCCGAGCAGCTCGCCGAAGGCGGGGTTGGCCCCCGCGACGATGCCGTCGGGGTCCACGACCGCCATGGCGAGCGGGGCAGCCGCGAAGACACGGTGGTAGGTGGTGTGGTCACTGTCTGTAACGGCTGACCGGTCGAGGTCTGCCGCGGGCGTCGGCCCTTCGGACGTTCCGCTCACCGCTCGCTCCCGCAGTGCACTCGATCTCTGTCCGTGCCGGAAAGTGTGCCGATCATAGAGGCTGGCCCCGGGCCCTTCCAGCCACTGTCCAGTCTCCCGGATGGAGCAGGGCTTCTGACAGATCGTTTCTGCCCGCACCTGGACAGGTTCTTCAGGCCCCCGACCAGTTGTGACGTTCCGTGAGTGTTTCGGGGTGTCGGGCGCCGGAGCGCACCGGCGTACGGGCGGGGCGCACTCACCCTTCTGGTGCAGGCAAACAGGGCATAAAACAAGAAAGCGCAGCAATCTGGGTGCGGGTCCCGCGAACCGAATCCGGAGGTCATGTCCGTGCCCAAGCTGCGCAGCACCGCCGCCGTGTGCACCACGCTGTCGGCGCTCGCCGCGACCTCGATCCTCACCGGCCCGTCGGTCGCCGAGCCCTTCTCGACGGCCCCCTGTGCCCTGCGGCGGACCGAGGCCCACCACTCGGAGGGCGTGGACACCTGGAACACCGCCTACACCCGCCCGACCGGCGCGCTCGACGCGGTGCTGGTCTACCTCTCCTTCCCGGACGCCGTCCCGCACGCCACCCCCGCCGAGCTGACCGCCGACCACTTCCCGGCCACCAGCCGCTTCTTCGAGCAGGCCTCCTACGGCAGGTTCACGCTGCGCCCGCACCCGCTGAAGCACTGGCTGCGCATGCCGCGCCCGTCCACGTCGTACGCCATAAGGCGGGACTGGAGCGCCGAGGACCGGGCCGCCTATCTGCGGGACGCGTTCGCCGCCGCCGACAAGGAGGTCGACTTCTCGCGCTACCCGGTCGTGTACTTCGTCGCCGACCCGGACGCGCCCGGCGTGGACTCGGACGCCACGAAGGTCGTGAACCTCGACACGCCCCTGCGCGTGGACGGCACGGACATCCGCCGGGTCGTCACCGTGTTCGAGAAACACCCGCCTGACCGGCTGGTCCTCGCCCATGAGACCGGCCATGTCTTCGACCTGCCCGATCTCTACCACCGGCCGGTCGACGGCAAGGGCGACTGGGACACCTACGTCGGCGACTGGGACCTGATGGGCAGCCAGTTCGGCCTCTCGCCGGATCTGTTCGCCTGGCACAAGTGGAAGCTGGGCTGGCTGGATCCGCGCCAGGTGGCGTGCGTGCGCGGCGCCGACCCGACCCGTCTCACCCTGGAACCGCTGGCCGCCGGTCCGGGCGTCCCGGTGCGGGGCACGGGCGGTGCGCCCGCCTTCGGCCTCGGCAACGGAGTGAAGCTGGCCGTCGTGCGCACCGGCCCGGACAGTGTCCTGGCCTTCGAGGCGCGCGGCACGGCCGGGAACGACCGGGCGTCCTGCCGGCAGGGCGTGCTGGTCTACCGGGTCCGCAGCGGTGCCGAGTCCGGCGGCGGCCCGGTCGAGGTCGTGGACGCCCACCCGCACACCGAGTCCTGCTGGGAGAACTCGGTGTATCCGCCGCTCGCCGACGCCCCGGTCGCCCTCGGGGAGAGCTTCACCGTGCCCGGGGACGGCGTGCGGGTGGAGGCGGAGGGCCGGACGGCGTCGGGGGCCTGGACGGTGAAGATCACGCCGGGAATGAGGGACTGAACGTCCTGGGCCTTCGTATACCGTCCCGCGTCTTCGTATACGAAAACGGCGGGCCGGATTCTTTCGAACCGGACCCGCCGTTTCCTCGCGTGCGCCGCCAGGGACTCGAACCCCGGACCCGCTGATTAAGAGTCAGCTGCTCTAACCAACTGAGCTAGCGGCGCCTGCTGACGTCGTAGACCTTAGCATCCTGATCGGCGGGAGGAAAAATCGATATCCGTACGGCGGCCCGGGCGGCTCGTACGGCCGCCCAGAGCGCGACCTCGGGGCCGGGCAGCCAGGGGTGCCGGGTGTCGGGGGCCACCAGCCAGCGGGAGGCGCCGGGGGCGTCGCCGCCGGTCAGGGGCGGGACGGTCACCGCGTCCCCCGTGCCGTGACACAGCAGGGGCGGCACCGCCTCCGCCCGATGGGAGCCCCACTCCTCCCAGGCCAGCAGCGAGGGCAGCCGCTGGGCCGTGCCCGGGGCGGCGAACAGCAGCATGCGGCCCCGGAACACCGCGACCGGGCCCGATCCCGGCCCCTCGTCCCACAAGCGGTCCAGCATCCGGCGCCCGAAGATCGCCGGGGCGCTGACCACGTCGAAGGTGGTGCCGCAGGGCAGGACGACCGGGGCGTCCGGGCGTTCCTCCCAGAGGGCCAGCGTGCTCCGTGGATACGTTCCTGCCGAGGCGAGCCAGGCCAGGCCGTCGGAGGTGGCACAGGTGACGTTCGGTGCACTGCTCATGACACCTACATGTACCGAACGTGAGCGCATCGTTTCCCTGGGTTGCCGAAAACCGGGACACGAGCACACCGGGAGGAGTATCTTGCCCGCCCGGCATATGCCAGGCGGGGATGGCAGGGGCCGAGGCCACCGGACTACACGGGGTCCGGTGACGTCCGTCCTTCGGTGTCCCCCCGCATCAGGTCCCGCCCGAACTCGACCATCCTCTTCGCGTAGTCCTCGGTCCACTCCGCCCGGTCGGCGATGTCCGCCGGGGTCAGCCGGTCGAACCGGCGCGGGTCGGCGAGCTGGGCCGCCGCGATGGCCTGGAACTCCACGGCCCGGTCGGCGGCCGCGCGGAACGCCTGGGTCAGCTCCGTCGCGCGCGCCAGCAGCGCCCGCGGGTCCTCGATCGACTCCAGGTCGAAGAAGTGCTCGGGGTCGGAGGCCGCCTCCGCGGGCTCGAAGATCAGGGGCGCGGGGCGTAGCCGCGGTTCGGTACGGCGCGGCGTGGGCTCCGCCATGTCTTGTCTCCTCCACATACGGTTCGCTGGGCCCTTCAGGTGGGCCACCGTCCATTGTCCCGCGCCCGCGCAAGGGCCTCTCATGGCCGAGGGGTCACTCGGTGTTCCGCCAGGTGGGTGCCGGTCAGGGGTGCCAGGTCACCCGGTGTTCCGCCAGGTGGGACAGGACGGCGTGGTTGGCCTCCCAGCCATCGGGAAACTTCACCAGCGTTCCCAGCCGGACCGGTTCCGTGGACGGGAAGTCGTCCAGGAGGTCGCCCACGCCGGCCCGGCAGACCACGATGCAGGCGTGGCGGTGGCGGGAGGCCAGGACGCACAGGCGGCCCGTCTCCAGGTGGAAGGCCGTGGCGTCGGGACGTCCGGAGAGCGGGTGCAGGACGACCGTGACGTCGTACTCGCGGCCCTGGAGCCGGTTGGCGGTGTCGACCGTCACGTCGGACACACCGAGGTCGGTCAGGGCCGCGCGGACCGCCGCCGCCTGGTCGCGGTGGGCCGTGCCGACGGCGATGCGGTCGGCGGTGAGGGGCGCGGGGTCGGCGGAGCGCTCGGAGACGGCCGCTCCTCCTCTGTCCAGCAGGCGCCGGACCACCGTCGCCACCGCCCGCACCGCCTCCGGGTCCGTGCGCGGGGTGTGGCGGGCGGGCAGCTCCAGCAGACCCCAGCCGGACTCCGCCGCCTCGTCGATCACCCGGTCCGGGCCGGAGCCGTCGGAGGCGACGGCGAAGGCGAGACGGCGGTCGCCGTGGCCGGTGCCGCTGCGGAACGGGGTGTACGGGTAGAAGGCGTCCGAGACCAGCGGGGCCGCCGAGGCGGGCAGCCGCCAGGAGACCGGGAGGCGGTGCTGGGGGAGGCCCGGATTGTGGGCCAGGAGAGTGGTGACCGCGGACGCCGACGGGTCGTACGACAGGCCCGCCCACTGCTCGCTGCCGACGATCGCGAACGGGTCCAGCTGCCCCGGGTCGCCCACGAACAGCGCCCGCTCGAACAGGCCGGCCACGGCGAGCAGGGAGTCCGAGCGCATCTGGTACGCCTCGTCCACGATCGCGTGCCGCCAGGGCTCGTCCACCTTCACGTGCGCCCACTTCGCGGCCGTGGAGAGCACGACCGGGAGGCCGTTCAGATCGGCCGCCTTCGCCGACGTACGCACGTTCGGCAGGTCGTCCAGCGCCTTGTCGTACGCGTCGGTGTCGCTGCTGTGCAGGCGGCCCACCGGCAGCTCCGGATCCTTCTCCGCCAGCCGCAGGACCAGGTCGTCCACCTGGGCGTTCGTCTGCGCCACCACCATCAGCGGGCGGCCCGCGCCGGCCAGTTCGAGGGCCGCGCGGACCACCAGGGTGGACTTGCCGGCGCCGGGCGGGGAGTCGACCACCACGCCCCGCTCGGTGCCGTGCAGGGTGTCGCGCAGGATCGCGTCGGTGGCGCGGGCGGCCGCGGCTCCGGGGTCGAAGTCGACGGTCGTCACAGCACGTCCTCCTCGGTGAGCGTGTCCGGGGCCTCCGCCGCGGGCTCACCCGGCGGCCCGCCGTGCGTCCACGGGGTCTCCTCCGGGTCGGGCAGCTTCGCCCCGCCGCGCTGCTCGTGCTCGAAGAGGGTGAAGCAGACCCGGTCGCCCTTCTCCGGCACCGAACCGGGCTCCGGCTCCCGGCCGCGGCCCATCTTGTCCATGATCCGCAGCACCAGCAGCTCCCCGTCCGCCGCGGCCTCGAGGCCGACGAACTCCGCCGACTGGGGCTTGCCGCCCAGCGAGCGGTACACCTTCGCGCGCTCCGCCAGATGCGGCCGGTCGTCCGTGCGGACGGTCACCAGCGGGCGCGGGCTCGGCCGCTTGCCCTCGCTGTACGCCATCACGACATCGGTCACCTCACCGGCGAAAGCCTCACCGGCCAGCCGCCGCCCCGCCATCACCAGCGGGTCGTCCAGCGCCTCCTGCGCCTCCAGGCGGGCCTGCTCCCGCTCGCGGGTGGCCAGTTTGTTCGCCGCCGTCACCGCGTCGTCCCGGCGCGGCTGCGGCGGCTCCCCGGCCAGCACCCGGTCACGGTGACCGGTGAACGACCAGCGGTCCCGGGTCCAGCGCTCGGCGACGCGCGTGCCCTCCGGCAGCGTCCGCAGCAGGTCCAGGCCCTGCCACACCGCGTCCCAGGTCGGCCGCGTGCGGCTCTCGACCAGGTCGCGGATCTCCCGCTCGGCCGTGGTGAGCGCCGCGAGCCGGTCGTCGGCGTCCAGCGGGTCCTCGGCGGCGGCGAGCGCGGTACGCGCGCGGTCGTAGCGCTCGATCGCCGGGGCCAGCAGCTTGTTGTCGAACGCCGGGTCGGTGGCCGGACCGGCCGGCGGGCACCGCAACTGCCCGGCCGGGTCCCGCTCCAGCTCGGCCGCCCGGGCGGCCTCGGCGCCGGTGGTGCCCTCGGGCGGGTCGATCCAGGCGAGCAGCGCACCCAGGTGCTGGTCCTCCAGGCCGGACTGGCCCGTCGCCCAGTGCCGGGACAGCACGTCGGTGAGGGCGAGCAGCAGCGAGGAGCCGGGGACCCGGGCCCGCTCGCCGTAGTGGGTCAGCCACCGGCCGAGCAGCGGCACCCGGGGCGGCGCCGGGTAGGGCGCCTCCGGGTCCTGCTCGGCGGTGCGGCGGAACCGCATCGAGCGGCCCAGCAGCCGGACGAAGTCCAGGCCCGCGCGGCTCGGCACGATCAGCTGGGGCGCGTCCGCGCACAACTCGACCTCGACCTTGACCCGCTTGCCGGTCTCCGGGTCGGTCTCGGTGCGCTCGGCCGCCTCGACGGCCTGCGCGTGGGAGTCGACGCAGGGCAGGACGACGTCGGCCAGTTCGGCGAGGAACGCGAAGCGCAGGTCGCGGTCGCGGGGCTGCGGCACGACCAGCAGGCGGGGCGCTTCCCGGTCGGTGCCGACCAGCGCGCCGAGCGGGGCGCCCGCCTCACCGGCGGTGGTCAGCGGCACGAACACCAGCGGGCGGTCGGACAGGTGCCGGTGGCGGACGGTCGCGGCGGGCTGGGCCCGGCCGCTGCTGACGGCCTCGAGGCGGGCGAGGGTGGTGATCAGCGACACGGGGCCACCTCCGGGCGGTCCACGGCCGGCAGGGTCTCGGCGCGGGACGCCGCCGCCCGGTCCGCCGTCCGGAGGGCCTCCGCACGCAGCCGCGCCGCCCGGCGCAGTGCCGCCACCGCCGGGTCGGTGGGGTCACCGCTCTCGCCGCGGGCTGCCGCGAGAACCTCCTCGACCGTGGTCAGGCCGCCCAGTTCGGCCCGCAGGGGCCGGCCGAGGCGGGTGACGGCGCCGGCCGCGCGGGAGCGTTCCCGGCAGTGGAAGGCCAGTTCGCAGGCGGACAGGCATTCGGGCGCGTACGTCGCCGGGACCGCGGCCACGGCGGCCGTCAGTTCCTCGGCGGGCCGGTCCGGGGCGAAGCACGTGCCCTCGGGCAGGGAGCCGGCGATCTCCTCGATGCGGGTGAGCCGGGCGAGCTGGCGTGCGGTGACCGCGCGCTGCTTGCGGATGTCCACGGCCGAGCCCGCGGGCAGGTTGGAGAAGTCCCTGGGGCACACCAGCAGCACCCGGTGCCGCACGCGCGGGGCGGGGGCGTCGTCAGGGGCGCGCACCTCCGGCTCCGCGCCGAGGCGGGCGGCGACCTCCTCCAGCGCGAGCACGTACACCGCCGCCTGCCGGGCGGCCGCGCCCACCTTCCCCGGGTCCGCCGAACCGTCGAGCATCGGGAAGGACTTGATCTCCACCACCGACCAGCTGCCGTCCGGGTGCACCACCACCGCGTCCGGCTCCAGGAAGGCGAGCGAACCCGCCACGTCCAGGGCCAGCATCGGATGGTCCAGCAGCGTCCAGCCGCCCGCGCGCGTGGCCTCGCGCAGCGCCAGCGCCGTACGGGCCGTGCGCCCCTCGGGGCCCTGGGCGGTCAGGTCGGGCACGGCGGCCGTCTCCGGCGCCGCGGCGCCCGGGTCCAGGCGGGCGTGTGCCAGCCGCAGCAGCTCCGCGCCGCCGTCCGCCTTCACCTTCGCCTCGAACGCGTTGCCCCGGGTCAGCGCGAACTGCGACTGCCCGAAGCCGGCCGGTGCGCCCAGCGCGCTCGCCAGCCACGCCTTGTCCACCCCGGCGCCGTCCAGGATCGCCCGCCTGCGGCACCCGGGGTTCGCGGCGAGCGCCGCGAGGGCGCGCGCGTCCAGGGCCTTGGCCGGTACGTCGGGACCGCGCAGCTCAGCGAGCCGGTGCCGGAGCCCCTTCGCCCGCGTCGGCGGGGGAGGCGTCCGGTTCGCCTCCGGCGTCGAGCTGCGACTCGCGCTGCCGTGGAATTCGCTCACCCGCGGAAGTCTGGCATCCGGCACTGACAACCGGGGCACCGGTGCCGTCCGCGACCGGTGCGGGGCGCCGCACCAGGCGGGCCTTGAGCAGATCCGCGGCCCGCATCACCGGCGGCGCCAGCAGCAGCCCGACGCCCATCACGGCGACACCCGCGGCCGCGTCCAGGAAGTAGTGGTTGGCGGTGCCCATGACGACGAGCGCGGTCAGCAGCGGGTAGGCCACTCCGAGGATCTTCGTCAGGCGCGTGCCGCCGTACCGCCACAGCATCACACCGCACCACAGCGCCCAGCCGACGTGCAGGCTGGGCATCGCCGCGTACTGGTTGGTCATCCCGCCCATGCCGCGCGGCGCGCTGGCCTCGCCGCCCCACCAGCCGTACGAGCTGTAGTGGGCCATCGTGTCCACGAAGCCGTGGTGGGCCGAGAGCAGGCGGGGCGGGCAGGTCGGCAGCAGGGTGAAGCCGATCAGGCCGATGAACGTGGACGTCATCAGCCAGGTGCGGGCCGCCCGGTAGTACGGGAGGCGGGCCCGGAACATCCAGACGAGGACGGCGGGCGTGACCAGGTAGTGCAGCGAGGCGTACCAGAAGTCGGCCGGTACCCCGAGCCACGGCTCGCGCGTGAACAACCGGTTCAGCGGGTGCTCGGCGTTCAGGTACAGCAGCTTCTCGATGCGCAGGATCGCCAGGCCGTGGTCGACGGCGCCGGTGACATCACCGCGCGCCAGGAGACGGCCGGCCGAGTAGCAGCCGTAGACCAGGAGGATCAGCGGCAGTTCGGTCCACCAGCGCAACCGGGGACGGACGGTCACCTCGGTGCCCGGTGTCTCGGTCTGCGGCATCCGATCGCCCTCCCCCTCCTGCTGTGCGGTCCGCCCCCCGCGGGCGACCGTGCCACTTTACGGTGTCCTGTGACGGCCTTTGAGGGCACTCCCCGTTTCGCCCGCGCGGGCGTTCAGTCCTCGAAGACGTCGGGATCGCCCGCCGGGTTGCCCCGTCCCGGGGTGAGCGATGATGGAGGGACCCCGTCCTCTCGTCTTCGTGGCGTCCGTGTGGGCGTCCCTCCCCGGAAAGGTCTCCCATGGCACCGCGCATCCTGCTGGCCCGGCACGGACAGACGGCGTGGTCGCTGTCCGGCAAGCACACCGGCCGGACGGACGTGCCGCTGCTGGAGGAGGGCCGGCGCGGGGCCAAGCTGCTCGGCGAGCGGCTGCATCACGCCCCGCTGGACGGGCTGGCGGAGGCGGAGGTGCGGACGAGCCCGCTGTCCCGCGCGCGGGAGACGTGCGAACTCGCCGGCTTCGGTGACCGCGCCACCGCGTGGGACACGCTGATGGAGTGGGACTACGGCGCGTACGAGGGCATGACCCCGGCCGAGATCCAGGCCGTCCGGCCCGGGTGGCTGATCTGGCGGGACGGCGTCCCCGAGGGGGAGAGCCTCGCCGAGGTCACCGCGCGCGCGGACGCGGTGGTCGACTGGGCCCGCTCCGCCGACCGGGACGTGCTGGTCTTCGCCCACGGGCACATCCTGCGGTCGATCGGCGCGCGCTGGCTGGGGCTCCCGCTGGACTTCGCGGCGCGGATACGCCTGAACCCGACCTCGCTGTCGATCCTCGGCTGGGCCTACGGCGAGCCGGCCGTCGAGAGCTGGAACGACGTGGGGCACCTGGCCGGCTGAACGGTCGCCGCCGGCCCGGGGCGGGGTCGCCCGCCGGCGCCGTGAAGCCGACGGCACCGCGACTCCGCGGTGGCGCGGAAATCCGGCGACCGGCCACGACGCCCCCGCGGCCCGGCGACCGCCCGGCACCCGGCCCGCGCGACCGGGACTACGCCCTGCCCGTCCTCGGCATGGACGCGTGCCGGTCCAGGAAGTCGGACACCCCCGACGCCCGCCGGTGCGGCAGCAGCACCCTCGCCGTGCCCGCCAGCATGGTCTGGATGCGGGAGGACTGGACCTGGTCCAGCAGCGTCAGCACGCGCAGCCCCGCCGCGGCCGCCTCGTCGGGACGGCCCTCGCGGGCGAGGTCGTCGGCCAGCTCCGCGGTGTACAGCGCGATGTTGCGTGTGAAGTGCGGATCCTGCAGCCGGGCCGCACGGCGGGCGTGCTGCGACGCGCGCCGCCAGTCGCCCAGCGTGGACCAGCACTGCGCCTCCAGCCCCTCCAGCTCGGCCTCTCCGTAGAAGCTCATCCACTCGGGGTCGGCGTCCGAGCGGCCGCGTGCGAAGAGGGCCTGGGCCCGCACCAGGGCCTGTTCGCAGCCGGTGCGGTCGGCGAGCCCCGCCCAGCCGCCCGCCTCGCGCAGCGCGAGCAGGGACATCAGGCGCGCGGACCCCAGGGGGCGGGCGGCGCGCTGGGCGGCCTGCGCGGACCGGAGCGCTTCCCGGGGGCGGCCGGCGTCCCGGGCGAGGAAAGCCGTGTTACAGAAGGCGTGCGCCTCCAGCGCCGGGTCGCCGGTCACCCGGGCGGTGGCCAGCGCCTCCGCGTAGTGCGAGCGGGCATCGTCGAAGCGGCCGGAGTCGTGGGCCAGCCAGCCGACCGAGATGGAGAGTTCACCCGCGCCCGCGTGCAGCCGGTCGGCGGTGGTCTGCCGGGTCGCGCCGGCGTCCAGCAACGCGTAGGCCGCACGCAGCGGGGCCGCCGCGCGCCGGTAGAGGCCGTCCGCGCCGTGCCGGTCGTCGAGCAGCCGGATGCGGCGGACGGCCTCCTCCAGGGCGGCCGCCTCGGAGGACCCGGGCCTGCGCCGGGTCCGGCCCGCGGCCGCCGCGTCGGTGGTGAGCCCCAGCGGGCCCAGCGTGGCGGCGGCAACCGTGGCGCCTCCGCCGGTCATGAATGCGCGACGCAGCACGTCGCTCTCCTCGTGGTTCAGGTGGTCGTTCGCGTACGGCTCGTGCGGGTCGTACGGGTTCTGCGGGTTATTCGGGTCGTGCGGGTCATACGGGTCCTGCGTCTCATACGGCTCGGACGCCTCGCCCGTCTCAAGCGTCCCGCCGGCCTCGGCGGGCACGTCCGCCGCGCCGCGCGCCGAGCGCCCACGGACGGACGAGCGGGGCGAGAAGCCGAGGTCGGTGAGCGTGCGGCCGGGGAACATGTGCAGGAACACCCGTTCATACGCGTAGTTCGGGCAGCGGATCTCGCCCGCCTCGACCCGGCCGACATAGCGCGCGTCACAACTCACCCGCTCACCGATCTCGCGCGCGGCACGCCGTACGAGCGCCGCGAACTCGGCCGGTGAACGCCTGCCGCGCAGTTGCCGGAAGGCGAGGTTCGGCCGGGGTGGCCGTTCGGACTGCGACGAGGTCACGGTTGACGACGCCATGGCCGGGTCCTCTCGTGCGAACCGTCGAACCATGCCGGTGCCGGGACGGATTCGGGACGAGTTGTCCGAGTGACGCCCTGGTTCCGGCGGGCATGAACGTACCCGTTGTGAAGGACCCGCCACGCTGTGTTTGGCTACAAACCGGATATCTCATCCACGATCTGCCATGAAGTGCCATCCTTTGCGGCGCACTTGTGCCGTAGCCGTTGACGCGCTCACGCGTTGGACTCCGTGGACCGCAACAGGGCTGTGTGGTGGAGGCCGGCATGGAGACCAGCCAGAGCAACGAACCTTGTACGCCGCCGTCGTCGGCACCCCCGTCGGGCAAAGTCCCGGGCTGCGACCTCGTGACGGTGCCGGCCCGGCAGGGGCTGGAGGCGGTCGACATCCTGCGGCGCGGGGCCGCGGACGCGGTGGGGCCCGTCCTGCACGACGACGGCTGCGGCACCCTCGGCTTCCTGGTGCCGGCCGGCACGGCGGCCTGCTGGGACGTACCGGGCAGCATCTGCACCGAGACGGACGGCCGCGGACTGCGGCTGAACCCCGAGCCGCCGGTGAAGGGCTCCGACTGGCTGCTGCCGCCCGGCGAGGCCGACCTCGCCACCGACCCGGTGGTGCTGCGCCGGGCCCTCGGGGAGGCGGCCCGGCTGATCGAGGCGGCCGACAACTGCCGGTGAGGCGGTGGGCCCCAGCGACGGCCGGCAGCCGCCGGTGCGGCACCTGCCCGGATCACCTGCGAAACTGGACCGATGGGCAGGTCCAGGAACACGCGGCGCAGGTCTGCCGCCGTCGAAGCCGTCGAGGAGGCGGTCGACGGCGGGCTCGCACAGCTCGTCCCCGACCCCGACCGCGGCCGGGCCTGGACCCTGCTGATCGACGGGGCGCCGCAGTCGCACGTCGACCTGGACGACCCCGCGTACCTCTCCTTCGAGTACCAGCGCCGCCTCGGCCATGTCATCGACCTCGTCGCCCCGCCCGGCAAGCCCGTGCACGCCGTGCACCTCGGCGGCGGCGCCTTCACCCTCGCCCGGTACGCCGCCGCGACCCGGCCCCGCTCCACCCAGCAGATCGTCGAACGGGACGCCGGCCTGGTCCAGCTGGTGCGCAGGGAACTGCCGTTGGACCCGAACGCGCGGATCCGGGTGCGGTCGGCGGACGCCCGCGCGGGACTGGCCAAGGTGCCGGACGGCTGGGCCGACCTGGTCATCGCCGACGTCTTCAGCGGCGCCCGCACCCCGGCCCACCTCACCTCCGTCGAGTTCCTGGACGAGGTCCGCCGCGCGCTGAAGCCCTCCGGCGTCTACGCCGCCAATCTCGCCGACGGCCCGCCGCTCGCCCACCTGCGCGGCCAGATCGCCACCGCCGCCGCCCGGTTCGGCGAACTCGCGCTGATCGCCGACGCGGCCGTGCTGCGCGGCAAGCGCTTCGGCAACGCCGTCCTGGTCGCCTCCGACCTGCCGCTTCCCCTGGCGGAACTGACCCGCCGCGCCGCCTCGGACCCGCACCCCGGACGGGTCGAACACGGCAGGCCGCTCACCGACTTCACCGGCGGCGCGCTCCCCGTGACGGACGAGGCGGCGGTGGCCTCCCCGGCCCCGCCGCCCTCGGTCTTCGGCTGAGCATCCCCGCCGTCAGTAGGTGCCGACCTCCACACGCGGCGGGCCGTCGTGCCAGGTGCAGAACACCGACACCCGGTCCGCGCCCCTGCTGAACTCCACCCGGATCCACGTCTCCGTCTTCCACAGCTGCATCGACCAGCCGGCCCCCGGCGTCGCCGAGACGAGCGTCGCGCTGGAGGAGCCCAGCTCGAACACCGCCCGGCCGCCGTCGGTGTCGTAGGCCTTGACGTGCCCGGATGCCGGGGCGGAGGAGCTGGGGGTGCGGGCCGGGGTCCGCGAGGGGGCGGGTGCCGGCGGCGCCGACCGCTCCCGCGGCGGGGTCGGCGAGGCGGACGGCGCCTTCGACGCCGACTTCGCGTTCTGTGCCGTCGCGTCGGCCGCCGTGACCGGAAGGGCGCGTGGCGGGTCGTACGCCGTGCCCGCCATCACCGTGTGCACACCCCACCACGAGAGCGTGACCGCCGCTCCCGTCGCGAGCAGCCACGCCAGTACGTGTACGAGTCCTCTGCGCATCGCGGGCCATACTGCCTCAGGGGCACCGCCGTTCGCACACAACCCGGGTTGTCCACAGGCGCCGGGCCGGTGTGCGGCGCATGGCGTACGGTGCGGCGCATGGCAAGTGTGCTCGTGGTCGAGGACGACCAGTTCGTACGCTCGGCGCTCATCCGGCATCTGACCGACGCCTCGCACACCGTGCGCAGCGTCGGTACGGCACTGGAGGCGCTGCGCGAGGTCGCCCATTTCCGTTTCGACGTCGTCATCCTGGACCTCGGACTGCCCGATCTGGACGGCTCCGAGGCCCTGAAGATGCTGCGCGGCATCACCGACGTGCCCGTCATCATCGCCACCGCCCGGGACGACGAGACGGAGGTCGTCCGGCTGCTGAACGCCGGCGCGGACGACTACCTCACCAAGCCCTTCTCCGTCGAGCATCTCTCCGCCCGGATCGCGGCCGTGCTGCGCCGGGCCCGCTCCGGCGCCGCGGACGCCCCGCCCTCGTCCGTGCTGCGCGTCGGCGGGCTGACGGTGGACCCGCTGCGCCGCCAGGCCGAACTGGACGGCGTCCGCCTGGACCTGACCCGCCGCGAGTTCGACCTGCTCGCCTTCCTCGCCGGGCGCCCCGGTGTCGTCGTTTCGCGCAGGGAACTCCTGGCCGAGGTCTGGCAGCAGTCCTACGGCGACGACCAGACCATCGACGTCCATCTGTCCTGGCTGCGCCGCAAGCTGGGGGAGACCGCGGCCCGGCCGCGCTATCTGCACACACTGCGCGGCGTCGGCGTGAAGCTGGAGCCGCCCGTGCTCCCCGAGGGGGAAGGGGCGCCACCGCGATGAGATGGGCCCTGGTCAAGGTCTGCCTGGCGGTCACCACGATGGTCGTGGTCGCCTTCGCCGTCCCGCTCGGCCTGGTCGTCAAGGAGATGGCCCGCGACCGCGCCTTCTCCAATGCCGAGCGGGAGGCCGCCGCGGTCGCGCCCGCGCTGTCCATCACCACCGACCGGGACAAGCTGGAGCGGGTGGTGGCCTCCGCCGGCGCCGACTCCGGGATGGCGGTGCACCTGCCCGCCGACGGCGGCCGGGCCGCGCTCGACCTCGGCCGGCAGCGCGCCGCGGACCGCGACATCCAGGCCGTACGCGGCCTCGGCCGCGCCTCCACGACCACCGTCGCCGGAGGCTCCACGCTGCTCCAGCCGGTCGCGCTCGGCTCCGGTTCCATCGCGGTCGTCGAGGTGTTCGTGCCCGAGTCCGAGGTGACCAACGGCGTCGGCACGGCCTGGGCGGTCCTCGCGGCCGTCGGCCTGGCCCTGATCGTCGGTTCGGTCGCCGTCGCCGACCGGCTCGGGGTGCGCATGGTGCGCCCGGCCCAGCGGCTCGTCGAGGGCGCGCACGAGCTGGGAGAGGGCAAGCTGGGCGCCCGGGTGCCGGAGGAGGGCCCCGACGAACTGCGCCTCGCGGCGGTCGCGTTCAACTCCATGGCCGACCAGGTCGTCCAGCTCCTCGCCAACGAACGGGAGCTGGCGGCCGATCTCTCCCACCGGCTGCGCACCCCGCTCACCGTCCTCCGGCTGAACGCGGCCTCACTCGGCGCCGGCCCCGCGGCCGAGCAGACCCGGGCCGCCGTCGCCCAGCTGGAGGGCGAGGTGGACACCATCATCCGGACGGCGCGGGAGGCCAAACCGCAGACGGCCGCGGCAGGTCCGGGCGCCGGGTGCGACGCGGCCGCCGTGGTCCGTGAACGCATGGAGTTCTGGTCCGCGCTCGCCGAGGACGAGGGCCGCAAGTGGCGGGTGGCCGGAGTCGACCGGCCGGTGCGCATACCCGTGGCCCGTCCCGACCTGGCCGCCGCGCTCGACGCGCTGCTCGGCAACGTCTTCCGGCACACCGCCGAGGGCACCGCCTTCGCGGTCGACGTGCACAACGGCGAGGACGCGGTGATCGTGCTGGTCTCCGACGCGGGCCCCGGCATACCCGACCCGGACGCGGCGATGGCCCGCGGCCGCGGCTCCGGGAACGCCGGCTCGACCGGCCTCGGCCTCGACATCGTCCGCCGGCTCGCCGAGTCCACCGGCGGCGACGTACGCATCGGCGCCTCGGTCCTGGGCGGTACCGAGGTGCGGATCTGGTTCCAGCTCGACGGACGGGGGCCGGTGGGCCGGGGACACCGGGGAGCCGCGCGCAGACGGCGATCGGGCAAATTGGTCTCGACCTTTAACCGTCCCCGATCGCTTCCTTAAGCGAACCCTAAGGTCTGCAACGACCGTCCCTGACAAGCCATTTGTCCGATTCCGGGTCGCTAGCGTGCTGCCGCACCCCCCACAGGGCCGGGAAACCCCTGTGAACCCCCCGTGAGCAGTGAAGGCAGGCACGCGCATGAGCACGCACCGGCGCAGGATCAGTGGCAGGAACAAGGCGATAGGCGGTCTGGTGGCCGCGGCCGTGGTCGGTGGCGGCGCGGTTCTGCTCACCGGCACCGCGAACGCGGCCGGTGTGAACGCCGCCTACACCAGGACCAGCGACTGGTCGACGGGGTACACCGCCCAGTACGTCGTCACCAACAACAGCGGCCAGGCCGAGAAGACCTGGACGCTGGAGTTCGATCTCCCGGCGGGCGCCAAGCTCTCCTCCCTCTGGAACGGCGAGTCCACCGTCAGCGGCCGGCACGTCACCGTGAGGCCCGCCAAGTGGGACACCGAGGGCCTCGCCCCCGGCAAGTCGGTGACCGTCGGCTTCGTGGTCGACGGCGGCGTCGACCCGACGGGCTGTCGTATCGACAACGCCCAGTGCTCCGCGGACGACGGCGCCACCCCCGAGCCGAGCGGCCGCCCCACCGCCCCCCAGTCCCCGACACCCACTCCCACCAAGTCGGCCACCCCCACCCAGAGCGCCACCCCCACTCCCACGGGCAGCACCGGCAGCGGCACCACCGCCTCCGCAGGATTCGCCCCCTATGTGGACACCTCCCTCTACCCGGCCTTCGACCTCCTGGGTGCGGCCGAGGCGACCGGCGTGAAGAACTACAACCTCGCCTTCGTCACCGACGGCGGCGGCTGCACCCCCAAGTGGGGCGGCGTCACGGACCTGACCGGCGACGGGGTGGCCGCCCAGATCGGCTCGCTGCGCGCGAAGGGCGGTGACGTCCGGGTCTCCTTCGGCGGCGCCTCCGGCTCGGAGCTGGCCACCACCTGCTCCTCCGCGGACGCGCTGGCGGCGGCGTACGGCAAGGCCGTCGACGCCTTCAAGCTGACCAAGGTCGACTTCGACGTCGAGGGCGGCGCGCTGCCCGACACCGCCGCCAACACCCGCCGCGCCCAGGCCATCGCCAAGCTCCAGGCCCAGCACCCGAACCTGGACGTCTCCTTCACCCTCCCGGTGATGCCCGAGGGCCTCACCCAGGACGGCGTGAACCTGCTGTCCGACGCCAAGTCCAACGGCGTGAAGATCAACACCGTGAACATCATGGCGATGGACTACGGCCCCTCCTACAGCGGTGACATGGGCACCTACGCCGAGCAGGCCGCGACCGCCACCCAGGCCCAGATCAGAAGCGTCCTCGGACTGTCCGACTCCGCCGCCTGGAAGACGGTCGCGGTGACCCCGATGATCGGCGTCAACGACGTCTCCTCCGAGGTCTTCAAGGTCGACGACGCCACCCAGCTGGTGAACTTCGCCAAGTCCAAGGGACTGGCCTGGCTCTCCATGTGGTCCGCGACCCGCGACAAGCAGTGCGCCGGCGGCACCAAGCCCACCGCCGACGCGACCTGCAGCTCCGTCACCCAGGACACGTTCGCCTTCTCGAAGGCGTTCGGGGCGTTCAACTGACGCACGCCCGCTGACCGGGGCGCGGCACCGCGGTGGGGTGCCGCGCCCCTTCCGGCCGGGTCAGGCAGCCGGCTCCACCGGCGGCAGCGCTCCCGTCCGCGCCGCCTCCGCGTACCACCGGGCGCTCGACTTCGGCGTCCGCTCCAGCGTCGCGTAGTCCACGTACACCGCGCCGAACCGCTTGCCGTAGCCGTACGCCCACTCGAAGTTGTCCATCAGGGACCACAGGTAGTAGCCCCGCACATCGGCCCCGTCGGTGAGGGCGCGGCGCACCGCCGCGAGATGGCCGTGCAGGTAGGCGATGCGCTCGGGGTCGTGCACACGGCCGTCGGGGTCGGGCTTGTCGTCGTAGGCCGCGCCGTTCTCGGTGATGTACAGCGGCAGGCCGGGTGCCTCGCGCGTGTAGCGCATCACCAGGTCGTACAGGCCGGTCGGGTCGATCGTCCAGCCCATCTCCGTGCGCTCGCCGGGTGTCTGGTGGAACAGCACGTCGTCGGCGGCGGGCCAGGGGGAGTGGTCGCTGGCGCCGTGGCCGTCCGCGCGCGGGCCGTCGGCCCTGCCGGAGGCGGCCGAGACCAGGGACGGGGTGTAGTAGTTCAGGCCCAGCGCGTCCAGCGGCGCGTTGATCGTGCGGAGGTCGCCGTCCTGGACGTACGACCAGTCGGTGACCGAGGCGGTCGCGGGGAACAGCGTCTCGGGGTACGCCCCGTGCAGCATCGGGCCGTGGAAGATCCCGTTGGCCAGGTCGTCGATCCGGCGGGCCGCCGCCAGGTCGGCCGGGTCCTGGGAAAGGGGCCGTACGACCGAGGAGTTGAGGCTGATCGCGATCTGGTTGCGGGCCGGCATCGCCGAGCGCAGGGCCGCCGCGCCCAGGCCGTGCGCCAGGTTGAGGTGGTGGGCCGCGCGCAGGGTGGCCGCCGGGTCGGTGCGGCCCGGGGCGTGGACGCCGGAGCCGTAGCCCAGGAAGGCGCTGCACCAGGGCTCGTTGAGGGTGATCCAGTGCTCCACCCGGTCGCCGAGCGCCTCGCCGACGAGCTGCGCGTACTCCGCGAACCGGAGCGCGGTGTCCCGCTCCGGCCAGCCGCCCGCGTCCTCCAGCTCCTGCGGCAGGTCCCAGTGGTAGAGGGTGAGGGCCGGCTTGATGCCGTGCGCCAGCAGCTCGTCGACCAGACGGCGGTAGAAGTCCAGGCCGCGCTGGACCGCCGGTCCCCGGCCGGTCGGCTGTACCCGCGACCAGGAGACGGAGAAGCGGTACGAGGTCAGGCCCAGCTCAGCCATCAGCGCCACGTCGTCGCGGTAGCGGTGGTAGTGGTCGACCGCGATGTCACCGGTCTCGCCGCCCGCCGTCTTGCCCGGCGTATGGCTGAAGGTGTCCCAGATCGAGGGGGTGCGGCCGTCCTCCCGGACCGCCCCCTCGATCTGGTACGCCGAGGTCGCCGCCCCCCAGAGGAAGGCGGGGGGGAAGGTCACGGAGGAATCGGGTTCAGGCATGGAAGCGCTCCCATTGGGGGTCGTGAAGACCGACGGGGTGAGTGAGGAGGGGAAGGCCGTACGAGGGCGGAGGGGGCCGGGACGGCGGCGGCCCGGCCCTGGGGGAAGGGCGTGTCAGCCCTTGACCGCGCCCTGCATGATCCCGCCCACGATCTGCTTGCCGAACAGCAGGAAGGCGATCAGCAGCGGCAGCGTGCCGAGCAGCGCGCCCGCCATGATCACCGCCTGGTCCGGGACATAGCCGGTGCCGAGCGAGTTCAGGGCCACCTGCACGGTCGGGTTCTGCTGGTTCAGGGCGATGATCGGCCACAGGAAGTCGTTCCAGGCGAACACGAACGTCAGCAGGCCGAGCACCGCCATCGCCGGCCGGGCGGCCGGGAAGACGACGTGCCACACGATCCGCAGGCTGCTCGCGCCGTCCACCCGGGCCGCCTCGATCAGCTCCGACGGCAGCGCCTGCACCAGGTACTGCCGCATGAAGAACGTGCCGAAGGCGGTGACCAGGCTCGGCAGGATCACCGTCTGCAGCTGGTTGGACCAGCCGAAGTCCGACATCCACAGGTACAGCGGTACGACGGCCAGTTGCGGCGGGATCATCATCGTGCCGATGGTCAGCAGCAACAGCAGGCCGGAGAACCGGAACCGCAGCTTGGCGAAGGCGAATCCGGCCAGCGTGGCGAACAGCACCGTGCTGATCGTGATCGTGCCCGCCACGAGCACCGAGTTGACCATCGCGGTGCCGAGGCCCGCCTGGTCCCAGGCCGCCTCGAGGTTCTTGAACAGGTTGCCGCCGAACCACAGCGGCGGCGGGGTCTCGGCGAGCCGCCGGTCGGTGCGCGAGGCCGCGATCGCCGTCCACACCAGCGGCGCCAGCGAGACGAGGGCGAAGACGGTCAGCACGATGTACGTCACCGGGCCCGCGTGCAGCTGTTTGCCCGCGCCCATCACCCGCCGGCGGCGCTCCTCGGGAGCCGCCTTCGGCAGCGTCAGTTCACTGGTCGTCATTGGGACTTCCTCAGCCGTCGGGTGAGCAGCAGATTGACCGCGGCGATGATCAGCAGGATCAGGAACATCGACCAGGCGATCGCGGACGCCTTGCCGAGGTTGCCGATGATCCAGCCCTGGTCGTACATGTACAGACCGAGCGTCTGGTACTGGTGCTCGGAGCCGCCCTTGGACCCGCTGACCCCGCCGAACAGCAGCGGCTCGCCGAAGAGCTGGGTGGCACCGATGGTGGAGACGACGACCGTGAACAGGATCGTCGGCCGCAGCTGCGGAATGGTCACGTGCCGGAACTGCTGCCAGCGGTTGGCGCCGTCGAGCGCCGCGGACTCGTACAGATCGGCCGGGATCGCCTGCATCGCCGCCAGGTAGATCAGCGCGTTGTAGCCGGTCCACCGCCAGATCACGATGGAGGAGACGGCGAACTGCGAACCCCAGTCGGACTCACGCCAGTTGACCGGGTCCACCCCGAAGAAGTGCAGGACCCAGTTGACCATGCCGCCGTCCCACGAATACAGCAGCGTGAAGACCAGCGTCGCGGCGGCCACCGAGGTGGCGTACGGCGTCAGCATGACGACCCGCCACGCGGTGGAGCCCCGCAGCTTGTAGTTCAGCAGGTGGGCGAGCCCGATGGCGGCCAGCAACTGCGGCACGGTCGAGATCAGCCCGATGGTGAACGTGTTCTTCAGGGCGTTCCAGAAGAAGTCCGAGGACAACAGGTTCTCGTAGTTGTCCAGGCCCGCCCAGGTCTGGTGGTCCAGTGCCGACAACTGCACGTCGTGCAGCGAGTACCAGGCCGTGTAGAGGAGCGGGACCAGCGAGAAGGCCCCGAACAGGATGAAGAAGGGGGCGACGAAGGCGTACGGCGCCGCCTTCATGTCCCAGCGGTAGAGCCGGCTGCGCCAGGAGTCGGCGCTCGCCGGCGCACCGCGACCGTGAGCGCCCCGGGCCGCGCCCGGCGAGGTGCCGGACGCGGCGTCGGAACTCGACGCGGGCTGCGCGAGAGCCTGCTTGGAGCTGCTCACTGGCCGAGCACGTCCTTGATCTCGTTCTTCGCGGCGTCCCAGGCCTGCTCGGGCGACTTGCCCTTCTGCTCGACCTGGAGGATGCCGACGTCCGTGAGCGCGGTGTTGATCGGCTGGTCCTTGATGCCGAAGTACTGCGTCGGGATCGTCTTCGCCGAGTCGGAGAAGATCTGCGTGATCGGCGCCTGGGAGAAGTAGGCCGTGGTGTCCGCGGCCGGCTTCAGGTTCGCGTACGCCGACGGGGTCGACGGGAAGCTGGCCTGCTTGGCGAAGACCTTCGCCTGCTGCTCGGGCGCGGTCAGCCACTTGGCCAGCTCGACGGCCTCCTTCTGGTGCTTGCCCGCCGTCGGCACGCCGATGAAGGAGCCGCCCCAGTTGGCCGCGGTCGGCGCCGCCGCCACGTCCCAGTTGCCCTTGCCGGAGTCGCCGGACTTCTGCTCGATGTAGCCCATCATCCAGGCCGGGCAGGCCACGGTCGCGAAGGTGCCGTTGGCGAAGCCCTGGTCCCACGGCTTGTCGAACTGCTTGAGCTTGGCCGACATGTCGCTGGTGGCCACGCTCATCGCGACGTCCCACGCCGACTTCACGCCCTGGGACTTGTCCCACACGACGTTGTCGTCCTTGTCGTAGTACCGCTCGCTCGCGCCGCCGAGGGCCGCGTTGTAGACGGAGGACGCGGAGTCCACGAACTTGGTGCCCTTGGGCGCCTTCTTCATGTACTGCTTGCCGACCTCGACGTACTTGGCCCAGTCGCCCTTCCACTGCGCGGCGAGCTTGGTCCGGTCGGTCTCCAGACCGGCCTTCTGGAACAGGTCCTTGCGGTAGCAGATCGCCATCGGGCCGATGTCGGTCCCGAGCCCGATGGTCTTGCCGTCCTTGGTGGTGGCCTGCGAGAGCTTCCAGTCCAGCCACTGCGACTTGTCGACGTCCTTGCCGAGGTCGACGAACTTGTTCGCCTGGGTCTGCACGGCCTCGGTGATGTTGCCGACCTCGATGGCCTGGATGTCGTCGGTGCCGGAGCCGGCCTGGAGGCGGGTGAGCACCTTCGGCCAGTAGACGTCGGTACGAGTGGTGACGTTCTCCTTGATGTTGATGTCCGGGTGGAGCTTGGTGTACTCGTCGTAGAGGCCGGCCTGCTTGTAGCCGAAGACACCGAAGGTTCCGACGGTCAGCGTGATCTTGCCCTTGCCGTTGCCGTCGCCACCCCCGTCGGAGTTCGACGAGCCGTCGTCCGAGTCGTTGGCGCAGCCGGCCAGCAGCCCTGTGGTCAGCGCGGCGACGGCCACGAGGGCCAGTCTGCGGGACCCGCGGATGCTCGTGCGCATTGCGTCCTCCTGTTGCCTGACGTGCCGACCCCCCGGCCAACTGCATGGATCATGGCCCGTTCGTACTCGCTGCGGCTCGGGCGGGGAACGTGCGGGATGTGTATGTGCCAGGTACTGTGGGAGCGCTCCCACCAGTGATGTGTTGAAGGGTCGTTGGTTCGCGGCGGGGTGTCAAGGGACCGGACAGGGCCAACCGCGTTCAGTTATCGGGACGTTAAGTGGACCGTCGACCTCCGGTAAGTGTGGACCAAAGGCCGGCGAAAAAGTGCGTCCCGCGCTCGCGGGCCAGACCCTTCGGGCCGGCGGCGGGCGGCCGGGACGGCGGCCCCGGAACGGTCACCGCGCCGGACGGGGCTGTTACATTCCAGGCCAGCACCAGGAATCGGTCGAGAGAGGCGGAGCCCATGGCAAGCCACGCAGGGCGGGGCCGGAGCGGGGGCCGGCCGACGCTCGAGGAGGTCGCCGCCCGGGCCGGTGTCGGCCGGGGCACGGTCTCCCGGGTGATCAACGGCTCGCCCCGGGTCAGTGACACCACCCGCGCCGCGGTCGAGGCCGCGGTCGCCGAACTCGGCTACGTCCCCAACACGGCGGCCCGCGCCCTCGCGGCGAACCGCACCGACGCGATCGCCCTCGTCGTCCCCGAGCCGGAGACGCGCTTCTTCGCCGAGCCGTACTTCTCGGACATGCTGCGCGGGGTGGGCGCCGAACTCTCCGAGACCGAGATGCAGCTGCTGCTGATATTCGCGGGCAGCGACCGCGAGCGGCAGCGCCTCGCGCAGTACCTGGCGGCCCACCGGGTGGACGGCGTCCTGCTGGTCTCGGTGCACGCCGACGACCCCCTGCCCGACCTCCTGGCCCAGCTGGAGATCCCGGCCGTGATCAGCGGTCCGCGCTCGGCCGGCGAGACGCTCACCTCGGTGGACTCGGACAACTACGGCGGTGGCCGCTCGGCCGTGGAGCACCTGCTGTCGCGGGGCCGCCGCCGGATCGCGCACATCACCGGCCGCCTGGACGTCTACGGCGCCCAGCGCCGCGTCGACGGCTACCGCGACGCCCTGCGCGACGCGGGCCACCCGGTGGACGAACTCCTCATCGAGCAGGGGGACTTCACCGAGGAGGGCGGCCGCCGCGCGATGACGACCCTGCTGGCCCGCCACCCCGGCCTGGACGCGGTCTTCGCCGGCTCGGACGTGATGGCGGCCGGCGCCCGGCAGGTGCTGCGCGAGGTGGGCCGCCGCATCCCGGACGACGTGGCGCTGGTCGGGTACGACGACTCGGCCATCGCCCGCCACATGGACCCGCCGCTCACCAGCGTCCGCCAGCCCATCGAGGAGATGGGCCGAGCCATGATGGACCTGCTCCTCGCGGAGATCGCCGACCGCCGTCCGGCCGCCTCCCGCGGCCTGGAGCGGCGACACGCGGTACTGCGGACGGAACTGGTGGCGCGGGCGTCGTCGTGACGCCCGTCACCTTCCGGGCCGTACCGCCTCCCACCCCTCGCCCAGCAGGTCGAACGCGGCGTTGACGGCGGCCTCCGGGTCGGGGGCGGCGGTGGCGAGGGCGCGCTCGTGCCGCATCCACATGCGCCGGTGATACTCGATGAGCGCCGGCGTGCCGTTGACCAGCCGCTGGAACGCCGCGATCTGGTCCTCGTACTCGGACTTCAGGACCCGCGCGCCCAGCATGTGCGGCAGATGGGCGGCACCCTCGCGCAGAACAGCGTGGAGCTGCGGGACATGGGTGCGGCCTCGGCGGCGACCAACCTCTTCCGCACCCTCGGCGGCTCCCTGGGGGTGGCGGTCTTCGGCTCGCTGTTCACGCGGGCGGTGCCCGCCACGGCGACGGGGGAGGCGTACCGGGCGGCGGTCGCGGCCGGGCACGCGGCACGTCTTCCTGGCGGCGGCCGTGGCGGGCGCGGTGGCGTTCGTCACGGCGGTGCTGGTGGAGGAGGTGCCCCTGCGGGGGAAGCCCGGCCAGGGGCAGGTGTCGGAAACGAATCAGCCGGTGACCCGTCTTGCGACGGAGTCACCGGCTGATCACTCTGGGTGAGTGACGGGACTCGAACCCGCGGCATCCTGGACCACAACCAGGTGCTCTACCAGCTGAGCTACACCCACCATGACCGGCAGTTCGAGGAGTGTTTTCCCCGACCGGCCGAGAAGAAGTCTACAGGGTCCGAAGGGGTGCTCGCGCACAGGTTTTCGCGCGGGCCTCCCAGCGGACCCGGGACGCCGGGCGGCTACTGCGCCGGCAGGACGTGTTTGGCGGCGATCGCCTTCGCGGTCTCGGAGTCCGGGCCGGGCTGCGGGACGAAGACGGCCTCGCGGTAGTAGCGCAGCTCGGCGATCGACTCGCGGATGTCGGCGAGGGCCCGGTGGTTGCCGTTCTTCTCGGGGCTGTTGAAGTACGCCCTCGGGTACCAGCGGCGCGCCAGCTCCTTGATCGAGGAGACGTCGACGATCCGGTAGTGGAGGTAGTCCTCCAGGGTCGGCATGTCCCGGAGCAGGAAGCCGCGGTCGGTGCCGACGGAGTTGCCGCACAGCGGGGCCTTGCCGGGCTCCTTGACGTGCTCGCGGACATAGGCGAGGACCTGTTCCTCGGCGTCCCGCAGCGTCGTGCCGTTCGCCAGCTCGGCGAGCAGGCCGGACGCGGTGTGCATCTGACGCACCACCTCCGGCATCGTCTCCAGCGCCCGCTCCGGCGGGCGGACGACGATGTCCACCCCCTCGCCGAGTACGTTCAGCTCGGAGTCGGTGACGAGGGCGGCCACCTCGATGAGAGCGTCGTCGGACAGCGAGAGGCCGGTCATCTCGCAGTCGATCCACACCATGCGATCGTTCATGCGACCACCCTAAAGCGGACCTGAGCTTTTGGGTGCCCCTGTGCCGGCGCCGGCCTCGCGGAAAGAGAAGGGGGGCCGGTGGCCCGGCCCCCCTTCTCCTCTTCTTCTCCGGTTCGCTCAGTTACCCGTGCGCGGTCCCGGGAGCAGGCTCACCGCGCCGGCCGCCGCACGGCGGCTCTGTATCGGCACGCCGCTGTCCGGATGCAGCACGGCGGGCATGTGGCCCACCTGTCCGGGGCCGCCGGGCAGATGCGCGGGCGGGCCCTGCTGCAGGGCCGGGGACATCTGGGTCTCCGGGTCACCCTGCTTGTCGCCCTGCGGCCGTCGGGCCCGGTAGGCCGCGCGGTAGGCCGCCGGGGACGAGCCGAGCTGGCGGCGGAAGTGCCCGCGCAGCGCGACGGGGGAGCGGAAGCCGCACCGGCCCGCCACCTCGTCCACGGAGTAGTCCGACGTCTCCAGCAGCCGCTGCGCCTGCAGCACCCGCTGCGTGATCAGCCACTGCAGCGGTGCGCTGCCGGTCAGCGAGCGGAACCGGCGGTCGAAGGTGCGGCGGCTCATATAGGCGCGTGCCGCCAGTGTCTCCACGTCGAACTGCTCGTGGAGGTGTTCCAGCGCCCAGGCGACGACCTCGGCGAGCGGGTCGGCGCCGATCTCCTCTGGTAAAGACCTGTCGAGATAGCGCTCCTGACCGCCGCTGCGGCGCGGCGGGACCACCAGACGCCGGGCGAGCGCGCCGGCCGCCTCGTTGCCGTGGTCCGTCCGCACGATGTGCAGACACAGGTCGATGCCCGCGGCCGTACCGGCGCTCGTCAGCACGTCGCCGTCGTCGACGAACAGCTCCCGCGGATCGACGTGCACCGACGGATAGCGCTTGGCCAGCGTCGGCGCGTACATCCAGTGGGTGGTCGCCGGGCGTCCGTCCAGCAGTCCGGCCGCCGCGAGCACGAACGCGCCCGTGCACAGCCCTACGATGCGGGCGCCTTCTTCGTGCGCGCGGCGCAGTGCGTCGAGCGCATCCTCCGGTGGCGGCGAGGTGATCGAGCGCCAGGCCGGTACGACGACCGTGCCTGCGCGCGAGATCGCCTCGAGCCCGTGTGGTGCGGTGAGTTCCAGGCCCCCTGTGGTCCGCAGTGGGCCTTCTTCGCCGGCGCACACCAGCAGTCGGTAGCGCGGTACGCCGGCGTCCTGGCGGTCGATCCCGAACACCGACAGCGGGATCGAACTCTCGAATATGGGGCCGCCGCTGAACAGCAGCACCGCGACGATCTCCTTGCGGCGTCGCCCGGAGAGCTTCCGGGCCGCGGCTTCCGGCACGGCAGTGGAGTCGTGGCTCATACTGCTAAGCCCCCCTCGGTGGTCGCGGCTCCTCGGTTGTGTCGCTCCTGCACGTTTCCCCTCGGTCCTGCACGAGTCCCCCGCCGTAAGACGATCAAGATCGAATCTACTGGCTCCCGCGGTCTCACGGTGGCCAGTTCGACACGCCGGACATTGTCGACATGACAACTTGGCGTGAAGCATTCGATCACGAAGGGTTGCACTCGTGGGCCGTGCAGGGAAGTGCGCCTTGTCGCAGTGGCCAAACCGCGTAGGGTGCGCGGTGGCCCGTGGACCCTGTTCGTGCAGGTGGAACGCGGGTTGGGGGGTGGTCAGGACCCCTCTCGGTCGGTATCCAGAAGTTGGCTGAAAAGATGCGTCCGAGGGTGCGGAAACCGGTCAGTCGACCGGTGTCTGCCCCCGGGTGTGACGTCCGCCTCTTTGCGTGGCGCAATCCCCGGCGCGCCGCTCGGAGCGGCGCAGCAGCAGCCGGCAGGCGGCCGTGACGGCGGCCAGGCCCAGCGCGGTACCTGTCGCGCCGGCCAGCGAGGTGCCGTACCAGAGGAGGATCACGGGGACGAGGACGCAGCTGAAGGCCGCCCAGCGGATCACGTCGCTCACGGTGTCCGGCGCGGGCTGCGGGTCGGGGGTCGGTCGGGGTCCGGACATCTCGTACTCCCTGTGGCGGTGGTTCACCCGGGTACAACGCCCGTTCGACGGGACGGTCACCGGCCGCACATCTGTGAACCGTGTGCAAACCGCCTGTACGGGGCAGCAACCATTGCGTTACGGGCGTCGCTCGTGCATGCTCCGGTGAACCCCTGCGGACGTCGGGGGCCCGCTTACGGAGCGTGCGCGGGATCTGGGCTCAGGAGGCGTGCCGCCGTACCCTTGGGGGTATGGGGTTGGGAAGATGTTTCCCGGACACAGCTCCGCCGCACACTTCCGCCGCACTCTGTCGTCCCACCCATAAAGGATCACAACGCCGAGACAGCCATGGCCGGTCACGAATTCTTCGAACCCGCGGACCGCAAGCGGCCCGTCGCCGACCCCACGGCGGCCGAGCCCCTGGCGGCGCCGGAGTCACGCCCTTCCTGCGACCCCGCCTTCCGGCATGGAGTCGTCGTCGGCTTCGACGGCTCGACCTCCAGCGAGCGCGCCCTCGCCTACGCCATCGGCATGGCCCACCGCTCCCACTCCGGCCTGATCATCGTCCACGTCGCCAACCGGCTGCCCACCACCGTGTGGGCGGGCTGCGAGCCGCCCGTCTTCGTCGACGTACCGGACCATCGCACCGAGGTCCTCGGGCTGGAGCTGGCCTGCGCGGACTACCTGGCCGAGGTGCCGTGGATCCTGGTCGAGCGGGGCGGGGACATCTGCCACGAACTCGAAGAGGTGGGGCGCGAGTACGAGGCCGACGCGATCGTCGTCGGCTCCACGCACGGCATCGTCGGCCGGATCTTCGGCTCCGTCGCGGGGCGGCTCGCCAAGCGGGCGCAGCGGCCCGTGATCGTCATTCCGTAGGACCTCACGCTTCGTCAACTCCCTTTGTGCAGCGCGAAACTACTCGCGCGTAGAGGTGATTTGTGCCCTTGTGAAGGGCATATCCCGGTCACCGCACAACTGCACATGCACGAAGGGAGCCCGCCGTGGACAATGACGTCTCCGCGGGAAGCGTGAGCACTACCGTGGCCGGCCGACTCGCCCTGGGGATCACCCTGTTGGCGTTCGGGCTCGGCACGACCGGCGTGATCGACGGCGTGGGCACGTCGGACGCGGTGACCCTGGCCCACTACGTGGGCGGCGTCGCCCTCTTCCTCATCGGCCTGCTGGCGCTCCGTGACGGCGCCGCCTCCGGCGTCGGGTACGCCGCACTCGGGGCCCTCTGGTTCACCTGGGCCGTGTCGGATCATGGATCGGCCAACGCGGCCGGGCTGTTCCTGCTTCTGTTCGCCGTGGTGGCGCTCACGCTGACCGTGGCCGGCGGGGACACCCTGGGGCAGGTGACGCACGGGCTGCTGTTCCTGGCGATGCTGGTGCTGGCCGTCGGGGTCTTCGCCGACAGTTCCGCTCTCGCGAAGGCCGGCGGATGGGTGGCCGTAGCCTCGGGGGCGGTGGCCTGGTACGCGGCGACGGCGGCGGTGGCCCACTGGCCGACGGTGCTTCCTCGGCGTGCCGCGGGCCGGGGGGTGACGGCCACCGGCTGATCCGCAGCGGCATGGAAAGGACCCCCGCGTGTCTGGTGGCACACGCGGGGGTCCGTTCTGTCCGGGTTCGGCTACTCCACCGTCACCGACTTGGCGAGGTTCCTCGGCTTGTCGATGTCACGGCCCAGGGCCTTGGCCGTGTGGTAGGCCAGGAGCTGGAGGGGGATGCCCATCAGGATCGGGTCCAGTTCGTCCTCGTTCTTGGGGACGAGGATCGTCTGGTCGGCCTTCTCCTGGTGCTGGTGGGCCACGGCGAGGATCTTGCCCTCGCGGGCCTTGATCTCCTCCAGGGCCGCGCGGTTCTTCTCCAGCAGGTCGTCGTCGGGGACGATCGCGACCGTCGGGAGGGCGGGCTCGATGAGGGCCAGCGGACCGTGCTTCAGCTCGGAGGCGGGGTAGGCCTCGGCGTGGATGTAGGAGACCTCCTTGAGCTTCAGGGAGGCCTCGCGGGCCACCGGGTAGCCCCGGACGCGGCCGATGAAGAGCATCGAGCGGGCGTCGGCGTACTGCTCGGCCAGCTGCTTGACCTCCTCCTCCTGCTTGAGGATCTCGGAGATCTGCGCCGGCAGCCTGCGCAGGCCCTCGATGATCCGCTTGCCGTCGCGCACGGAGAGGTCACGGGTGCGGCCCAGGTGCAGGGCGAGCAGGGCGAAGGCGACCGTGGTGTTGGTGAAGCACTTCGTGGAGACCACGCAGACCTCGGGGCCGGCGTGCACGTAGATGCCGCCGTCCGCCTCACGGGCGATCGCCGAGCCGACCACGTTGACCACGCCGAGGACGCGGGCGCCCTTGCGCTTCAGCTCCTGGACGGCGGCGAGGACGTCGTAGGTCTCACCGGACTGGGAGACGGCGACGTACAGGGTGTCGGGGTCCACGACCGCGTTGCGGTAGCGGAACTCGGAGGCCGGCTCGGCGTCGGCGGGGATGCGGGCCAGCTCCTCGATCATCTGGGCGCCGATCATGCCCGCGTGGTACGAGGTGCCGCAGCCGAGGATCTTCACGCGGCGGATCTTGCGCGCCTCGCGGGCGTCCAGGTTGAGCCCGCCGAGGTGCACGGTGGAGAAGCGGTCGTCGATGCGGCCGCGCAGCACGCGGTCCACGGCGTCGGCCTGCTCGTGGATCTCCTTGTGCATGTACGTGTCGTGGCCGCCCATGTCGTACGACGCCGCCTCCCACTCCACGGTGGTCGGCTCGGCCGTCGTGCGGGTGCCCTCGGTGGTGTACGTGCGGAAGTCGTCGGCCTTGAGGGTGGCCATCTCGCCGTCGTCGAGGGTCACTATCTGCCGGGTGTGGGTGACCAGGGCGGCGATGTCGGACGCGACGAACATCTCCTTCTCGCCGATGCCGAGGACGACCGGGGAGCCGTTGCGGGCCACCACGATGCGGTCGTTGAAGTCGGCGTGCATCACGGCGATGCCGTAGGTGCCCTCGACCACGCGCAGGGCCTGGCGGACCTTCTCCTCCAGGGTCTCCGCCTGGGAGCGGGCGACGAGGTGGGTGAGGACCTCGGTGTCGGTCTCGGAGAGGAACTCGACGCCGTCCGCCTCCAGCTTGCGGCGCAGGTCGGCGGCGTTGTCGATGATGCCGTTGTGCACGACGGCGACCTTGTCGTCGGCCGACATGTGCGGGTGGGCGTTCAGGTCGGACGGGGCGCCGTGGGTGGCCCAGCGGGTGTGGGCGATGCCGGTGGTGCCCTTGAAGCGCGCCGGGACCTTGACCTCCAGGTCGCGCACCCGGCCCTTGGCCTTGACCATCTTCAGGCCGGGCGTCTTCGGGGAGGTGACGACGATGCCCGCGGAGTCGTAGCCGCGGTACTCCAGCCGCTGCAGACCCTCCAGCAGGAGAGGGGCGACGTCACGCTTCCCGATGTATCCGACAATTCCGCACATATATAGAGGTATCCCTTGAGTGTCGCTCGTCCGGTCCGGCTGGTTCTCAGCCGTAGACCATGCGGCGCAGCTGCCTGAGCGTCAGCTCCGGCGGCGCCACCGCCCGGTACTGCAGGTCCGCCTCGATCCGTTCGAAGATCTCCGTGTTCACCAGGCCCTGGGCCTGGAGTTCACGGTGGCGGCGACGGACGAACTCCTGGGTCGTCTCGTCGAAGTAGGCGAGCACGTCCTGGACCACCCGCAGCGCCTCGCCCCGGTTCAGGGTCGTGGATCGCGTCAGATGATCGACCAGTTCGTCGTGCACCCGGTAGATCCTGGAGCACCGGCCGCCGTTTCGCAAGAATCGTGCCCGATTTCGGGCAAGCGCCTGTTGAAGCTCTTATGGTGCCCTGTTCGCGCGCTGTCCACTCTGTGTCCTGGGTCTCGTTGCCCGGACCCATGAGTTTCGGACGCCATGGACATACCTCGTATGGGAGTACCCGAGAAGCTGGCCGCGCGCATGAGCATGGCCGAGCAGCATGAGTACCTGCGTGCCAGGTTCTCGCGGCGCTCCATGATCAGAGGCGGCGCCGTCACCCTGGGCGCCGTCACGGGTGGCGCGTTCGTGACGGGCGCCACCGCCCACGCGGCCGTGCCGACCCGGCGCACCGCCCCCGCGACCGAGTCGGTCGACGGCTCCCTCGTCGCCCCCTTCGGTCGCCACCTCGCCTTCGGCAACGACCCGCGGACCGAGATCACCGTCTCCTGGCAGGTCCCGGTCGCGGTGAAGAAGCCCTTCATCCGCATCGGCGCCCACCCCTGGGACCTCTCCCGCAAGATCGAGGCCGAGGTCCGCACCCTGTACACCCCGGCCGGCGTCGGCGCGAGCGGCGACCACACCCAGTACTACGTGCACGCCGAACTCACCCACCTGCGCCCCGGCAGGACGTACTACTACGGCGTCGGCCACCAGGGCTTCGACCCGGGCGAGCCGCACCTGGCGGGCACGCTGGGCACCTTCACCACCGCTCCCGCCCGCAAGGAGCCGTTCACCTTCACCGCGTTCGGCGACGAGGGCGTCAGCTACCACGGCCTGGCCAACAACGCCCTGATCCTCGGCCAGAACCCGGCCTTCCACCTGCACGCCGGCGACATCGCCTACGGCGACCCGTCCGGGGCGGGCAAGACCACCGACATCGGGTTCGACTCGCGCACCTGGGACCAGTTCCTGTACCAGACCGAGTCGGTCGCCAAGCAGGTCCCGTGGATGCCCGCTTACGGCAACCACGACATGGAGGCCTGGTACTCGCCCAACGGCTACGGCGGCGAGGAAGCCCGCTGGAACCTCCCGGACAACGGCCCCGACGCCGCGAACCTGCCGGGCGTCTACTCCTTCGCCTATGGCAACACGGCGGTCATCTCGCTGGACGCCAACGACATCTCCTTCGAAATACCGGCGAACCTGGGCATATCCGGCGGAACCCAGACGAAGTGGCTGGAAGCCCAGCTGAAGAAGTTCCGCGCCTCGAAGGACATCGACTTCATCGTCGTCTTCTTCCACCACTGCGCCTACTGCACCTCCACCGCGCACGCCTCGGAGGGGGGCGTGCGCCAGGAGTGGGTGCCGCTGTTCGAGAAGTACACCGTGGACCTGGTCATCAACGGCCACAACCACCAGTACGAGCGCACCGACGTGATCAAGGGCGACAAGGTCACCAAGAAGCTGCCGGTCGGCGGCACGGCCTACCCCGAGACCGAGGGTGTGGTCTACGTCACCGCCGGCGCGGCGGGCCGCAGCCTGTACGCGTTCACCGCCCCGGACTCCTACGAGGGGCACGAGCACGAGACCGACTCCGTGGCCTCGTTCATCAACACCAAGGACGGCAAGGTCCACGAGACCGTCGCCTGGTCCCGGGTGCGCTACCTCGACTACTCCTTCCTGCGCGTGGACGTCACCCCCGCCCCGAAGGGCCGGCTGACCACGCTGAAGGTGTCGGGCATCGCCGAGACCGGCAACCGCATCGACCACTTCACGGTGGCCCGCAAGGCGAAGTAGGCGACCGCCGGCGGTCCTCACATCCGCTTGAGGACCGCCTGCTTGGCCAGGGCGAACTCCTCGTCGGTCAGCACCCCTTCGCGGTGCAGCTCGCCCAGCTCACGCAGCCGCCGCAGCAGCGCGTCGTGGCCGTCCTCGGCCGGCTCCTTCCCGAGCGACAGCGGCTTTTCGGGCACGGCGCCCGCCGCGGCGGACGGAGCCGACGGGTGCGGCAGACGGGCCTGGACCGCCGCCGCGACCAGGGCCATCAGCGGGTCCTTCTTGAAACCCCACAGCTCGACCGCGTTCGGGTCGTACTTGGGTGGTGCCGTGACGGGCGCGCCGCGCACCTCGAAGCGCAGATACCCGTTCTCCAGCCCGGCCGCCGGCTGCCACTCCACGCCGACGATCTGCGCGAGCGGGATGGTCCGGGGGCCGGTCGCGGCCTTGGCGTCCTCCGTCTTCCAGTTCCACTCCAGCCGCACCCGCTCCCCGTCGAAGCCCGCCGTGCCGTCCCCGGCGGAGACGGACACCGGCAGCGCCGGACCCGGCAGCAGGTACTCGGCGACCGGGTCCGGCGCGACCCCGTCCAGCAGCAACGCGTTGCGGACCTCGTCCGCGACGTACTCGGCGACGCCGTACCGGTCGGAATCCACGGCCAGCTGGTACGGGTCGTTCGGCTCGGCGAGCCGGCCGCCGGTGGCCTGCAGCAACGGGTCGGCGCCGTCGCGCAGCCGCAGCCTCAACCGCCCCGACTTGCGCCCCTGCTCGAAGGAGACCCCGGCCAACGCGGCCAACGGCACGACGAGTTCCCCCAGCTCCCGGCGGAGCGGACTGACGTTCTTGTCCCGGCCCGGGGTGAGCCGCAGGGCGTCGCCGTCGAAGGCCCAGGTGCCGTCCTTCTGGATGATTTCCGCCATGCGGGGATTGTTTCACCGGATCTGCGGGACAGTGGTCTCGACCAGAACCGAAGGGAGCGCATGTGAGACGGAACCACGGCACCACTCCCCGAACGACCCGGATCCTCGGATCACTGCTGCTGCTGGCGGCCGTCGGTGTGTTCACCTCCGGCGCGGCCCCCGCGGCGCGCGCCGCCGCACCGATCCCGCCGGACCGGGTGGTCCCGGCACCCGCCTCCGCCGAGCCGGGCGGGACCCCGTACCGCATCACCCGCGCGACCGGCGTCCGGGTCGACGGCTCCGCCGAGGTCCGCCGGATCGGCGCGTACCTCGCCGGCATCCTGCGGCCCTCCACCGGCTACCCGCTGCCGCTCACCGACCACGGCAGCGGCGGCATCCGGCTGCGGCTCGGGCACGACGACCTCGGCGCCGAGGGATACCGGCTGCACAGCAGTGCCGGTGGCGTCACCATCACCGCCGGCACCCCCGCCGGCCTCTTCCACGGTGTCCAGACCCTGCGCCAGCTGCTCCCGGCGGCCGTGGAGAAGAAGACCGTCCAGCCCGGCCCCTGGCAGGTCGCCGGCGGCACCATCGAGGACCGTCCCCGCTACGCCTACCGCGGCGCGATGCTGGACGTCTCCCGGCACTTCTTCACGGTCGACCAGGTCAAGCGCTACATCGACCAGTTGGCCCTCTACAAGATCAACGAGCTGCATCTGCACCTCAGCGACGACCAGGGCTGGCGCATCGCAATCGACTCCTGGCCGCGCCTGGCCGCCTACGGCGGCTCCACCCAGGTCGGCGGCGGCGCGGGCGGCTACTACACCAAGGCCGACTACCGGGAGATCGTCAGGTACGCGGCCTCCCGCTATCTGGAGGTCGTCCCCGAGATCGACATGCCCGGCCACACCAACGCCGCCCTGGCCTCCTACGCCGAACTCAACTGCGACGGCGTGGCGCCCCCGCTGTACACCGGCACCAGGGTCGGCTTCAGCTCGCTGTGCGTGCCCAAGGAGGTCACCTACGACTTCGTGGACGACGTGATCCGGGAGCTGGCCGCGCTCACCCCGGGCCGCTACCTGCACATCGGCGGCGACGAGGCGCACTCCACCAGCCACGCCGACTACGTGGCGTTCATGGACCGCGTGCAGCCGGTCGTGGCCAAGTACGGCAAGACGGTCATCGGATGGCACCAGCTCACCGGCGCCCACCCCGTCGAGGGCGCCCTCGCCCAGTACTGGGGCCTGGACAGCACCAAGGCGGCGGAGAAGGCCCAGGTCGCCGAGGCCGCCCGGAACGGCACCGGGCTGATCCTGTCCCCGGCCGACCGGATCTACCTCGACATGAAGTACACCAAGGACACCGAACTCGGCCTGGACTGGGCCGGTGTGGTGGAGGTGAAGCGGTCGTACGACTGGGATCCGGGCGCCTATCTCGCCGGGGCACCCGCGTCGGCGATCCGGGGCGTCGAGGCACCCATGTGGGCGGAGACCCTGAAGACGCCCGCCGACATCGAGTACATGGCCTTCCCGCGCCTGGCCGGCGCGGCCGAGCTGGGCTGGTCGCCGGCGGCCACCCACGACTGGGACGCCTACAAGGTGCGGCTGGCCGCCCAGGGGCCGCGCTGGGACGCCCTCGGCATCCGCTACTACCGGTCGCCGCAGGTCACCTGGCCGACGGGCTGACGCGCGGCCGACGGGCACCCCGGAGGACCGTACTCCGGGGTGCCCGTACGTCTGTGAGCCGTCACCGGCCCGCGAGCGGGTTCCTCAGGTTCCCCACCAGCTGGAGCGCGCCGGACGGATCGGCGAGGTCCACCATCTGCCGGTTGTCGCGCAGCTGGAGCCGGTTGAGGCAGGACAGCGCGAACTCGGGGGCGAACATGTCGTACTGCCGGAACCGGTCGGCGAGTTCGGGGTTCGCCTCCTGGTACTCGCGGGTGACCTCGGCGACCGTGCGCCAGAAGCCGTCCTCCTCCAGGACGCCCTCGGCGGCGAGGTGGGCGGCGAGGAAGCGGAAGAAGCAGTCGAAGACGTCGGTGAAGATCGACAGCAGCTTCTGGTCGTCGGGGACCTCGACGCGGATCCGCCGGACCTCCGGCGGCAGGACCGCGTCCGGGTCCATCACCGCGATCTCCTCGGCGATGTCCTTGTAGACCGCCCGCCGCACGACCCCGTCGGCCAGCACCAGGATGACGTTCTCGCCGTGCGGCATGAACACCAGGTCGTAGGCGTAGAAGCTGTGCAGGAGGGGGGTGTAGTAGGCCCGCAGGTACTGCCGCAGCCACTCCGCCGGGGCAAGGCCCGACCGCTCGATCAGGGCACCCGCGAAGGAGGCGCCCTCGTGGTCCACGTGCAGCAGGGACGCCATGGTCGCGAGGGACTCGCCGTCCCGGAGCGAGGGCACCGGGCTCTCCCGCCACAGCGCGGCCAGCATCTTGCGGTACGGCGAGTAGCGGTCGGTGGCCTTCTCGTACTCCAGGTGCCGGTAGCCGACGGCGGCCCGCTCCCGGATGATCGACAGGCCGGTCGACTTGAGCACCGGGTCGTTCTCGATCAGCTGGGCCAGCCAGTCGTTGATCGCCGGGGTCGCCTCCATGTAGGCGGCCGACAAGCCGCGCATGAAGCCCATGTTGAGGACCGACAGGGCGGTCTTCACATAGTGCTTGTGCGGGTCGCTGGTGTTGAAGAAGGTCCGGATGGACTGCTGGGCCAGGTACTCGTCGTCGCCCTCGCCGAGGCAGACGAGGTGGCCGCGCGCCACCTCGGCGGCGAAGGTGACGGTGAGCTTGTTCCACCACTGCCAGGGGTGGACGGGGATGAGCAGGTAGTCCTCCGGGTCGAGGCCCCGGCCGGTCAGCACCCCGTGGAACCGCTCGACGGTCGCCGCGCCCAGCTCCTGCCGGACGAAGCCCTCGTACTCGATGCCGGCCCCGGCCGTGAACGCGGCCCGTGAGCGGTGCGCGGCCAGCCACACCAGCCGGACCGGGCTCGCGGTCTCCGGGGCGTACGACAGGTACTCGTGGATGCCGAACCCGAGCCGTCCGTTGTTCGCGACGAAGCAGGGGTGGCCCTCGGTCATCCCGGTCTCGATCGCCTGGAAGCCCTGGCGGGCCAGTTCCGCGGAGGAGACCTGCGGCTTGGTGAGCTTGTAGCAGGTGCCGGAGAGGGTGGAGGAGATCTCCTCCAGGTAGACCGGCAGGATCTCGTCGCTCAGGCCCAGGGACTCCTTCAGCTCGATGAGGAAGTCCAGTGCGGCGAGCGGGAGTTCGCCGCCGTCGCGGTGCCGGGTGATCGACGCGGCGTCGATCTCCCAGTGGTCCAGGGCCCGGCGGACGGCGGAGAACCGGTAGGCGGTGAGCCCGTCGTCGCCGCGGACGACGTACCGGTCGCCCTCCGGCTCGGGCGTGATCAGGCGCTCGTGCGCGAACTCGGCGAGCGCCTTGCGGATGAGCAGCCGGTTGGCGGTCTCCCAGCGCTCGGGGGACAGATGGGCCACGGCGTCGGCGAGGGTCACGCGGCCACCGCCTTCGTGAACTGCTCGCGCGTGCAGAAACTCAGCAGGGCCTGCTTCTCGGGCTTGCGGATCTCCCGCTCGGGCACGAACCCGACTGCCTCGTTCAGGGCGTGCACGGCCGTGTTGCGCACGTCCGGTTCGACGACGACCCGCCGGGTCGCGGGGTCCTCGAAGAGGTACGCCATGACGGCCGTGATGACGGCCCGGGTGAAGCCGTGCACCGGGGTGTCGGACGGCGCGACCAGGAAGTGCATGCCGACGTCGCCCGGCTGCGGCTCGTACAGCCCCGTCAGCTCCCGGTGGGCGGGGTCGTACTTCTCCATCAGGAAGGCGGGCTCCCCGTCCCGGAGTCCGAGGAAGGCGTGGTGGTGCTCGTCGGCCGCGATCTCCATGTAGGCCCGCTCGACGTCCTGCAGTTTCGCGTCCTGCATCATCCAGTACACGGCCTTGGGGTGCGTGACCCAGCGGTGCAGCGTCTCGGCGTCCTTCAGGGGGTCGAGCGGACGGACGGTGAAGGTCAGGTCCTTGCGGGTCATACGGCGAACTCCTGGAAGGCGATGGACTTCTCGACCGGGTAGTACTCGCTGCCGAGCAGCTCGCGGATGATGTACGCGTTCCGGTACGCGCCCATGCCCAGGTCGGGGCTGGTGATGCTGTGCGTGTGGACGCCGGCGTTCTGGAGGAAGACCCCGCGGCCGGTGACGTCGACGGCGTAGTTGCGGGCGAGGTCGAAGTTGCCCTGGGAGTCGTAGCGCAGGCGGTCCCGGACGGGGGCCAGGAAGGCCGGCTCGGCGTACCGGTAGCCGGTGGCCAGGACCAGGCCCTCGCTGGTCAGCTCGTAGTCCTTCTCCTGCTCCTCCTGGCGCAGGCCGAGGGTGTACGTGCCGTCGTCGTATTGGGCGGCGGTGAGCGCCGAGTTGGTGAGCAGACGCGTGGGGACCGGGCCGCCGAGGTTCTTCTGGTAGAGCAGGTCGAAGATCTCGTTGATCAGATCGCCGTCGATGCCCTTGAACAGGCCCTTGTGCTGGGCCGTGAGCCGGTAGCGGGTGGCCTCGGGGAGCGCGTGGTAGTAGTCGATGTACTCCGGGCTCGTCATCTCCAGCGTGAGCTTGGTGTACTCCAGCGGGAAGAAGCGCGGCGAGCGGGTGACCCAGTTCAGCTGGTAGCCGTGGACGTCGATCTCGCTCAGCAGGTCGTAGTAGATCTCCGCCGCCGACTGCCCGCTGCCGACCAGCGTGATCGACTTCTTGCGCTGCAGCTCCGCCTTGTGCTGGAGGTAGCGGGAGTTGTGGAAGAAGTCTCCGCCCAGGTCCCGGCAGGCGTCCGGGATGTGCGGCGACGTGCCGGTGCCGAGGACCAGATGCCGGGCGCGAAACGTTTCGCCGGCTTCGGTGCGGACCACGTACTGGTCGTCCTCGTACGTCACCTCGGTGACCGTGGTGCCGAAGCGGACGCTGCTCAGCTTGTTCGCGGCCCAGCGGCAGTAGTCGTCGTACTCGACCCGCAGCGGGTAGAAGTTCTCGCGGATGTAGAACGAGTACAGTCTGCCCTTCTCCTTCAGGTAGCTGAGGAAGGAGTACGGCGAGGTCGGGTCGGCGAGGGTGACCAGGTCCGACATGAACGGGGTCTGGAGATGGGCACCGTCCAGGAACATGCCCGCGTGCCACTCGAAGTCGGGCTTGGACTCCAGGAAGACGCCGTCCAGTTCGGCGATCGGCTCGGTGAGGCAGGCGAGGCCGAGGTTGAAGGGGCCGAGCCCGATCCCCACGAAGTCGTAGGTCTTGTTCGGGGCTTCAGGACGCGCGGTCAAGGGACTCTCCCAGGTACTGCTCGGCGTGGCCGGCGATCAGATCGAGGACGGCGGCGATGTCGGCCGGCGTCGTCTCGGGGTTGAGCAGGGTGAACTTCAGGTAGTGGCGGGCGCCGACCTTGGTGCCCGCGACCACGGCGTCGCCGGAGGCGAACAGGGCCTTGCGGGCATGGAGGTTGGCGCGGTCGATCTCGGCCGGGTCGGTCACGGCGGCCGGGATGTAGCGGAAGACGAGGGTCGACAGGGTGGGCTCGACCACGACGTCGTAGCGCGGGTCGGCGGCGAGCAGCTGCCAGCCCTCCTGCGCGAGGTCGCAGACCTCGTCGAAGAGCTGCCCGATGCCGTCGGCGCCCATCGTGCGCAGGGTGAGCCACAGCTTGAGGGCGTCGAAGCGGCGGGTGGTCTGCAGGGACTTGTCCACCTGGTTGGGGATGCGTTCCTGCACCATGCGGCGCGGGTTGAGGTACTCCGCGTGGTAGGTGGCGTGGCGCAGGGTGGCCGCGTCCCGGACCAGCACGGCGGAGGAACTCACCGGCTGGAAGAAGGACTTGTGGTAGTCGACGGTGACCGAGTCGGCGCGCTCGATGCCGTCGATGCGGTCCCGGTACTTCAGGGAGGCGAGCAGTCCGCAGCCGTAGGCCGCGTCCACATGCATCCAGGCGTCGAACCGTTCGCACAGTTCGGCGATCTCGGGCAGCGGGTCGATGGAGCCGAAGTCGGTGGTGCCGGCGGTGGCGACGACGGCCATCGGCACGAGCCCGTCCTTCGCGCAGCGCTCCAGTTCGTGGGCGAGGGCGACGGTCTGCATGCGCTTGTCGTGGTCGACGGGGACGACGACGACGGCGTCCGGTCCCAGGCCGAGCAGTTTCGCGGACTTCTTCACGCTGAAGTGGCTCACCTCGGAGGCGAAGATCCGCAGCCTGGCGAGCGAATCGCTCTTGGCCTCCTCCCGGGCCAGCAGCAGCGCCTGGAGGTTGGACTGGGTGCCGCCGGAGGTGAACACGCCGTCGGCGGCCGGGCCGAGGCCGATGCGGGCGGCCGTCCAGTCGATGAGCTTGCGCTCGATCAGGGTGCCGCCGGCCGACTGGTCCCAGGTGTCGAGGGAGGAGTTGACCGCGGAGAGCACGGCCTCGCCGAGCACCGCCGGGATGACGACCGGGCAGTTGAGGTGGGCGAGGTAGCGGGGGTGGTGGAAGTAGACGGCGTCCCGGAGGTAGACGTCCTCCAGTTCGTCCAGCACGGCCGCGGTGTCGCCCAGCGGCCGGTCGAGGTCGATCGCGTCGATGTGGGGCGCGAGGGCGTCCACGGCGACGCCGGTGAACGGACGGTCGGTGGTGGCGAGTTTGGCCGCCACCCGCTCGACTCCTTCGGTCACGGAGCGGCGGTAGTGCTCCGCGGTGAGGCCATTGAGCAGGTGCGAGCGCATGTGGGGGTCCTCCGAGGGGACAGTCCGTGCGGGGAACTCGAGACGGGGAGTCGAGATCGGCGACTTCAACTTAGGTTAGCCTAACCTAAGTTCTTGAACGGCAAACACACGTCTTCCGTGACCGCCGTCACCGCGCGCCGCCGCTACTCCGCGGCGCGCAGCTGCTCTTCCGTCATCCCCTGGCGCCAGTACCCGACGAAGGTCACCCGGCGCCGGTCGATCCCGCGCTCACCGACGAAGTGCCGGCGCAGCGCCTTCACCCGGCCGGACTCGCCCGCGATCCACACGTACGGCCGCTCGGCCGCAGGGAGGTGCGAGGCCCGTACGGCGTCGACGGCCATGGGGGAGCCGTCGTGCCGTACGAGCCACGTGATCTCCGTGTCCGCCTCGGTCACCACGTCCTGGATGTCACCGGCGTGCGGCACCTCGAGCCAGGCGCGGGCGCGGGTGCCGGCGGGAAGGGACTCGAGGATGGCGGTGGCGGCGGGCACGGCGGTCTCGTCGCCCCAGAGGACGACGAGGTCGGTGTCCTGCGGCGGCCGGAAGCGGATCGCGCGGTTGTCGGCGATCGCCGGACCGAGCAGCAGGACGCGGTCGCCCGGGACGGCACGGGAGGCCCAGCGGGAGGCGGGCCCGGCCGGGGTGGGGGCGCCGGGTTCGACGCCGTGCAGCGCGAAGTCGATGTCCACCTCGTCGGGGTTCCGGCGCAGGGCGCGCAGGGTGTACGAGCGCATCACGGCGCGTACGTCGTCCGGGAGTTCCCGCCAGCCCTGCCACCAGCCGTCCCCCAGCTCCAGCGGGACGACCGGCTCGGCCTGCCCCGGATGCGGCAGGAACAGGGACAGGGACTGGTCCCGCCCGTCGGAGTGGAAGGCGTGCAGATCGGCACCCGCGAAGGTGACCCGGACCAGGGACGGGCCGAGCCGCCTCGTCCGTACGACCTGAAGCGAGAAGAAACGGAACGGGGCGGCTACGGCCGTCGTCATGTGTGGCTCCTGAGGGTGGGATTCAGGGCTTTGTCGGGGGCTCGCTGCAGCGGCCCGAAGGGGCGCCGGCCCCCTCGGGCCGGGCGGTCAGCTGACCTTCTCGGCCTTCTCCAGCGCCTCGGCCAGGCTGGTCAGCAGCGGAACGCACTTGTCGTAGGACAGGATCGGCTCGGGCGAGCGGGGGATGACCTGCCCGGCCTTCACCGCGGGCAGCTTCTTCCAGGTCGCCTTGGTGATGTCGGCCGGCTGGATGGTCGAGGTGCGGTCGTCCATCATGATGATGTCGGCCTGGTACTTGTCGACGTTCTCCCAGCTCAACGACTCGTACCAGCCGCCGCCCTTGGCCTTGGCGCTCTCCGGGGGTTCGACGAAGTTCACGCCGAGGGCCTTGAAGTACTCCAGGTCGACGGAGAGGTTGGTGCCGGAGACGTAGAAGAGCTGGTCGCTCGCGGAACCGGCCATCACCTTGATGCCGGGCTTGGCCTTGGCCGCGGCGCGCAGCCGGGCGGCCGCGTCCTCGAACCGCTTCTTCGCGTCGGCCACCTTGGCGGCCTTCAGGTCGGCGCCGAGCGTCTCGGCGAGCTGCCCCATGCGCTCCAGCGACCGGGTGAGCTGGCGGTCGTAGACGGAGATGCCGACGCTCGGGGCCAGCTGGGCGATCTTCTTCTTCGACTCCTCGGGGACGTACCAGAGGGTGCCGGCGTCGTCGAACATCGTGGAGATCAGCACGTCCGGGGCGAGGGAGGCGTACTTCTCGATGCTGAACTGGCCCCAGGTGTTGCCGAGGACCGTCACCTTGCTGACGTCCATGTCGCCGGCCTGGACGTCGGGCTTGCCGTCCGTGGTCTTCGTCGGGCCGAAGACGCCCTTGACCTGGATGCCGTAGTCGTACAGCGCGGCGCCGACACCGGTGAAGGCGACGATGTTCGCGGGGACCTTGTCCAGCTTCACGGTGGTGCCGCGGTCGTCCTTGAACGACCAGGGGCCGGACTTGGCGGCCGCCGTCCCCTTGCCGGAGTCCGCGTCTTTCCCCTTGTCGTCCCCGCAGGCGGTCAGCGCGGCGCCGAGTCCGAGGGCGCCGCCCGCGGCGAGCAGACCGCGGCGAGTGAGGTGGATGGCACGGGCGTGGGGCATGGGTATGACTGCTTTCGAACGGGGCGAAGCGCCCGCCGGACAAGGTCGAAGGTAGGTTAGCCTAACCTTGCTCAATGTCCAGAGGGTGGGCGGGACCGTGTCCGGCGGGCGCCCGCTCCGCTCAGCTCACCAGCCCCAACTCCCTCGCGATCAGCATGCGCTGGACCTCGCTCGTGCCCTCGCCGATCTCCAGGATCTTGGAGTCGCGCCACATGCGGGCCACCGGGTACTCGTTCATGAAGCCGTAGCCGCCGTGGACCTGGGTGGCCTCACGGGCGTTGTCGACGGCGACCGTTGAGGAGTAGAGCTTGGCCAGGGCCGCTTCCTTCTTGAAGGGCTCGCCGGCCACCAGGCGGGAGGCTGCGTCGCGCCAGGCGAGGCGGGCCGTGTGCGCCTTCATCTCCATGTCGGCGATCTTGAACTGGATCGCCTGGTTGGCGCCGATCGGGCGGCCGAAGGCGTGGCGTTCCTTCGCGTACTTCACCGACTCGTCCACGCAGCCCTGTGCCAGGCCCGTCGCGAGCGCCGCGATGGCGATGCGGCCCTCGTCGAGGATGCGCAGGAACTGGGCGTAGCCGCGGCCCTCCTCGCCCAGGAGGTTGGCGGCGGGGACACGGACGTCGGCGAACGACAGCTCGCGGGTGTCGGAGGCGTTCCAGCCGACCTTCGAGTAGGGGGCCGCCACCGTGAAGCCGGGCGTGCCCGACGGGACGATGATCGCCGAGATCCGCGGCTTGCCGTCGGGCTTGCGGCCGGTGACCGCCGTGACCGTCACCAACCCGGTGATGTCCGTACCGGAGTTGGTGATGAAGCACTTCGAGCCGTTGATCACCCACTCGTCGGTGTCGGGGTCCAGCCGGGCCGTCGTACGGGTCGCGCCCGCGTCGCTGCCGCCGTCCGGCTCCGTCAGGCCGAACGCGCCCAGGATCTCGCCCGCGCACAGACGGGGGAGCCACTCGCGCTTCTGCTCCTCGGTGCCGAACAGGTGCAGCGGCATGGCGCCCAGCGACACACCCGCCTCCAGGGTGATCGCCACCGACGAGTCCACCCGGGCCAGTTCCTCCAGGGCGATGCCGAGGGCCAGGTAGTCGCCGCCCATGCCGCCGTACTCCTCCGGGAACGGCAGCCCGAACAGGCCCATGCGGCCCATCTCGCGGACGATCTCGTACGGGAACTCGTGCCGCTCGTAGAAGTCGCCGATCTTCGGCGCCACGACGTCGTGCGCGAACTCCTCCACCGTGCGGCGGAGTTCCTCCAGCTCGGGGCTGAGACGGTGGTCCATGCTGATCACTGGTCCTTGTGGGAGAGAGCGCGGACGGTACGGGAGGGGCTGGGGCGGCCCAGCTGTTCGGCCATCCACACGCTGGTCGCGGTGAGACGGCCGAGGTCGACCCCTGTCTCGATGCCGAGGCCGTGCAGCATCCATACGAGGTCTTCGGTGGCGAGGTTGCCGGTGGCGGACTTGGCGTACGGGCAGCCGCCGAGGCCCCCGGCGGAGGCGTCGACGGTCGTCACGCCGTGTTGCAGGGCCGCGTAGGTGTTCGCGAGCGCCTGGCCGTAGGTGTCGTGGAAGTGGACGCCGATCGTGTCGGTCGGGATGCCCTCCTCGTTGAGCAGGGAGAGGAGTTCGAGGACATGACCCGGCGTACCGACGCCGATCGTGTCGCCCAGGCCCAGCTCGTCGCAGCCCATGTCCCGCAGGGCTTTGCAGACGCGCGCCACCTGGGGGAGGGGGACCGCCCCCTCCCAGGGGTCGCCGAAACACATCGAGACATAGCTGCGCACGTGCAACCCGGCGTCCTTCGCCCGCCGCACCACCGGCTCGAACGCCGCCAGCGACTCGTCCAGCGAGCGGTTGAGGTTGGCCCGCGCGAAGGACTCGGTGGCGCTGGCGAAGACGACGATGCTGCGCACGCCGAGCGCGAGCGCCCGGTCCAGGCCGCGCTGGTTGGGCACCAGTGCCGGGAGTTCCACGTCGAGGTCGCCGACCATGGGGAACAGCTGCTCGGCGTCGGCGAGCTGCGGCACCCACGAGGGGTGCACGAAGCTCGTCGCCTCGATCGTGGTCAGGCCGGCCTCGGCCAGCCGGCGGATGAACTCCGCCTTCACCGCCGTCGGCACGGGCGTCTTCTCGTTCTGCAGCCCGTCGCGCGCACCCACCTCCTGGATGCGCACCCGCGCGGGCAGGGACCGGGCCGGTACGGCCATGGGCAGTCCGTCGGCGCTCATTCCGCCGCCTCCTCGTTCGGTGCGATGACGGCCAGCACCTGGTCCATGGCGACCGTGGTGCCCGGCGTCACGTCCAGCTCGGCGACCGTGCCGGCGTGCGGGGCGGAGATGACGTGCTCCATCTTCATCGCCTCTACCACCAACAGGCTCTGCCCGGCGGCCACGTCGTCGCCGACGGCCACCTTCACCACGGTCACCGTGCCGGGCATGGGCGCGGTCAGCGAGTCGGCACCCGCGTGGGCCGAGCGGCTCAGCGACGCGGCCACCGGATCGTGGTCGCGCACCTGCCAGGCGTCCCCGTCCCGGCCCAGCCAGGTGCCGTCCGGCAGAACGGCGAAGGTGTGCGTGACGCCGTCGAGCCGGAAGGCGAACCGGTCCCCGGTGCCGCGCCGCGCGGACGCGGTCCCGGATGCCTGAAGGGGCGTGTCCGCCCCGGGCAGGAGCAGCTCGGTCCCGCCGTCCGGTGTGCTGCGCACGCGCACGGTCACCGGGTCCTGGCCCGGCACCCGCAGGTGGTGCGGTGTCCAGGCCCGCTCGCCGCCCAGCCGCCAGCCGTCGGCGGCGGCGAACGGGTTCGTCCATCCGGGGTCGCCGGCCGGCGCGAGCGCGGTGTGCCGCAGCACGGCCGCCGCCGCGTAGACCTCCGCCGGCACCCCCTGCGGCACCAGCCCGTCCACTTCCCGTTCCACCAGCCCGGTGTCCAGCTCGCCCGACGTCACCGCCGGATGGGCCAGCAGCCGGCGCAGGAAGCCCGCGTTGGTCTGCACGCCCAGCGTGACCGTCTCCGCCAGGGCCGCCCGGAGCCTGCGCAGCGCGGTCTCACGGTCCGGGCCGTATGCGATCACCTTGGAGAGCATCGGGTCGTACAGGCTGCCGACCTCGGTGCCCTCGCTGAGCCCGGAGTCGGTGCGCACGCCGTCGCCCTGGGGTTCCCGCAGCCGCAGGACCGTCCCGCCGGACGGCAGGAAGCCGCGCGCGGGGTCCTCCGCGCAGACCCGGGCCTCGACCGCGTGGCCGGTCAGCCGGATGTCCTCCTGCGCGTACGGCAGCCGCTCGCCCGCCGCCACCCGCAGCTGCCACTCCACCAGGTCCAGCCCGGTGATCAGCTCGGTGACGGGGTGCTCCACCTGCAGCCGCGTGTTCATCTCCATGAAGTAGTACGACGACGGGTCGCCGCCCGGCACGATGAACTCCACCGTGCCCGCGCCCCGGTACCCGCACGACCGGGCCGCCTGCACCGCGGCCTCGCCCATCCCCGCCCGGGTCTTCTCGTCGAGGAGCACGCTCGGCGCCTCCTCGATGATCTTCTGGTGGCGCCGCTGGAGCGAGCACTCGCGCTCGCCGAGGTGGACGACATGGCCGTGGCCGTCGGCCAGGACCTGGATCTCGATGTGCCGGGGGCGGTCCACCCAGCGCTCGACCAGGAGCGTGTCGTCGCCGAAGGAGGCGCGGGCCTCACGGCGGGCGGCGGCGATCTCGTCCTCCAGCACGGACAGCTCGCGCACCAGCCGCATGCCCTTGCCGCCGCCGCCCGCCGACGGCTTCAGCAGCACCGGCACGCCGATCTCACGGGCGGCGTCGGCGAGTTGGGCGTCGGTCAGTCCGCTCCCGCTGGAGCCGGGGACGACCGGCACCCCGGCCGCCCGCACCGTCTCCTTGGCGCGGATCTTGTCGCCCATGAGGGAGATCGCGTCCGCCGGGGGCCCGATGAAGACCAGCCCCGCTTCGGCGCACGCGCGCGCGAAGCCGGCGTTCTCGGCGAGGAAGCCGTAGCCGGGGTGGACGGCCTGCGCGCCGGTGCGGGCGGCGGCGTCGAGCAGCCGCTCCACCGACAGATAGCTCTCGGCGGCCGGCGCCGGACCGATCCGTACCGCCGTGTCGGCCTCCCGGACGTGCCGCGCGTCGGCGTCGGCGTCGGAGAAGACCGCCACCGAGCGAACGCCCAGCGAGCGGAGCGTACGGATGACGCGTACGGCGATCTCGCCCCGGTTGGCCACGAGCACTGTGTCGAACACGGTTCCCCTCCTCACATCCGGAAGACGCCGAACTGGGGGTCTCCCAGGGGCGCGTTGGCGCAGGCCGTCAGGGCGAGTCCCAGCACCTGACGGGTCTGCAGCGGGTCGATGACGCCGTCGTCCCAGAGGCGGGCCGTGGCGTAGTAGGCGTTGCCCTGGCGCTCGTACTGCGCGCGGACCGGCGCCTTGAAGGCCTCTTCCTCCTCGGCCGGCCAGTCCTCGCCGCGCGCCTGGAGCTGGTCGCGCTTGACCGTGGCGAGAACGCTGGCGGCCTGCTCGCCGCCCATGACGGAGATCTTGGCGTTGGGCCACATCCACAGGAAGCGGGGGGAGTAGGCCCGGCCGCACATGGAGTAGTTCCCGGCGCCGTACGAGCCGCCGACGACGACCGTCAGCTTCGGCACACGGGTGCAGGCCACCGCCGTCACCATCTTGGCGCCGTGCTTGGCGATGCCGCCCGCCTCGTAGTCCTTGCCGACCATAAAGCCGGAGATGTTCTGCAGGAACAGCAGCGGGATGCCGCGCTGGTCGCACAGCTCGATGAAGTGGGCGCCCTTCTGGGCCGACTCGGAGAACAGGATGCCGTTGTTGGCGACGATCCCGACCGGGTGTCCGTGGATCCGGGCGAAGCCGGTGACCAGGGTCTGCCCGAACTCGCTCTTGAACTCGGCGAAACGGGAGCCGTCCACCACGCGCGCGATGATCTCGCGGACGTCGTAGGGGGTGCGGGAGTCGACGGGGACGGCGCCGTAGAGCCCGTAGGGGTCCACCTTGGGCTCGACGGACGGCTGGACCTCCCAGGGGAGGGACTGCCGGGCCGGCAGCGTGGCGACGATGTTCCGGACGATCCGCAGCGCGTGCGCGTCGTCCTCGGCGAGGTGGTCGGTGACACCCGAGACACGGGAGTGCACCTCGCCGCCGCCCAGCTCCTCCGCGGTGACGACCTCACCCGTGGCCGCCTTCACCAGCGGGGGCCCGCCGAGGAAGATCGTGCCCTGGCCGCGGACGATGACGGCCTCGTCGCTCATGGCCGGGACGTAGGCGCCTCCGGCCGTGCACGAGCCGAGCACGGCGGCGATCTGCGGGATCCCGGCGCCGGACATCCGGGCCTGGTTGTAGAAGATCCGGCCGAAGTGCTCGCGGTCCGGGAAGACCTCGTCCTGCATCGGCAGGAAGGCCCCGCCGGAGTCGACCAGGTAGACGCACGGCAGCCGGTTGTCCAGGGCGACCTCCTGCGCGCGCAGGTGCTTCTTCACCGTCATCGGGTAGTACGTGCCGCCCTTGACGGTGGCGTCGTTCGCGACGACCACGCACTCGCGCCCGCTGACCCGCCCGATCCCGGCGATCACCCCGGCCGCGGGGGCCTGCCCGTCGTACATCCCGTCCGCCGCGAGCGGGGCCAGTTCCAGGAACGGCGAGCCCGGGTCGAGCAGTGTGTCCACCCGGTCCCTCGGCAGCAGCTTGCCGCGCGCGGTGTGCCGCGCCCGCGCCTTCTCGCCGCCGCCGAGGGAGGCCGCGGCCAGCTTGGCGCGCAGTTCCCCGACGAGTGCGAGGTGGCCTTCCTCGTTGGCTCGCCAGGCCTCCGACGCGGGATCTGCCGCGCTCGTCAGCTCCGGTGCCTCGTGCATCCTTGCGGTCCCCTCACCCGGTGATCGAACCTGTTAATGAGCGTTAACCATTTCCATCAGGTTAACGACCGCTAACCTCGCTGTCTAGAATTGCCTGCATGGCCACCAGAACCGACGCCCCCACCCGCCGCGAGCAGATCCTCAAGGAGGCTGCCCGGCTCTTCGCCGAGCGCGGTTTTCACGGCGTCGGCGTCGACGAGATAGGCGCCGCCGTCGGCATCAGCGGACCCGGCCTCTACCGGCACTTCCCGGGCAAGGACGCGATGCTCGCCGAGCTGCTGGTGGGCATCAGCGGCCAGCTGCTCACGGGAGCGAAGCGCCGTCTGGCGGAGGCCGACGGGGACACCGGCGCCGCGGCGGTCCTCGACTCCCTCATCGAGGGCCACATCGACTTCGCCCTCGACGACCGTCCCCTGATCACCCTGCACGACCGCGAGCTGGACCGCCTGCGCGACAGCGACCGCAAGCTGGTCCGGCAGCTCCAGCGGCAGTACGTGGAGCTGTGGGTCGAGGTGGTCCGGGAGGTCTATCCCTCGCTGACCGAGCCCGGCGCCCGCTCGGCGGTCCACTCGGTCTTCGGCCTGCTCAACTCCACGCCGCATCTCGGCCGCGCCGGCACCCTGCCCGGCCGCGGGGCCATGGCGGCCCTGCTGCACCGGATGGCGCGGGGGGCGTTCGCCGCGGCGGGGGCCGCGTAGCCGGGAGCCGCCTCGGGTCCGGGAGACCCCGCGCGTGACGAGCGTTACGGCCGGAACCCTCTGGACGGGGTTCCGTACTCGCCGGTACGGTGCATGAGCAAGCGCTTAGACATGCCGATGTCATGCCGAGGTACGTGGAGGTGGGCGGCGTGCGCCGTACGGTGTTCAACGAGGATCACGAGGCGTTCCGGGAGACTGTTCGCGCCTTCATCGAGGCCGAGGTCGTGCCCGTGTACGACGAGTGGTTCGCCGCCGGCCAGGCGCCGCGCGACTTCTACTACAAGCTCGGCGAGCTGGGCATCTTCGGCATCAGCGTGCCCGAGGAGTTCGGCGGCGCGGGCATGGACAGCCACAAGTTCGAGGCCGTCCTCTACGAGGAGACCGCCCGCGCGGGCGTCCAGTTCGGCGGCTCCGGCGTGCACGTGCTGCTCGCCCTGCCCTACATCAAGATGCTCGCCACCGACGAGCAGAAGAAGCGCTACCTGCCGAAGTTCGTCAGCGGCGAGGAGATGTGGGCCATCGCGATGACGGAGCCGGGCACCGGCTCCGACCTCGCGGGCATGAAGTCCACCGCCAAGCTCTCCGAGGACGGTACCCACTACGTCCTCAACGGCGCCAAGACCTTCATCACCGGTGGCGTCCACGCCGACAAGGTGATCGTCTGCGCCCGCACGGCCGCGCCGACCGCCGAGGACCGCCGCCACGGCATCTCCCTGTTCGCCGTCGACACCAAGTCCGAGGGCTACTCCGTCGGCCGCAAGCTGGACAAGCTCGGCCTGAAGACCTCCGACACCGCCGAGCTGGCGTTCGTCGACGTCAAGGTCCCCGTCGAGGACCTGCTGGGCGAGGAGAACAAGGGCTTCTACTACCTCGGCCACAACCTGGCCTCCGAGCGCTGGGGCATCGCCTTCGGCGCCTACGCGCAGGCCAAGGCCGCCGTTCGGTTCGCCAAGCAGTACGTCCAGGAGCGCACCGTCTTCGGCAAGCCGGTCGCCCACTTCCAGAACACCAAGTTCGAGCTGGCTGCCTGCCAGGCCGAGGTTGACGCGGCCGAGGCCGTGGCCGACCGGGCGACGGAGGCCCTGGACGCCGGTGAGCTGACCCCCGCCGAGGCCGCCTCCGCGAAGCTCTTCTGCACCGAGGTCGCCCACCGCGTCATCGACCGCTGCCTGCAGCTGCACGGCGGCTACGGCTACATGAACGAGTACCCGATCGCCCGCCTGTACGCGGACAACCGTGTCAACCGCATCTACGGCGGCACCAGCGAGATCATGAAGACGATCATCGCCAAGGACATGGGTCTGTAAGGCTCCCGCAATCACTGGCCGGTACAACTAATTCCATGAGCCAGGCACTCCAGGACCTCCTCGATCTGCTCGACCTCGAGCAGATCGAGGAGGACATCTTCCGCGGCCGGTCCCGTTCGGCCGTCGTACCCCGCGTGTTCGGCGGGCAGGTGGCGGCCCAGGCACTGGTCGCCGCCGGGCGGACGGTCCCCGCGGACCGGCCCGCGCACTCCCTGCACGCTTATTTCCTGCGTCCCGGGGATCCCGGCGCGCCGATCGTGTACAGCGTCGACCGCATCCGCGACGGGCGGTCCTTCACCACCCGGCGGGTGGTCGCCGTCCAGCACGGCAAGCCGATCTTCCACCTGTCCGCCTCCTTCCAGACGTACGAGGAAGGGCTCGACCACCAGGCGCCGATGCCGGCCGCGCCGGACCCGGCGGCCCTGCCGACCTCCCAGCAGCGGCTGCGCGGCTACGGCCACCTCGCGCCGGACGTGGTGGAGCGGTTCCTGGAGGCCCGCGAGGCGATCGACCTGCGGTACGTGGACGAGCCGCCGTACGGGAAGTTCGGCGAGCCGCGCGAGCCGCACTCCCAGGTGTGGTTCCGCTCCAACGGCAAGCTCGACGACGACCCGCTCCTCCACGTCGTCCTCGCCACCTACGTCTCCGACATGACCCTGCTCGACTCCGTGCTGCTCGCGCACGGACGCGGCGGCTGGGCCGTCGGCGATGTCGTGGGGGCCTCCCTGGACCATGCGATGTGGTTCCACCGGCCCTTCCGCGCCGACGAATGGCTGCTGTACGACCAGGAGTCGCCGTCCGCGCACGGCGGCCGGGGCCTCGGCCAGGCCCGCATCTACACGCAGGACGGGCGGCTCGCCATCTCGGTCATCCAGGAGGGCGTGGTCCGCGTCCCGCGGTGACTGTGACAGGGGTGCCGCTCGAGATGACGAGTGACGCAAGCGGGATTAGGCTCTTTGAGTGAAAGCCGTAGCGAACGGCATGCCCGGTCGACGAGGTCCCGGTCCCCTCGGGATCTCAGCCGCAGCACCCGAACGCATGGGTGGGCTGCAGGCGTCGGCGCCGGTGGCACCGGCCGTTTCACCGATATTGCTGCGGTGACATATGAAGACCGCGCCGCATCTTCCCCACTTCCGCGGCGACGGCCATCCACCTCGCGCCATCCGCCCTGGAGTCGCGAGAGACGATGGAGACGGAAGGTATTTCCCATGCGATCACTGCGCACGAGGCGTCTTGTCGCGATGTCCGCCACCGGGCTGCTGCTGGCCGGCGGAGCCGCGATCGGTGCGGCCGGCACCGCCTCGGCGTCGGACCACAGCGACCACGGTTCCTACAGCCACAGCAGGGACTACGGCGGCGACCACAACGGTCACCACGACTGGTGGGACGACGATGACGACGACTACGGCTACGGCGGTGACCACGGCGGCTACGGCGGTGACCACGGCGGTTATGGCGGTGACCACGGCGGTTATGGCGGTGACCACGGCGGTTATGGCGGTGACCACGGCGGCTATGGCGGCGGCCACGGCGGCGGCCATGGAGGAGGTCATGGAGGGGGTGGACACGGTCACTGACCCGGCCACGAACTGACCACGACGTGGGGCCCCGTCGGCGGGGCCGCACCTCACGCCCGGCGCCGCGTCACGCCAGGCCCGCCTCCGCCAGCAGATACGCCGTCATCGGGTCGTAGTGACGCGGGCTGACCACATGGTCGTCGAGCGGGACGGCCACCTGCAGGGTTCCCTCGGACTCGGCGAGGAACAGCGCGGGGTCGTTGCAGTCGGCGTATCCGACGGAGTCGATGCCGTGCTGGCCCGCGTATCCGGCCCAGCCGTGGTCGGCGACGACCAAGTCGGGCAGCGGACGCCCCTCGCGCTCAAGTCCCGTCAGAATGGCTCGCATCGGCTCCCCCGAGTGGGTGTGCCACAGCGTCGCCCCGTGCTCCAGCACGGCCACGTCCGCGAACTGCATGACATACCCCTCGTCCGTCTGCAGCCCGTCCGGGATGACGACGATCTCGCAGCCGGCGGCGCGCAACGCGGCGGCCGTGGCCCGGTGCACGTCCAGCAGGCCGCCCGGGTGACCGGTCGCGAACAGCACCCGCTGCCGGCCGCCGGCCGCCTTGCGCAGCCGTGCCGCCATGCGGTCCAGCGCGTCCACGGTCAGCTCGGGGTCGATGGTGTCCTGTCCGTACCGGTACTCGGGATCGTCGTTGACGCCCACCCGCTCCGCCATGACCGCGAGCACGTCCTGCTCGTCCACCCAGCGGTCGCCCAGCTCCAGGCCGAGCCAGAAGTTGCGGACACCGTTGGCGAGCTGACGGTAGTGGGAGAGGTTGTTCTCGCGGGGCGTGGCGACGTCCCCCGCGATACGGGTCCTCACCAGGTGGTCGACGAGCTGTGCGCGGCTGGGTGTCCCGGATATCGGCATGTCTCTCATTGTGAGGCAGTGGGCCGCCGGAGTCTTCGGCATATCGCCCCCTGGGACGGGGGTCACTCGGCTCGCCGTCAGCTCTGCCGCAGCGCGAACCACAACTCCATGCGCACGTCCGGGTCGTCCAGGTCGGCGTCCAACAGGGCGGCGCAGCGGGCGATCCGCTGCCGCACGGTGTTGCGGTGCACGGTCAGCGCCACCGCGGTGCGGTCCCAACTGCCGTGCAGGGACAGCCAGGTGCGCAGGGTCTCGGCGAGCGCGGCCTGCCCCGCGAGCGGCGCGAGCAGTGCGCGGGCGTGCGTCTCGGCGTCCGCCCGCGGCACCAGGTCCTCGAGCGCGGGCCGGGCCGCGTGCCGGACCAGCGGGGTGCGGGTGGCGCGGGCGCGGGCGAGGGCACGGGCCGCCTGGGTGTCGGCGGCCGGCCATTCGTGCGGCTCCACGGCGGCGCTCACCCCGAGCGTCCAGCCGGGCTGCGGCTCCGGCTCCCGTCCGGCCGGCAGCAGCACCCGTACCACGTCACGGGCGACGTCTACCAGGGGCGAACCCAGGGCGGCGCCGAGGGCGGAGGCCGCGACCGCGTCGTGGGGGTCCTCCTCGCGCGGGCGGAGCCGGGAGCCGGCGTGCGGCCGGGCCTCCGGCCGCGCGTGCACCACGCGCCACTCTCCCGTGCCGAGCAGCGGAGCCACCTCCTCGGGCGGGGCGCCCAGCAACAGCCGTACCAGGGCGGCGGACCGGGCGGCACCGGTGCCGCTCTGGTGCTCACCGGTCAGCAGGGACAGCAGTACGGCGGCGACGGAGGCGATGGTGTGGTCGCTGGGGTCCCGGCGGGGCGTGGCCACGCCGAGCACGAAGCCCGCGCCGGCGCCGAGGGCGTAGACGGCGAGGTGGGTGGAGCCGAAGGTGTCGGTGGCGGACGTGGGCAGCGGCCGGGAGGCGGGCGACGGAGCACCGGGACCGCCGCCCGGAGCGGGGTCCGCCGTCCCCGCCGTCGCCCGGGCGGCCGGCCGGACCACCCCGGTCAGTTCCGCCAGTGCCGTGCGCACCCCCTCCGCCGGCTCGCGGCCCGCCCCCGCGATCTCGGTGCCGTCGGGGCCGTGCAGCACCGCGTGCCCGCCCAGGCGCTGGGCCAGCTGGCGCAGGACCGACGGCACCGGGTCCGGACGGGACGCCGCGGCCGCGAGGCTCTGCTGGGCCTCCGTGACCCGGCGCAGCTCCGCCAGGCGGGCCTGGGCCATCAGCTGCCACACCGCGCGCGCCACACCGGAGAACGTGGTCTGCGGCGGGACCTCCAGCAGGGGCAGGCCGTGGGTCTCGCAGGCGGCGACCAGGGCGCGCGGGACCGTGTCGTGCACCGGCGCCAGGCCGAATCCGAGGGCCGCTCCGCCCGCGGCCACGATCCGGGACACGTAATCGTCGAAGTACGTGCCGGTGCCGGCCGCCTCCGGGATGTGCACTCCGGCCGTCAGCAGCAGCTCGCCGCCCAGCAGGTACGGGTAGGGGTCGGCCATCTCCGAGGTGTGCGCCCAGTGGATCACGATGCCCGGTTCCGAGGGGCCCGCGATCTGCCGCAGCCCCAGGTCCTCCCGGGCCAGCAAGGCCGAGAGCGGGACCGGTGGGGTCGGTGGGACGGCTGGGGCGATCGTCTCAGGCATGGTGTGCGTTTCCTCCATCCCACCCCGTTCATATGGATGAAACGTACTCTTCGCAGTCGCTTTCCGGCCACCTAGTGTCAACACGGAACGGCAGCCGCGGGTACGGGCGGATGTCCCCGCGATCCGCTGCCGTCACCCCTCTCCGGAGGAACCCCCACGTCTTTGCACGACACGCCACCGACAGTGCGCGAAGGAGGGCCCCACATGGCCGTCGACTACACAGTGATCGTCGTCTATCTCGCCGGCATGCTGGCCATGGGCTGGTGGGGCATGCGCCGGGCCAAGTCCAAGAGCGAGTTCCTGGTCGCCGGCCGCCGCCTCGGCCCCGCCATGTACTCCGGCACCATGGCCGCGATCGTCCTCGGCGGCGCCTCCACCATCGGCGGCGTGGGCCTCGGCTACCAGTACGGCCTCTCCGGCGCCTGGATGGTCTTCACCATCGGCCTCGGCCTGCTGGCCCTCTCGGTCTTCTTCTCCGCCCGCATCGCCCGCCTGAAGGTCTACACCGTCTCGGAGATGCTGGACCTTCGCTACGGCGGCCGGGCCGGCGTGATCTCCGGCGTGGTCATGTGGGCGTACACCCTCATGCTCGCGGTGACGTCCACCATCGCCTACGCCACGATCTTCGACGTCCTGTTCGACATGAACCGCACCGTCGCGATCATCCTCGGCGGCTCGATCGTCGTCGCGTACTCGACCCTCGGCGGCATGTGGTCCATCACGCTGACCGACATGGTGCAGTTCGTGGTCAAGACGATCGGCGTGCTGCTCCTGCTGCTGCCCATCGCGGTGGTCAAGGCGGGCGGCTTCGCCGAGATGAAGGCCAAGCTGCCGACCGAGTACTTCGACCCGCTGGGCATCGGCGGCGAGACGATCTTCACCTACGTCCTGATCTACACGTTCGGCATGCTGATCGGCCAGGACATCTGGCAGCGCGTGTTCACCGCCCGCGGCGACAGGACCGCCAAGTGGGGCGGCACGGTCGCCGGCACCTACTGCCTGGCCTACGCCCTCGCCGGCGCGGTGATCGGCACGGCCGCCAAGGTGCTCTACCCGAACCTGGCCAGCCCCGACGACGCCTTCGCCACCATCGTCAAGGACGAACTCCCCGTCGGCGTGCGCGGACTGGTGCTGGCCGCCGCCCTGGCCGCCGTGATGTCCACCTCCTCCGGTGCCCTGATCGCCTGCGCCACGGTCGCCAACAACGACATCTGGTCCCGGCTGCGCGGTGCCGTACGACGGGACGGCGAGGAGCACGACGAGGTCAGGGGCAACCGCGCCTTCATCCTGCTCATGGGCCTGGCGGTGATCGGCACGGCGATCGCGCTGAACAACGTGGTCGAGGCGCTGACCGTGGCCTACAACCTCCTCGTCGGCGGCCTGCTCGTGCCCATCCTCGGCGGGCTGCTGTGGAAGCGCGGCACCGTCCAGGGCGCCCTCGCCTCCGTGATCGTCGGCGGCCTGGCCGTGATCGGCCTGATGGCCGGCTACGGCATCCTCGCCAACGAGCCCGTCTACTACGGCCTGCTGGCCTCCCTCGTGGCCTACGTCGCCGTCTCCCTGGCGACCAGGCCCACCGACGAGACCGTCCTCGCCACCTGGCGCGAGCGCCTCGCCGGACGGTCTCCCGAACTCGCGTCCGAACCGGTCCCGGCTCACCAGTAGAGTCGTATGGAAAGCAGTACATGCGCGACGAAGCGCAGGAAAGAAGGCATTTCATCATGAGCAGCAACGAGACGCCCCGCGGCCCCGTCGACTCCTCCCGCATCCCGCGGTACGCCGGACCCGCGACCTTCGCCCGGCTGCCCCGTCTGGACGAGGTCGGCACCGCCGACGTCGCCGTCGTGGGCGTGCCGTTCGACTCCGGCGTCTCGTACCGGCCGGGCGCCCGCTTCGGCGGCAACGCCATCCGCGAGGCGTCCCGGCTGCTGCGCCCCTACAACCCCGCGCAGGACGCCTCTCCCTTCGCCCTCGCCCAGGTGGCGGACGGCGGCGACATCGCCGTGAACCCGTTCAACATCAACGAGGCCGTGGAGACCGTCGAGGCCGCCGCCGACGAGCTGCTCGGCACCGGCGCCCGCCTGATGACCCTCGGCGGCGACCACACCATCGCCCTCCCGCTGCTGCGCTCGGTCGCGAAGAAGCACGGCCCGGTCGCCCTGCTCCACTTCGACGCCCACCTCGACACCTGGGACACCTACTTCGGCGCCGAGTACACCCACGGCACCCCGTTCCGCCGCGCCGTGGAGGAGGGCATCCTCGACACCGAGGCGCTCTCCCACGTCGGCACGCGCGGCCCGCTGTACGGCAAGCAGGACCTCACCGACGACGAGAAGATGGGCTTCGGCATCGTCACCTCCGCGGACATCTACCGGCGCGGCGCCGACGAGGTGGCCGACCAGCTGCGCCAGCGCATCGGCGACCGCCCGCTGTACATCTCCATCGACATCGACTGCCTCGACCCGGCCCACGCGCCCGGCACGGGCACGCCGGAGGCGGGCGGCATGACGTCCCGCGAACTCCTCGAGATCCTGCGCGGGCTGGCTTCCTGCAACCTGGTGTCGGCGGACGTCGTCGAGGTCGCTCCCGCGTACGACCACGCGGAGATCACCTCGGTGGCGGCCTCCCACACCGCGTACGAACTGACCACCATCATGAGCCGCCAGATCGCGGCGGCTCGCAACGCCTGACGCTCCTTAGGGGACCGAGAGCAGTGACTCACGACCACGACCTGGTACTCCGCCCGACGGCGGCACAGATCTCGACCGCGCTGAATCCGCCCCCGGGGCGCAACGGCGGAGACCTGGTCGTGGAGACCCTGGCCGGGCTGGGCGCGACGACCGTCTTCGGGCTGCCCGGCCAGCACGCCCTCGGCATGTTCGACGCCCTGCGCCGCTCCTCCCTGCGCTACATCGGTCTGCGGGTGGAGAACAACGCGGGCTTCGCGGCGGACGCCTACGGCCGGATCACCGGCGAGGCGGCCCCCCTGCTGCTCTCGACGGGCCCCGGTGCCCTGACGTCGCTCGCCGCCCTGCAGGAGGCGGCAGCGGCCTCCGCTCCCGTCCTGGCGATCAGCAGCCAGATCCCGACGGCGGGGCTGGGCGGCGGCCGCCGCGGCTACCTGCACGAACTGCCCGACCAGGCGGCCTCGTTCCGGGGCGTGGTGAAGTCGGTGCACACCGTCCGTACCCAGTCCCAGATCCCCTCCGCCGTCGCGGCGGCCTGGGAGTCGGCACTGACGGCCCCGCACGGCCCGGTGTGGGTGGAGATCCCGCAGGACGTGCTCCTCGCCGAGACCGCCCTGCCCGTGGTGACGGCGATGGACGCGACCCCGCATGACCTGGTCCCGCGTCCCGAACTGACGGCGGTGGCGGCCGACCTGCTGTCGCGCGCGGCCCGTCCGGCGATCATCGCGGGCGGCGGGGTCGTACGGGCGGACGCCTCCGGCAAGCTGCGGCAGCTGGCCGAGAGGCTGGACGCCCCCGTGGTGACGACCTTCGGCGGCAAGGGCGCCTTCCCCTGGGAACACCCCCTGTCCCTTCAGTCCTGGCTGGAGGACCGGCACACGACGGACTTCCTGGAGGACGCCGACGTCCTGCTGGTCGTCGGCTCCGGCCTCGGTGAACTCTCCTCCAACTACCACACGTTCGAGCCGCGCGGCCGTGTCGTCCAGATCGAGGCGGACCTCGGCAAGCTGGAGTCCAACCACCCGGCCCTCGGCATCCACGCGGACGCCCGCCTGGCCCTGCAGGCGCTGCTGGAGACGGTGGAGGAGCGCACGGACCCGACGGCCCCCGAACGGGTACGGGATCTGCTGTCCCGGGTGCGGGAGCGCATCGCCGCCCAGGAACTCACCCTGGAACAGGACGTGCTGGCGTCCGTCCGCCGGGCCCTGCCCGGCGGCTCCCCGTCCTTCTGGGACATGACGATCCTGGCGTACTGGGCGTGGTCGGCCTTCGACCCGCGGGGCGCGAACGCCATGCACTCGGCCCAGGGCGCCGGCGGCCTCGGCTACGGCTTCCCGGCGGCGCTGGGCGCGGCCGCGGCGGACCCGACCCGCCCGGTCCTGGCGGTGTCCGGCGACGGAGGCGCCCTGTACTCCATCGCCGAGCTGGCGACGGCCCGCCAGTACGACCTCCCGGTCACCTGGCTGATCGTCGACGACGGCGGCTACGGCATCCTCCGCGAGTACATGACGGACGCCTTCGGCCAGGCGACGGCGACCGAACTGACCCGCCCGGACTACGTGGCCCTGGCGGAGTCCTTCGGGGTGCCCGGGGTCCGCACGACCCCGGAAACCCTCGAGCAGGACCTGGCGAAGGCACTGGCGGCCCCGGGCCCGTCGGTCGTCGTGCTCCCGGCACTGCTGCGGATGTTCGCGCCGACCCACCTGGGCTGAGCGCCCGCCCGGGGGCCGGCCGGGTCCCGGCCCGGCCGGCCTCAGCCCACGTCGGACGGGTCCAGGCGGTAGATCGCCGACCGGCCCGTCTCGCCCGACTGGTCGGACTGGTCGGCCTGGGTGGAGGAGGCCGAGGAGGAGGCCGAACTCCCGCTGTACGCGCTCTCCTTCACCGCCGTCCCGTGCTTCTGCACCCAGGCGGTCACCTCGGAGGCGACGGTACTGCCGCCGCCCATCATGCCGCCGCCGAGCTGGACGTAGTGGAGTTCGCCCTTCTTCACCAGTTCCTTCAGCCTGGCCAGGGTCATGGCCTTGTCCGTGCCGGACCAGCCCCACATGGAGATCACCGCTTCACCGCTGCCGAGGATCAGCTGGGCGGCGCCCTGCGAGTTCGACACCGCCAGCAGCCACGTGGCGCCGTCCTGGTGCTTCTTCAGGTACGCGACCAGTTCGTCGCTCGCGCCGCCGCCCATGCCGCCGGGGCCGCCGTTCATGCCGTCGCGCCGAGCGCCGGTGCCGCCGCCCGGGAAGCCGCCGCCCTGCTGTCCGGCGCCGGGCGTCTCGCCGTCCGGAGCGCTGCCGGGGGCGCCCTCCGGGACGTTCCCGCCCGGGAAGCCGCCGCCCGCCTCGGGGTTCTGGCCGGCCTGCGGTCCGCCGCCCGTCGCCGAGCCTCCGGGGCCGCCCGTCGCCGAGCCTCCGGGGCCGCCCGTCGCCGAGCCTCCGGGGCCGCCCGCCGCCGAGGTGCCGGGCCCGTCGCCGGGGCCGCCCGCCTCCGCGCCGCCGTCGCCACCGCCGGGGAAACCACCCCGGCCGCCGCCCGGCCCGCCGCCGAAGCCGCTCCCCGTCGACGGGCCGGCCGTGGGGTTCGTACCGCCCATCCCGCCGCCGGAGCCCGACGGCACCGACCAGGCGTACGCCGCCGGCCCCGCCACCGACGCGACGACCGCCGCCGCCACCGACGCGGCGAGCAGCCGTACTCGGTTGCCGCTCCGGAAGAGCAGCAGGCCCACGACGGCCGCCGCCATGACCACGCCGACGGAGGGCCACAGCCAGGTGTGCCAGCCGGATGCCCGGCGCAGGAGGACGACCGCCCATACGGCCGTGACGCCGAGAGCCGCCGGGAGCACCCACATCCACCGGCTGTTCGCGCGGAAGGCCCGCCACAGCATCACGCCCCCGCCGCCGCACAGCGCGGCGACACCCGGCGCGAGAGCCGTGGTGTAGTACGGGTGCATCGTGCCCTCGGCCATGCTGAACGTCAGGTAGTGCAGCGCGCTCCAGCCGCCCCACAGCACCAGCGCGGCGCGCGTGAGGTCGGTGCGTGGGGCCCGGCCGCACAGGACCAGGCCCGAGATCAGGGCGACGGCCGAGAAGGGGAGCAGCCAGGAGATCTGGCCGCCGAGGATGTCGTTGAAGAGCCGTCCGGCACCCGCCGTACCGGAGAAGCCGCCTCCGCCGCCCCCGCCTCCGCCCATGTTGCCGTCGCCGCCGAAGACGCGGCCGAGGCCGTTGTAGCCCATGATCAGGTTCCAGGCGGTGCCGTCCGTCGAACCGCCGATGTACGGGCGTTGGGAGGCGGGCACCAGGGAGACCGCCGCCGCCCACCAGAAGCTGGAGACGGCGAGGGCCAGGCCCGCGAGCAGCAGGTTGACGAGGCGCTTCACGAGCGGGAGCCGCACCGCGTACAGGTACACCGCGAAGACGGCGGGCAGGGCGATCCAGCCCTGCAGCATCTTGGCGTTGAAGGCGAGGCCGAAGCAGGCCGCCGAGCCGAGCAACGGCAGCAGCCGGCCGCTCGCCACGGCGCGCAGCGCGAGGGCCGCGCCACCGGCCATCAGCAGGACCAGCAGGGTGTCGGGGTTGTTGTCCCGGTTGATGGCCACGGTGATGGGGGTCAGCGCCAGGACCAGCGCGGCCAGCGCGGCCGCCGCGTGCCCCCACACCCGCTTCACGGACGCGTGCAGGATCCAGATCGTCGCCAGGGCGGCTCCGATCATCGGCGCCATCATCTGCCAGGTGCCGAAGCCGAAGAGGCGGCAGGACAGGCCCATGACCATGAGGGCGAGGGGCGGCTTGTCGACGGTGAGGAAGTTGCCCGCGTCCAGCGAGCCGAAGAACCAGGCCTTCCAGCTCTGAGTGCCGCTCAGCACGGCCGCGCTGTAGAAGCTGTTGAGGCTGGAGCCGGACAGGTTCCAGGAGTAGAGCACCGCCGCCAGCAGCAGGATCGCGAGCAGCGCCGGGAGCGACCAGCGGGGGGTCTGCTCCGGCGATGACGGCGGCGCGGGCGTGCCGTGGGTCACGGTCGTCGGGCGGGGCCGGGGATCGGTGGCAGATGTCACCGGTGCACCGTGCAGGGGGGCGATGAGTGCGGGCTGTGCTCCACCTGGGAAGAAGCTGTCGAACTCCCGCCCCGCGAACATCCGTACAACTTTCGGCCGCCCTGGCGAGTCGGTTCAGGGAGCGCACGGGTGCGCTCGACGGCGTTCAGGGGGACGCCTGTACGACTTCGAGGGGGAACTCTTCATGATCGACCGGACATCCGGACGGGCCGGCGTGCTCGCGGCCGCTCTCGGTGCCGCGCTGCTCATACCGTCCTTCGCGGCAGCCACCCCGGCGGCCGCCGCCACACCCACCGTGAGCTGTACGTCCGCCAAGGCGGGCCTGGCCGCCAAGCTGAAGAAGGACATCACGGCCGCCCTCGCGGGCCGCAAGGGCACCGTCGCCATCGGTCTGTACGACCGCGGCACGAACACCACCTGCACGCTGCGGGCCACCAGCGCCTACGACTCGGCCAGCACCGTCAAGGTCACCGTGCTCGCCACGCTGCTGTGGGACGCCAAGAAGCACAACCGGTACCTGACGGACACCGAGGCCTCGCTCGCCAAGGCCATGATCACCAAGTCCGACAACAACGCGACCAGCAAGCTGTGGAAGCAGCTGGGCATGACGAAGATCAAGGGCTTCCTGGCCGCTGCCGGGATGACGAAGACCACGCCGGGCGCAGGCGGTTACTGGGGCCTCACCCAGGAGAACGTCACCGACGAGCAGAAGCTGCTCAAGCTCGTCACCGCCAAGAACAGCGTGCTGAGCGACAACTCCCGCGCCTACATCCTGAAGTTGATGGGCCAGGTCGTCTCCTCGCAGCGCTGGGGAACGCCCGCCGGCGCGCCGTCCTCCGTCGCCGTGCACGTGAAGAACGGCTGGCTCCAGCGCTCCACGCACGGCTGGCGCGTGCACAGCCTGGGTACCTTCAACGGCCACGGTCACGACTACATGATCACCGTGCTGACGCAGGACAACAGCACCATGAACTACGGCGTCACCACCATCCAGAACGTCGCCAAGGCCATCCACAAGGATCTGGTGCCGACCACCGCCGGTGTCACCCGCTACACCCCGACCAGCCAGCCCCGCGAGGCGTTCGTCGCGGCGCCCCCGCAGGGCTGACGCGGGGCCGGGGCTTCACGAGGCGGTCTCCCGCCGGACACCGGGCCGCCCTACGGTGACCGGCATGCGCCTGAGAACCGTACTCGCCACCCTCACCGCCGGCCTGGCGGCGGCCACCTGCCTGACCGCCGCCGGGCCCGCGAGCGCGCGGCCGGCCGACGCCCGCTCGGCCGGCGCGCACGCCTGTTCGCCGTACGTCTCGCTCGACCGCTTCTCCGACGCGCTCGACAAGACGACCTACGAGGGCACCTTCGTCGGCAACCTCTCCGCCCTCGCGGTGGACCGGGACGGCTCACTCGCGGCTCTGGCGGACCGCTCGGCCCTGTTCGGCCTGGACGCCCGGACCCTCCGGCCGAAGGCGGCCCTCCGCCTCGCCGACGAGCAGGGCGCCGACCTCGACTCCGAGGGGCTTGCCATCGACCGCGACGGCACCCGGCTCATCAGCTCCGAGACCGAGCCGTCCGTACGCCGCTACTCGCGCGACGGCAGGATCCTCGACCGGCTCCCGGTGCCGTCCTCCCTCCTGGTCGCCCCGGCCGGCCGGGCCACCGCCAACCAGACCTTCGAGGGCCTGACCCTGCTGCCGGGCGGCCACCGGCTGCTGGCGTCGATGGAGTACGCGATCTCGGGGGACAGCGCGGGGATCGTCCGCTTCCAGACCTGGCAGCGCACGAAGGACGACCGCTTCCGGCTCGCGGCCCAGTACGCCTACCGCGCCGACACCGGCCTCGGCGTGCCCGAGGTGCAGGCCACGTCCGACGGCCGCCTCCTCGTCCTGGAGCGCGGCTTCACCAGCGGTGTCGGCAACACCGTCCGCCTCTACCTGGCCGACCCCCGCCGCGCCGCCGACACCAGCGGTGTCGCGCACCTCACCGGCGGGCCGGACGTCCGCCTGGTCGGGAAGACCCTGCTCGCCGACATCGCCGGCTGCCCGTCCCTGGGCGCCACGGCGAAGCAGCCCCAGCCGAATCCGCTGCTGGACAACATCGAGGGGATGACGGTCACGGGGCGTGACCGCGCGGGCCGCCTGAAGGTCCTGCTGGTGAGCGACGACAACCAGAACGCCGTCCAGACGACCCGGTTCCTCTCCTTGCGGGTACGCACGCCGCGGTAATTGTTGCAGCGGGATGAAATCTCCGGCGAAAGACGTTGGTGCCTTCCGGTAGACCAGGTCAGTCGACAGGAGGCATCGGCGTGGCAACGCAACGGGGATGGGCACGGCGACTGGCGGCCTACGCCTGGCGGTATCCCAAGGACGTCGTGCTGGCCCTCGGCTCGTCCCTCGCCGGCATGGCCGTCCTCGCCGTCGTCCCGCTGGTCACCAAGGTGATCATCGACGACGTGATCGGCGACCACAGCCGCCGCATGGCCCCCTGGGCCGGCGCCCTGGTCGGCGCCGCCGTCCTGGTCTACGCCCTCACCTACGTCCGCCGCTTCTACGGCGGCCGGCTCGCCCTCGACGTCCAGCACGACCTGCGGACCGAGATGTACGACACGATCACCCGGCTCGACGGCCGCCGCCAGGACGAGCTGTCCACCGGGCAGGTGGTCGGCCGGGCCACCAGCGACCTCCAGCTGATCCAGGGCCTGCTCTTCATGCTCCCGATGACCATCGGGAACGTCCTGCTCTTCCTGATCTCCCTGATGATCATGGCGTGGCTGTCGCTGCCGCTGACCCTGGTCGCGCTGGCCGTCGCCCCGGCGCTCGGCTACATAGCCAGGCGCAGCCGCAGCAAGCTCCACCCCGCCACCTGGTACGCCCAGGCCCAGGCCGCGGCGGTCGCGGGCGTGGTCGACGGCGCGGTGAGCGGCGTGCGCGTGGTGAAGGGCTTCGGGCAGGAGGAGCAGGAGACCGGAAAACTCCGGGAGGTCGGCCGCCGCCTGTTCGCCGGCCGTCTGCGCACCATCCGCCTGAACAGCAGGTACACCCCCGTCCTGCAGGCCGTACCCGCGCTCGGGCAGGTCGCCATGCTGGCCCTCGGCGGCTGGCTCGCCGTGCGCGGGCACATCACGCTGGGTACGTTCGTCGCCTTCTCCACCTATCTCGCCCAGCTCGTCGGCCCCGTCCGCATGCTCGCGGTGGTCCTCACGGTCGGCCAGCAGGCCCGTGCCGGCACCGAGCGGGTGCTGGAGCTGATCGACACCGAGCCGACGCTGAAGGACGGCGCGAAGGAGCTGCCCGCCGACGCGCCCGCGACCGTCGAGTTCGACGACGTGTCCTTCGCGTACGCCGGCGGCCCGAAGGTCCTCGACGGGCTCAGCTTCGAGATCCGGCCCGGCGAGACCCTCGCCGTCGTCGGCTCCTCCGGCTCCGGCAAGTCCACTCTCTCCCTGCTCATGCCGCGTTTCTACGACGTCACCCACGGCGCCGTCCTGATCGGCGGCCACGACGTGCGGGAGCTGACCCTGGACTCGCTGCGGGCCGCGATCGGCCTGGTCCCGGAGGACTCCTTCCTCTTCTCGGACACGGTCCGCGCCAACATCGCCTACGGCCGCCCGGACGCCGGCCAGGAGGAGATCGAGGCCGCCGCGCGCGCCGCCCAGGCGGATCGTTTCATCGCCGAGCTGCCCGAGGGCTACGACACCGCGGTCGGCGAGCACGGCCTGACGCTCTCCGGCGGCCAGCGCCAGCGCATCGCGCTCGCCCGCGCCCTGCTCACCGACCCGCGCCTGCTCGTCCTGGACGACGCCACCTCGGCCGTGGACGCCCGCGTCGAGCACGAGATCCACGAGGCGCTGAAGCAGGTGATGGAGGGCCGCACCACCCTCCTCATCGCCCACCGCCGCTCCACCCTGAACCTCGCGGACCGCATCGCCGTCCTGGACGGCGGCCGGCTCGCCGACGTCGGCACGCACGAGGAACTCCAGGAGCGCTCGGCTCTCTACCGCCGTCTGCTGACCGACCCGGACGAGCTGGGCGGGGTCTCCCCGGGCCACGAGCGCCCGGCCGAGCCGCAGGAGGACACCTCCCTGCGCGAGGAGCTGGACGCGGAGTTCGACGCCGAGCGGGGCGTGACCCCCAGGCTGTGGACCGGCGACCGCGAGCCCAAGGACCAGGCGCTCAGCGGCACCCCGGCCACCCCCGAACTGCTCGCCCAGGTCGAGGCGCTTCCCCCGGCCACCGACACCCCCGACATCGACGAGGGCCGGGCGGTCCTGCCGGAGGACTCCTACGGCCTGCGCCGCCTGCTGCGCGGCTTCGGCGCGCCCCTGCTCGTCAGCCTGCTGCTGGTCGCGGTGGACGCGGGCGCCGGACTGCTGCTGCCGGTGCTGATCCGGCACGGCATCGACCAGGGCGTCACCCGGACGGCCCTCGGGGCGGTGTGGGCGGCCGCCCTGCTCGGCCTGCTGACCGTCCTCGTCCAGTGGGCCGCGCAGACCGGCGAGAACCGGATGACCGGCCGTACCGGCGAACGCGTCCTCTACACGCTGCGGCTGAAGATCTTCGCCCAGCTCCAGCGCCTCGGCCTCGACTACTACGAGCGCGAGCTGACCGGCCGGATCATGACCCGGATGACGACGGACGTCGACGCCCTGTCGACGTTCCTGCAGACCGGTCTGGTCACGGCGTTCGTCTCCGTCGTCACCTTCTTCGGCATCATGGTCGCCCTGCTGGTGATCGACGTGCAGCTCGCCCTCGTCGTCTTCGCCACCCTGCCCCCGCTGGTCGTCGCCACCTACTTCTTCCGCCGGGCGAGCGTGAAGGCGTACCAGCTCGCCCGCGAGCGGGTCTCGGTGGTGAACGCCGATCTCCAGGAGTCGGTGGCGGGACTGCGGATCGTGCAGGCCTTCCGGCGGGAGCGGGACGGTGCGCGGCGGTTCGCCGAGCGCAGCGACAGCTACCGCAGCGCCCGCATCCGCGGCCAGTGGCTGATATCGATCTACTTCCCCTTCGTCCAGCTGCTGTCCTCGGTCGCCGCGGCGGCCGTGCTGATGGCGGGCGCGGGACGGGTGGACGCGGCCACGCTGACCACGGGCGCGCTGGTGGCGTACCTGCTCTACATCGACCTGTTCTTCGCGCCCGTCCAGCAGCTCTCCCAGGTCTTCGACGGCTACCAGCAGGCCACGGTGTCGCTGGGCCGCATCCAGGAGCTGCTGCGCGAGCCCACGTCCACGAAGCCCGCCGCCTGGCCCCTCGACGTGCGTTCCCTGCGCGGTGACATCGCCTTCGAGGACGTGCGCTTCGCGTACGGCGACGACGAGGAGGCGCTCGCCGGTATCGACCTGACGATCCCGGCCGGGCAGACGGTCGCGTTCGTCGGCGAGACGGGCGCCGGGAAGTCGACCCTGGTGAAGCTGGTGGCCCGGTTCTACGACCCCACCGCCGGCCGGGTCACCGTGGACGGCACGGATCTGCGCTCCCTGGACCTGACCTCGTACCGGCACCGGCTCGGGGTCGTCCCGCAGGAGGCGTACCTCTTCCCCGGCACCCTCCGCGACGCCATCGCCTACGGCCGTCCCGACGCCACCGACGCCGAGGTGGAGGCGGCGGCACGGGCGGTCGGCGCGCACGAGATGATCGCCACGCTGGAGGGCGGCTATCTGCACGAGGTCGCCGAGCGCGGCCGCAACCTCTCGGCCGGCCAGCGCCAGCTGATCGCTCTCGCCCGTGCCGAACTGGTCGACCCCGACGTCCTGCTCCTGGACGAGGCCACGGCCGCACTCGACCTGGCCACCGAGGCCCAGGTCAACCAGGCCACCGACCGCCTGGCGGGCCGCCGTACGACGCTCGTGGTGGCCCACCGGCTGACCACCGCGGCCCGCGCGGACCGGGTGGTGCTGATGGACCACGGCCGGGTCGCGGAGGACGGCACGCACGAGGAACTGCTGGCCCGCGACGGCCGGTACGCCGAGCTGTGGCGGGCGTTCGTGGGCCAGTCCGAGCCGGAGGAGCCGGTCGGCGCCTCCCGCTGAGGCCCCGGCCGACGTGTACCGCTGACGGTCGTGCAACCATGCGACACATGTCGTGCGTCCGTACATCAGTACGGTCATCGGGGGACGGACGATCGCGGTACGGGGAGGACGACAGTGGACAGAGGTGCGATACGCCGACGGCTGGCGCTCGGCGCGGCCGTGCTGGCCGCGTCCGGGGCGCTCGCCTTCACGGCGACCGGTACCGCCCAGGCCTACACGGCGCGCGGCTGCGCGGGGCGCGAGGTGCGCACCCTGCCGTTCAGCACCGGCGTCACCCATGTCTACAAGCGCAACGGATACGTCTGCGCCGTCACCGTCGCCCGGCACCCCGGCCCCACCCGGACGATGTCGGTGAGCGTCCAGGCCCGCGGCAACCGGCCGGTCGTCGACAAGGGCCGCTACAAGCACCACGCGGGTCCGGTGACCGTGCACGCCGGGCATCGCTGCGTGTGGATCAGGGGCTCGGTGGGCCGGGATTCGGTCAGCTCCGGCTGGATCCTGTGCTGAGCGCCCGGACCCCGATCCTGACAGCTCCTCAATTTCCCCTGGTGTGACGGCTGTTGCTGGGATAACTTCCGGCGCACATCTGTCTCACAGGGGAGAGTGCGCATGCGCAAGGCGCTCAGATGGCTGCTGGCGCTCACGGTGTTCATAGGCACGCTGAGCACGGCGGGCGCGGCCACCGCCGCACAGTCCGAGCCCGACATCAAGGACCGGCTGCTGTCCATACCGGGCATGAGCCTGATCCAGGAGAAGCCGTATCCCGGCTACCGCTACTTCGTCCTGAACTACACCCAGCCGATCGACCACCGCCATCCCGACCGCGGCACCTTCCAGCAGCGCATCACCGTGCTGCACAAGGACACGAGCCGCCCGACGGTCTTCTACACCAGCGGCTACAACGTCTCCACGACCCCCTCGCGCCGCGAGCCCACCCAGATCGTGGACGGCAACCAGGTCTCCCTGGAATACCGCTTCTTCACCCCCTCCCGTCCCGCCCCGGCCGACTGGTCCAAGCTCGACATCTGGCAGGCGGCCAGTGACCAGCACCGCGTCTACCGGGCCCTCGCGCCGGTCTACGGCGGCAACTGGCTCGCCACCGGCGGCTCCAAGGGCGGCATGACGGCCACCTACTACGAGCGGTTCTACCCGCGCGACATGGACGGCGTCGTCGCCTACGTCGCCCCGAACGACGTCGTGAACGACGAGGACTCGGCCTACGATCGCTTCTTCGCCCAGGTCGGCACCAAGGAGTGCCGGGACCGGCTGAACGCCGTGCAGCGCCAGGCGCTGGTGCGCCGGGAGCCGCTGGAGGCGAAGTACGCGCAGTACGCCGCCGAGAAGGGCTACACCTTCGACACCATCGGCGGCCTGGACAGGGCGTACGAGGCCGTCGTCCTCGACTACGTGTGGGGCTTCTGGCAGTACAGCCTGCTGAAGGACTGCGACACGATCCCGGCGGACGCGGCCGGGGCGAGCGACGACGAGATCTGGGACTCGGTCGACACCATCTCCGGTTTCTCGGCGTACACCGACCAGGGCCTGGAGACGTACACCCCGTACTACTACCAGGCGGGCACCCAGCTCGGCGCCCCGACGATCCGCTTCCCGCACATCGAGCCGAAGCTGATCCGCTACGGCTACCAGCCGCCGCGCAACTTCGTGCCCCGGTCCATCCCGATGCGCTTCCAGCCGCGGGCGATGCGGGACGTGGACGGCTGGGTCCGCCACCACGCCACGCACATGCTGTTCGTCTACGGCCAGAACGACCCCTGGGGTTCCGAGCGTTTCCGGCTCGGTGCGGGCGCCCGTGACTCCTACGTCTTCACCGCGCCCGGCCTGAACCACGGCGCGAATGTGGCGGGCCTGGTCCCCGACCAGAAGGCCCTCGCCACGGCCCGCATCCTCGCGTGGGCGGGTGTGGCCTCGCCGGCGGTTAAGGCGAACCCGTCGGCGGCGAAGCCGCTGGCCCGCTACGACGCGAAGCTGGACGTCCGGGACGTGGAGCGCGAACCCGCGCTGCGGCCCTGACGCCCGTCCCGGCCGACATTCTCGAGGCGGCTCCGGTGGGCGGCGGCTTCCCGTCGCCCGCCGGAGCCCTCCGGGTTCACAGGCGCCGGGCGCAGCCCACCGGGTCGCGGCCGCCGAGGTGGACGTAGAGCGCGGTCGAGGCGGGACAGTCCGCGCGGGCCGGGGCCGCCCTGGTGATCCGGTACCGGGGCGCGCGCCGGCCCGAGCCGTCGCAGGGCGTCTCGCGGACCTGGCCGTCGCCGGAGTCGTACACGCAGTCGCCCGGGATCGTGCGCGGACCGCCCCCGCCGCCGGGATCACCGGGGTGCGGGGGCACAAGGGCGCGCATACAGGCGTAACCCTGCGGGATCGCGCCGTCGCCGTCCTCGTCGCCGGCCGCGGCCTGCGCGCTGATGTGCAGCACGAAGTCGGTGGTCGCCGGACACGGCGGACCGTCGGTGACCGCACCCTCGTGGCGGGCGACGACCTTGGCCGCCGCCCGCTCGCCCGCGCACGGCACCTCGGTGAAGCTGGCCGTCCCGAAGGAACTGCACTCGCCGACCGCGAGGAACTCGGCGCCGTGGCCGGCGGTCGCGGCCGACGTGGACCGGGCGCTGCCCACCGGGGCGTCCGCCGGCCCCCGGCAGCCGGACAGGACCGGCAGGGCGGCGGCCAGGAAGGCGGCGAGCAGCAGCCGGCAGCGCACTCCCGCGGCACCGTTCATCGCGACCCCCCCCAGACACCCCCTCCAGCGTGGCCCGGGCACCGGGGCCACGCCAGCCGTTCGGGAGGGTTTCCGCCTGTCGAGGGTGTTACGCCCGATGCGCTGCGTATGTCTCGTACGACAGCCCGTGCCCGATCGGGTACAGCACCTGCGTCGGATCGTCCGCCCGTTGCACCGGCACCGGCAGCCTCCCGCGCGGCGACACCCGCCCGGCGATCACCCGGGCGGCGGCCCGCAGTTCGACATCGGTCCAGCAGTAGGTCGCCAGGCAGCCCTTGACCTGGGGCAGGTGGGCGACGTCGTAGGGGTTGCGGACGGCCACCGCCACCACCGGCCGGCCCGTCGCCAGCAGCCGCTCCACCAGCGTCCGCTGCGCGCTGCCCGCCGTCACGTTGTAGGTGGCCACGACCACCGCGTCCGCGTCCTGCGCGGCCGTGACCGCCTTGGTGACGGTCGCGGCCGAGGGGGCGGTGCCGGTCGACAGGGCCGTGGCGGTGAAGCCCAGTTCGGTGAGGGCGGCGGCCAGCACGCCGGTGGGCGGGCCGGTGGTGCCGGACGGGGAGGCCGGGTCGGCGCCGACGACCAGGATCCTGCGCGCGGTGCGGCGGTCCAGCGGAAGCAGGCCGCCTTCGTTGACCAGCAGTGTCGTGGTGCGCTCGGCGATCCGGTCGGCGGCGGCCAGATGGGCCCGGGTGCCCACCGCGCGGTCCACGCCCGCCCGGCTGCCGTACGGGTGGTCGAAGAGTCCGAGCCGGGTCTTGAGGTGCAGGATGCGCAGGATCGATTCGTCCAGGCGGGCCTCGGTCAGCTCGCCCTCCTGGACGGCCTTCAGGACCGCGTGCCAGGCCACGTCGATGGACGGCGGGTTGAGCAGCTGGTCGACGCCGGCCTTGAGCGCGAGCACCGGCACCCGGTCGTCGCCGTACTTCGTGCGGACGCCCTCCATGCCCAGCGAGTCGGTGATGACGACGCCGTCGTAGCCGAGTTCACCGCGCAGGATGCCGGTGAGGATCGGGTGGGACAGGGTGGCCGGGTCACCGGAGTCGTCGAGGGCCGGGAACTGGATGTGCGCGGTCATGATCGAGTCGATGCCCGCCCGGATCGCGGCCCGGAAGGGCACCGCGTCCAGCTCCTCCCACAGTTCCCGGCTGTGCGTGATGACCGGGAAGCCGTAGTGGCTGTCGACGGCGGTGTCCCCGTGGCCCGGGAAGTGCTTGGCCGTCGCCGCGACCCGGGACGCCTGATAGCCCTTCACCTCGGCGGCCACCAGCCTGGCCACGGCCTCCGGGTCGGCGCCGAAGGACCGTACGCCGATGACCGGGTTGGCCGGGTTGACGTTCACGTCGGCGTCGGGGGAGTAGTCCTGGTTGATGCCCATCGCGCGCAGCTCGGCGCCGGAGATCCGGCCGAGGGTGCGGGCGTCGGAGCGGGAGCCGCCCGCACCGATCGCCATGGCGCCGGGGAAGAGGGTCGCGGGCTTGCCGACCCGGCAGACGGCGCCGTGCTCCTGGTCGGTGGCGATGAGCACCGGCAGTCCGCGCGGCTGGTCCAGGGAGGCCCGCTGGATGCCGTTGGACAGGTCCGCGATCTGGTGCGGGTCACGGGTGTTGTGGGCCCAGGTGAAGTAGATGATGCCGCCCACCCGGTACCTGGCGATCAGCTCGGCGGCGGTACGAACCCCGATCTCCTTGAGGTTGGCGTCGACGTCGGCCTGGTCGGGGGCGGTGGCGGAGTGGCCGTAGGCCCGCATCACGAAGAGCTGGCCGACCTTCTCCTCCAGCGACATCCGGGAGATCAGGGCACGCAGGCGAGGGTCGTCGGCGGTGGCGGCGCGGGCGGTCGTCGGTACGGTCAGCGCGGCGGTGAGTCCCGCGGTCGCGGCGAGGACGGCGCGTCTGGACGGCCGTGCGGTGCTTCCCGTGCTTCCCGTGCTGGTGTCGTGCACGTGTGCTCCTTCCAGAGGAGTACCGCTGAAGGAAACTTCCGAGGAGTCAGCAATATCCGGGAAGTTTCTTTCCGTCAAGGGAATGCACAGTACCGGCGGACGGGGCCGCCACCGGCGCATGGGAGGGGGGCGCGCCGGTGGCGGCGGGCTGTCGGCCGCGCCGCGGCTGAGAGGGTGGATCGGCGTTCGCGGCCAGTCGCGAAGGGCCGACACCACGGCACGGAGACTCGTCCGGCAACCTGGGCGTTGGACGAACCGGGGTGGCGACGGGTTCCCGGCGCGAGCGGGCCGGCCGCCGCCGAAGCGGGGGGCGGTCCAGCCCCTGGACATCCGTGACCGGATCGCGGACCAGCGGTCATCATGCGGCCATGCCCGCAGTCGACATCCCCGGTTCCAAGTCCATCACCGCCCGCGCGCTCTTCCTCGCGGCCGCCGCCGACGGCGTCAGCACCCTCCTGCGGCCCCTGCGCTCCGACGACACCGAGGGCTTCGCCGAGGGCCTGACCCGGCTCGGCTACCGGGTGGGCCGCACCCCGGAGGCCTGGCAGGTGGACGGCCGCCCGCAGGGGCCCGCGCTCCCCGCGGCCGACGTCTTCTGCCGCGACGGTGCCACCACCGCCCGCTTCCTGCCCACCCTGGCCGCCACCGGCCACGGCACCTACCGCTTCGACGCCTCCCCGCAGATGCGCCGCCGCCCCCTCGGCCCGCTCACCCGTGCCCTGCGCGCCCTGGGCGTCGACCTGCGGCACGAGGAGGCCGAGGGCCACCATCCGCTCACGGTCCGGGCGGCCGGGGTCGAGGGCGGCGAGGTCGTCGTGGACGCGGGCGAGTCCTCCCAGTACCTCACCGCGCTGCTCATGCTGGGCCCGCTCACCCGCCGGGGCCTGCGGATCCGCGTGACGGACCTGGTCTCGGCGCCCTACGTGGAGATCACGCTCGCGATGATGCGGGCGTTCGGCGTCACGGTCGTCCGGGACGGCGCGGTGTACGACGTCCCGCCCGGCGGCTACCGGGCCACCACCTACGCCGTGGAGCCCGACGCCTCGACCGCGAGCTACTTCTTCGCCGCGGCGGCCGTCACCCCGGGCCTGGAGGTCACCGTGCCGGGCCTCGGCGCGGCGGCGCTCCAGGGCGACCTGCGCTTCGTCGAGGTGCTGCGGCGGATGGGCGCGGAGGTGGAGGTGGCCGAGGACCGGACCACCGTACGCGGCACGGGAGTGCTGCGCGGGCTCACCGTGAACATGCGGGACATCTCCGACACCATGCCGACCTTGGCCGCGATCGCGCCGTTCGCCGCCGCCCCGGTCCGCATCGAGGACGTCGCCAACACCCGGGTGAAGGAGTGCGACCGGCTGGAGGCCTGCGCGGACAACCTCAGGCGGCTCGGCGTGGACGTGGCGACCGGCCCCGACCGGATCGAGATCCGGCCGGGCCGGCCCGCGCCCGGGGTCGAGATCAAGTCCTTCGGCGACCACCGCATCGTGATGTCCTTCGCGGTGACCGCCCTGCGCACCCCCGGTCTGTCGTACGACGACCCCGCCTGTGTACGCAAGACGTTCCCGGGCTTCCACGAGGCGTTCGCGGCGTTGCGCACGACCGGCTGACCGGGGCCGCGCCCCCGAAGGGGCGCGTGGGAAGCGCCTATGCCGCCTCGCCCAGCAGCCGTGCCAGGTGGTCCCGGCCCGCGCCCAGCAGCCCGGGAAGCGGGGCGGCGCTCTCGTACCACCGCTTCTCGTACTCCCAGCACAGCCAGCCGTCCCAGCCGTGCCGGGAGAGGACGTCCACGCACTCGGTGAGCGGCAGCACACCCGCGCCGAGCGGCAACGGGGTGGTGTCCTCGGCCGAGGAGATGTCCTTGACCTGCACATACCCCAGGTGGGGGGCGAGGGCGGCGTACGTCTGCGAGGGCTGTTCGCCGCCCAGCCAGGTGTGCATCACGTCCCACAGCGCGCCCACCCGCCGATGGCCGACCGGGCCGAGGATCCGGATCGCGTCGGCGCCGGTGCTGTGCGAGTCGTGGGTCTCCAGCAGGATGCGGACGCCGAGCGCCGCGGCGTCCTCGGCGGCGGTGCCGAGCCGCCGGGCGGCGACGGCGTCGGCCTCCTCGCGGGGCCGGCCGGGGTCGGCGCCGGGGAAGACGCGGACGAAGGGCGCGCCCAGGTCATGGGCGAGCTGGAGGAGACCGCGGATCTCCTCCAGCACCGGACCGTCGTCGCCGGGGGCGGCCACGCGTGCGTACCCGGCGATGCCCAGCACCTCGATCCCGGCGCCCTTGAACAGGGTCGCGGTCTCGGCGCGGTCGGCGGGGGAGAGGCCGGGGTGCACCGGTTCCTCCGGATGGGCGCGCAGTTCGACGCCGTGGTAGCCGTGTGCGGTCGCGAGCGCCAGGACCTCCGGGACGGGCAGGCCGGGGACGCCGAGAGTGGAGAACGCCAGCTTCATGGGCACCGAAAGTACCCCTCAGTCGCCGGATCCATGCAACTCCAGCCGCCAGTCCTGGCCGACGAGATCCTTGCCGAAGGAGCGGTGCGGTTTCTCGGCGACGAGGACGAAGCCGTGCCGCTGGTAGAGGTGGCGGGCGCTGCTGAGTATGTCGTTGGTCCACAGCACCAGGTCGCGGTAGCCGACCCCGCGCGCGAAGTCGACGACGGCCCGCACCAGCCGGTCGCCGATGCCGTGCCCGCGCGCCTCGGGCTCGACGATCAGCAGCCGCAGTCGCGCGGTGCCCGGCGCGTCGTCCCGTACGCACATCACGCACCCCACCGGGCGGCGGTCCAGCTCGGCGATCCACACCCGCTCCAGATGCGGGTCGTGGTCCTCCGCGAAGTCGGCGACGATCCGGGCGACGAGGCCTTCGTAGTCGGCGTTCCAGCCGTACTCGGCCGCGTACAGGGCGGCGTTGCGCTGCACGATCCAGCCCAGGTCACCGGGGTGCGGCTCGCGCAGCACGACCTCCGCGGGGGCCGGGGCGGACTGGTCCCGGAGAATCCCCCGAATGGTCCGCATGGCTTCGGCCAGCCGTGGCCGGTCCGCCGGGTCCACGGTGTCGAGCAGGGTCCCGACCGTGTCCCGGGCCCGCTCGTCCAGCAGCCCGGCGGCCTCCCGTCCGCGCGCGGTGAGCCGGACCCGCCGCCGGCGCGGATCACTGTCCGACGGGCCGCGCTCGATCAGCCCGCCCTCCTCGAACTTGTTCAGGATCCGGCTCAAGTACCCCGCGTCCAGGTCGAGCCGGGTGCGCAGATCGGCCGCGTCGAGATGCGCGGCGTGGGCGAGTTCGTACAGCACGCGCGACTCGGTGAGGGTGTACGGGGCGTACAGGTGGCGGCCGTAGTCGAGGGCTCCGATGAGGCCCGTGTAGAAGCGGTTGAACGAGCGGATGTCCTCGATGGTCATGAGCACGCCCTCGGATAGTTGACTGAGTCAGAGATATCTCCGAGCGTACGCCTCCGTCCGCGTCCCCGTGAAGATGCCGTGACGCCGGTGACGGCCCGGCCGCGTGCGGGCGACATTCGACCGGTAAATGTCATGACTTTGCCAAGTGCAGGGCGCACGTTGTCCGCATGTTCATCGCCGGCCACTGCCGCCGCTCGGCTCCCGACGCGGACAGTGGCTTGCGCTCCAGTCCACGTGATCGCTCAAGAAGGGGCATCCATGGCCGAGTTGACGCGTCGTAGGCTCCTGGGCTCCGCCGCCGGCACGCTGGGCGGCGCCGCGGCGCTCTCCCTCCTCCCGCCGAGCGTCCAGAAGGCGGTCGCCGCCGAGCCGCCGCGGCACGGCTCGCTGCGCGACATCGAGCACGTCGTCCTGCTGATGCAGGAGAACCGGTCCTTCGACCACTACTTCGGCACGCTCTCCGGTGTACGCGGCTTCGCCGACCCGCACGCGCTCAGACTCGACGACGGGCGCAGCGTCTTCTACCAGCCGGACGCCCAGAACCCCAAGGGGTACCTGCTGCCCTTCCACCTCGACACCCACACCTCCAGCGCCCAGGCCATACCGTCCACCAGTCACGCCTGGTCGGTGCAGCACGAGGCCTGGAACGGCGGCAAGATGGACCGGTGGCTGCCGGCCCACCGCAAGGCCGACGGCGTCAACGGCCCCTACGTGATGGGCTACTACACGCGCGAGGACATCCCGTTCCAGTTCGCGCTCGCCGAGGCCTTCACCGTCTGCGACAACTACTTCTGCTCGGTGTTCGGGCCCACCTGGCCCAACCGGCTGATGTGGATGACCGGCTCGATCGACCCGGGCGGCACGCAGGGCGGCCCGGTCATCAACAACAGGGCCCCGACGCCGTACCGCTGGACGACCTACGCCGAGCGGCTGCAGGCGGCCGGGATCAGCTGGAAGGTCTACCAGCAGGACGACGACTACGGCTGCAACATGCTGGAGCAGTTCGCCACCTTCAGGAACGCCCAGCCGGGTTCCGACCTCTACGAGCGCGGGGTGCGTCCGCAGCCCGAGGGCACCTTCGAGGACGACGCCCGGAACGACCGGCTCCCGGCGGTGAGCTGGATCATGCCGACCAGCTACCAGTCGGAGCACCCGGACTTCCTGCCGGCCGCGGGCGCGGACTTCGTGGCGTCGAAGATCGAGGCGATCGCGTCCAACCCGAAGGTGTGGCGCAAGACGGCCTTCATCCTCAACTACGACGAGAACGACGGCCTCTTCGACCACGTGGCCCCGCCCACGCCTCCCGCGGGAACGAAGGACGAGTTCATCGGCGGCCTCCCGATCGGCGGCGGCTTCCGGGTCCCCGCGATCGTCGTCTCGCCCTGGACCGTGGGCGGCTGGGTCGCCACGGAGGCCTTCGACCACACCTCGGCCCTGCGGTTCCTGGAGTGCTTCACCGGCGTGGAGGAGCCGAACATCAGCGACTGGCGGCGCGCGGCCTTCGGCGACTTCACCAGCGCCTTCCGCTTCTCCCACCGCCGCCCCCACCCGCCCCGCCTGCCGGACGACACGGCGGAGCAGCTGGAGAAGGCGAAGGAGGAGGTGGAAACCCTACCGAAGCCGACCCTCCCGGGCGCCGACCAGACCTTCCCCCACCAGGAACACGGCCACAGACCCCACCTGTAACCCCCAACCCCAGGGGCGCCGGGATCTGCCCGGCGCCCCCGGAAGGTCGTCCACTCACCCCACCTCAGGGGCGCGGGGATCTGCGCGCCCAGCCACATCCGACCGGCACCGGCCGGATCGAAGCGAGGACCCCCGGCGCCCCCGGAAGGTCGTCCACTCACCCCACCTCAGGGGCGCGGGGATCTGCGCGCCCAGCCACATCCGACCGGCACCCGGCAACGGCCCGCACCCCCGCCCCCGGCCCCGTCCCCGCCCCCCAGCAGACGGCAGACGGTTGCCGACAGCCACTCACCCCCGCGGCACCCCGGAGGACCCCCGCACCATCAATTCCCCCCGCACCGACGCGATCCCGCCAGGCGGCGGTTCCTCCCTGCCCATCGCGATACGTCCGGCCCGCGCCCCCGCCTCCGACAACGGCAGCCGCACCGTCGTGAGCGACGGCACCGCGTCGATGCTGAACGGCAGGTCGTCGAAGCCGGCCACCGACACGTCCTCGGGGATGCGCAGGCCGGAGTCGCGCAGGGCGGCGCACGCACCGAGGGCGACGGAGTCGTTCGCCGCCACGATCGCCGTCAGCGCGGGATCACGGCGCAGCAGCTCCAGCGTGGCCTCGTAGCCGGACCGCCGGTCGTAGCGGCCGTACACCGTCCAGCGCGGGTCCTCCTCGATGCCCGCCGCCTCCAGCGCCGCGCGGTGACCTTCCAGGCGGTGCCGCGTCGTCGTGCGTTCCTCGGGTCCGGCGATGTAGCCGAGGCGCCGGTGGCCGAGGCCGATGAGGTGGTCCGTCAGCGCGCGGGCCCCACCGCGGTTGTCGAAGGTGAGGGCGACGGCCTCGGTGTCCGGCGCCGGCGGGCGCCCGCACAGCACCACCCGGGTCCCGGCCTCCGACAGCTTGCGCAGCTTCGCCGCGACCGCCGCCGCGTGCGGCACGTTCTCCACGGCCCCGCCGGTCAGCACCACGGCCGCCGCCCGCTGCCGCTGGAGCAGGGTCAGGTACGTCAGCTCGCGCTCCGGAGATCCGCCCGTGTTGCAGACGACCGCCAGCCGTTCCCCGCCCGCACGCCCGCCCGGCCCCCCGATCTCGGCCTGGATGGCGCTCGCCATGATCCCGAAGAACGGGTCGGCGATGTCGTTGACGAGGATGCCGACCAGATCGGAGGTGGCGGCGGCGAGCGCGCTGGCGGGGCCGTTGAGGACGTAGTCCAGTTCGTCCACCGCCCGCAGCACCCGCTCGCGCGTGGACGCGGCCACCGGGTAGTTGCCGTTCAGTACGCGCGACACCGTCGCGGGGGAGACCTGGGCGCGGGCCGCCACGTCCGCCAGGGTCACCGTCATCTCGTCGTCCTCCGGTCGCGCATCATGTCGTACGCCCTCGTAGACAGCCAGGCCCCGGTCCTGGTTCCGAGGGACTGTCGAGCAGACCTTAAAGCCCCGGACCCCCGTTGTTCGCCCCCTCGAACAACTCGAAGAGGACACGGTCTTGTACAGACCACCGTTCAGAGGCTAGCTTCTCATCAGATAGAAAGCGCTTGCTGCACTACCGACGCTGCTGCTGAACCCGGGCGCGCGGCGCCCATGAAGGGGACTGACGTGACACGCAAGACGGTGCGTATCGCCATGAACGGTGTGACCGGGCGCATGGGCTACCGCCAGCACCTCGTCCGGTCGATCCTCGCCCTGCGCGAACAGGGCGGCCTCGACCTCGGCGACGGCACCGTGCTCTGGCCCGAACCGATCCTGCTCGGCCGCCGCGAGCACGCCCTGCGGGAGATCGCCGCACGGCACGGCCTGGAACACGTCCCCACCGACATCGACGCCGTCCTCGCCGACCCCGCCGTCGACATCTACTTCGACTCCCAGGTCACCTCCGCCCGCGAGGAGTCGCTCAGGAAGGCGATCGCGGCCGGCAAGCACGTCTACACCGAGAAGCCCACCGCGACCGGCCTCGACGGCGCCCTCGCCCTCGCCCGCCTCGCCCACGAGAAGGGCATCAAGCACGGCGTCGTCCAGGACAAGATCTTCCTGCCGGGCCTGCTGAAGCTGAAGCGCCTCATCGACGGCGGCTTCTTCGGCCGCATCCTCTCCGTCCGCGGCGAGTTCGGCTACTGGGTCTTCGAGGGCGACTGGCAGCCCGCCCAGCGCCCCTCCTGGAACTACCGGGCCGAGGACGGCGGTGGCATCGTCGTCGACATGTTCCCGCACTGGGAATACGTCCTCCACGAGCTGTTCGGCCGCGTGAGGTCCGTGCAGGCCCTGGCCACCACCCACGTCCCGCAGCGCTGGGACGAACAGGGCAAGCCCTACGACGCCACCGCCGACGACGCCGCCTACGGCATCTTCGAACTCGAGGGCGGTGCCATCGCCCAGATCAACTCCTCCTGGGCGGTCCGCGTCAACCGGGACGAACTCGTCGAGTTCCAGGTCGACGGCACCGAGGGCTCGGCGGTGGCCGGCCTCAGGAAGTGCCGCGCACAGCACCGCAGCGCCACGCCCAAGCCCGTCTGGAACCCGGACGTCCCCACCACCGAGGTCTTCCGCGACCAGTGGCAGGAGGTGCCGGACAACGCCGAGTTCGACAACGGCTTCAAGGCCCAGTGGGAGCTGTTCCTCAAGCACGTCTACGCCGACGCCCCCTACCACTGGGACCTGCTCGCCGGCGCCCGCGGCGTGCAACTCGCCGAACTGGGCCTGAGGTCCTCCGCCGAGGGCCGCCGCATCGACGTCCCGGAGATCTCCCTGTGACCCTCCAGCTCCCCGCCCCGGACGGCACCTTGCGGACGTACGAGCCGCGCACCGAACCCCTCGCACCGACCCCCGGCACGCCCTTCACCTCCCGTACGGTCTTCTCCGCGGCCCACGTCGTCGCCGACCCGTACGCGGACGTCTCGCCCGACTCGCCCGCCGCCGTCGACTGGGACGCCACCCTCGCCTTCCGCCGCCATCTGTGGTCCCACGGCCTCGGCGTCGCCGAGGCGATGGACACCGCCCAGCGCGGCATGGGCCTGGACTGGGCGGGCGCGGCCGAACTGATCCGCCGGTCGGCGGCGGAGGCGAAGTCGGTCGGCGGCCGCATCGCCTGCGGGGTCGGCACCGACCAGATCACCGGCGGATCCCTGGCCGGGATCAGGGCGGCCTACGAGGAACAGCTCGCCGTGGTCGAGGAGTCGGGCGCCCAGGCGATCCTGATGGCGTCCCGGGCCCTGGCCTCCGCCGCCTCCGGCCCCGAGGACTACCTGGAGATCTACGGCCACCTCCTGCGCCAGTCCGCCGAGCCGGTGATCCTGCACTGGCTGGGCCCGATGTTCGACCCGGCGCTGGCCGGCTACTGGGGGTCGGCCGGCCTCGACGCGGCCACGGACACCTTCCTGGAGGTCATCGCCGCCCACCCCGACAAGGTGGACGGCATCAAGGTGTCGCTGCTGGACGCGCGGCGGGAGATCTCCCTTCGCCGTCGCCTCCCCGACGGGGTCCGCTGCTACACGGGCGACGACTTCCACTACCCCGAGCTGATCGCGGGAGACGACCAGGGCTTCAGCCACGCCCTGCTCGGCATCTTCGACCCGCTGGGCCCGCTCGCGGCCGAGGCGGTACGCGTCCTCGACACCGGGGACACGGCCGGTTTCCGGGCACTCCTCGACCCCACCGTCGAGCTGTCCCGCCACCTCTTCCAGACCCCCACCCGCTTCTACAAGACCGGTGTGGTCCTCCTCGCCTGGCTCGCGGGCCACCAGGCGCACTTCACGATGGTCGGCGGCCTGCAGTCGGCCCGCTCCCTCCCCCACCTCGCCCGCGCCTACGAACTCGCCGACGGCCTGGGCCTGTTCCCGGACCCGGGGCTCGCCGAGGAACGCATGAAGACCCTGCTGTCGCTGTACGGGGTGAACCGATGACCGGCACCGGACTCGAACGCTTCTCCATCAACCAGATGACGGTGAAACAGCTGTCACTGCCGGAACTCGTGGACGCCTGCGGCCGGTCGGGCATCGGCCAGGTGGGCCTGTGGCGCGAGCCGGTCCGGGCGTACGGCGTGGAGGAGACCGCCGAGCTGGTCCGGGACGCGGGCCTGACCGTGACGACCCTGTGCCGGGGCGGCTTCCTCACCGCGACCGACCCGCAGGAGCGGGCCGCGGCCCTGGCCGACAACCGCCGCGCGGTCGAGGAGGCGGCCACGCTCGGCACGGAGGTCCTGGTCCTGGTCTCGGGAGGCCTCCCGCCCGGCGCCAAGGACCTGGGGGCCGCGCGGGAACGCATCGCGGACGCACTCGGGGAACTGGGCCCGTACGCCGAGGACCACGGCGTCCGCCTCGCCGTCGAGCCGCTGCACCCCATGTACGCGTCCGACCGCTGCGTGGTCTCCACCCTCGCCCAGGCCCTGGACATCGCCGAACGCTTCCCCGCGCACCAGGTCGGGGTGACCGTGGACACGTACCACATCTGGTGGGACGACCAGGCCCCCGCCCAGATCGCCCGCGCGGGCGCGGCGGGCCGCATCCACACCTTCCAGCTCGCCGACTGGACCACCCCCCTCCCCGAGGGCGTCCTCAACGGCCGCGGGCAGATCGGCGACGGCTCGATCGACATGCGCGAGTGGAAGAGACACGTGGAGGCGGCCGGCTACACGGGCCCGATCGAGGTCGAACTCTTCAACGAGGAGTTGTGGGCCCGGGACGGCCGGGACGTACTGGCGGAGACGGCGCGACGGTTCGTGGAGCACGTGATCCGCTAGCGGCGAAAAAAATGTGACGTCCCGTGCAACCCTTCCCGCGCCTTGGGTGTCGTACCTGTCATCAGAACCCCGGGAGGGGACCCGGGGGGGATTCGTGGGGTTCTGGTACGGAGGGGAAAACCGAGGGGGCGTGCCCAGGTCGACGGACCGGGAACGCCCCCTCGAAACGTCCGGGCGGCAGGCCCTAGAAGAACACCCCGCAGCGCAGCAGTACGTTGGCGTACGGGCGGGCCTCGCCGGTGCGCACGACGAGCCGGGCCCCCGCCGACAGCTCCTTCAGGCGCTCGTGCGGGACCAGCGCCAGGCCGGGGAAGTGCCCCTCCAGAAGCGCCGTCGCCGCCGGATTGGCCGCCCGTACCTCCTCCGCCGCCGTGGCGCCCTCCACCACCAGCTCGGCCAGCAGGCCGTCCAGGACCTCGGCGAACGACGGAACTCCGGCCCGGAACGCCAGATCCACCACGCGCGGCCCGTCCGGGATCGGCATGCCCGCGTCGCACACCAGCACACCGTCACCGTGTCCCAGAGCGGCGAGGGCGCCCGACAGACGGCGGTTGAGAATGCCCGCCTTCTTCACAGCGACTCACCTCGCGGTGACGCACCGGGCACCTGGCCGGCGGTCCGGGGATCGTCCCCCGGGACAGCACGGTGCAGCGCATCGACCTCCGCAGCCGTCGGGTACGACTCCTGCGCGCCCCGCCTGGTCACGGCCGCCGCGCCCACCCGCGCCGCGTAGGCCGCCGCCTCGGCCGGAGCGGCACCCGCCCCCAGCCGCCAGGCGAGCGCGGCCGTGAACGCGTCACCCGCCCCCGTGGTGTCCACCGCGTCGACCTTCACCGACGGCACCCGGGTCACGCCCGACCCGTCGCACACCAGCGCGCCCTCCGCGCCCAGTGTCACCACCACCGAGCGGGGCCCCTTGGCCAGCAGCAGCCGTGCCCAGTCCTCGGGCTCCTCGCTCACGCAGGCGTCACCGAGGATCACCCGCGCCTCGTGCTCGTTGACGATCAGCGGGTCGCAGGCGGCGAGCACCTCCGGCGGCAACGGGCGCGGCGGGGAGGGGTTCAGCACGAAACGGCTGCCGGGAGCCAGGTTCCGCACGACCTCCACGACCGTCTCCAGCGGGATCTCCAACTGCGCCGACACCACCCGCGAGGCGAGGAACAGGCTCACGGCCGCCCGGACGTCCGCGGGCGACAGACGGGAGTTGGCGCCCGGCGACACCACGATGCTGTTGTCCCCGGACGGATCGACCGTGATCAGCGCGACGCCCGTAGGCGCCCCGCCCACCAGCACGCCCACCGTGTCGACCCCGGCCGCCCGCAGGGAGTCGAGCAGCAGCCGGCCGTGCCCGTCGTCGCCGACCCGTGCCAGCAGGGCCGTACGCGCCCCGAGCCGGGCGGCGGCGACGGCCTGGTTGGCCCCCTTGCCGCCCGGGTGCACGGCCAGGTCGCCGCCGAGCACCGTCTCGCCCGCGGCCGGCCGCCGCTCGACGTCGATCACCAGGTCGGCGTTGGCCGAACCCACGACCAGGAGGTCGTAGTCGTACATCAGTTGACTCCCCTGAGAGATGACTTCGGACGGACGGCCGCCCCGGACTCCGTGCCCGGTGCGGCCGTCCGCCCGTCCGTCCTTGTCAGCCGCTGAAACCGGCCACGTTGTCCTTCGTGACCACCTTCACCGGCACCTTCACGGTCGGCTCCACCTTCTTGCCCTGGACCGCCCTGAGCGCGTTGTCCACGGCGATCCTCCCGAGCTGGCTCGGCTGCTGGGCGACCGACGCGTACAGCGTGCCGTCCTCGACCGCCTTCAGTCCGTCCGGGGTGCCGTCGAAGCCGACCACCTGGACCGACCTGCCGGCCTTGGAGCCGAGCGCCTTGATCGCGCCGAGGGCCATCTCGTCGTTGGCGGCGACGACGCCCTGCACGTCGGGGTGGGCCTGGAGCAGGTTCGACATCACGTCGAGGCCCTTGGTGCGGTCGAAGTCGGCGGGCTGCTGGGCCAGCACCTGGATGCCCGGGTAGGCCTTCAGGCCCCGCGCGAAGCCGGCCGCCCGCTCCCGGGCCGCCGAGGTACCCGCCTGCCCCTGAAGGATCACGATCCTGCCCTTGCCGCCCAGCTTCTCGGCGATCGTCTTCGCGGCCAGCTCACCACCGGCCACGTTGTCGGAGGCCACCAGGGCGTCCACGGAGGCGTTGTTGACGCCCCGGTCGACCGCGATGACCGGGATCCCGGCCTTGTCGGCGGCCTTGACCGAGTTGCTCGCCGCGTCCGAGTCGACCGGGTTCACGATGACCGCGCCCTGGTCGGACGTGGTGAAGTTCTGCAGCTGGTTGGCCTGCTGGGAGGCGTCGTTCTGGGCGTCCGTGACGGTCAGGTCCACGCCCAGCTTCTTCGCCTCGGCCTGGGCGCCCGCCCGGATCTGCACGAAGAACGGGTTGTTGAGCGTCGAGAGCGACAGGCCCATCTTCGGGGTCGTCGACGAGGATCCGCCGTGCAGGAAGGAGGTCGCGCCGACCACCGCCACCGTCACCACGGCCGCGAGCCCGTACGTCGCCGCCTGCCTGCCCTTGTTCCCGCCGCCCGTACCGGCGGCCACCGGGGTCGCCCCGGCCTTGCGGCGCACGGTGTCCAGCAGCACCGCCAGCGCGATGACGACACCGATCACGACCTGCTGCCAGAACGCGGACACGTTCAGCAGGTTGAGGCCGTTGCGCAGCACCGCGAGGATCAGCGCGCCGATCAGCGTGCCCGACGACTTGCCGGTGCCACCCGCGAGCGAGGCGCCGCCGATGACGACCGCGGCGATCGCGTCCAGCTCGTAGCCGTCGGCGGCCTGCGGCTGCGCCGAGGACAGCCGGGAGGCCAGCACGATGCCCGCCACCGCGGCGAACACCCCGGACAGGGCGTAGATCGCGAGCTTCTGCTTCTTCACCCGCAGGCCCGACAGCCGCGCGGCCTCCTCGTTGCCGCCGATCGCGTACATGGAACGGCCGATGTACGTCCGGCCCAGCACGAACGCCGCGATGAGGCCCATCGCCACCATGACCAGCACCGGCACCGGCAGCCAGTCGCCGAGGGTGTCCCCGAGGTGCGAGACCGAGTCCGGGAACGGGATGGGGACGCCGCCGGAGATCACCAGGGACAGGCCGCGCGCCACCGACAGCATCGCCAGCGTCGCGATGAACGGCGGCAGCTTGCCGTAGGCGATGAGGAAACCGTTCACCAGGCCCGCCGCCACGCCCGTGGCGACGGCCAGCACGACCGCCAGGAACACCGGCACGCCATGACTCGTGGCGCTCCAGGCCAGCACCGTCGCCGACAGCGCGGCCACCGAACCGACCGACAGGTCGATGCCCGCCGAGACGATCACGAACGTGACACCGAAGGCGAGGATCGCCGTCACGGCGGCCTGGACGCCGATGTTGAGCAGGTTGTCCGTCGTCAGGAAGTCCCCGGACAGCGCCGACAGGGCGATGACCAGGACGATCAGCGCGGTCAGCGCGCCGTTGTCGAGGAGCAGCCGGCGCAGGCCGCCCGGGGCGCTCGCGCCCGTTGTGCTCTTGAGCGTGTCAGCGGCCACGGGTGGCCTCCTTCTCGGTGGTCGGGGTGGAGACGGCGAGCGCCATGACGGCGTCCTGGGTGGCCTCGTCGGCCGCGAGTTCACCGGCGATCCGGCCCTGGGCCATCACCAGGACCCGGTCGCTCATGCCGAGCACCTCCGGCAGATCGCTGGAGATCATCAGCACGGCGGCCCCGGCTGCCGTGAGTTCGTTGATGAGCTGGTAGATCTCGACCTTCGCGCCGACGTCGATACCGCGCGTCGGCTCGTCGAGGATCAGCACCTTGGTGTCGGCCAGCAGCCACTTGCCGATGACGACCTTCTGCTGGTTGCCGCCGGACAGGGTCCGCACATGCTGCCCGAGGCCCGCCATGCGCACGCCCAGCTGCCCCGCGATCCGCTCGGCCGCCGTGTGCTGTGCCTTGCGGTCGACCAGCCCGGCCCGGGTCGCCGACCGCATGGTCACCAGCCCCAGGTTCTCCTCGACGGAGGCGTCCAGCACGAGCCCCTGTCCCTTGCGGTCCTCGGGGACGAGCCCGATCCCGGCCGCCATCGCCGCGTTCACGTCGTGCCGCCGCAACGCGCTCCCGGAGACCTTCACGACCCCGCCGTCGTACGGGTCCGCGCCGAACACGGCCCGCACGACCTCGGTCCGCCCGGCCCCGACGAGGCCCGCGATGCCGACGACCTCACCGGCGTGCACCTCGAAGCTCACGTCGTGGAAGACGCCGCCCCGGGACAGCCCCTCGACACTGAGCAGCGCGGCGCCCTTCTCGGGCCGTCGCCGCGGATACTGCTGCTCGATGGACCGCCCTACCATCAGCCGTACGAGTTCGTCCTCGGCCGTGGCGGCGGGCACCTGCCCGACGCTCCGCCCGTCCCGGATGACGGTGACCCGGTCACCCAGGGCGGCGATCTCCTCCAGGTGATGGGTGATGAACACGATCCCCACGCCGTCCGCGCGCAGCGAGCGCACGATGCCGAAGAGCTTGTCCACCTCCTCCGAGGTGAGCACGGCGGTCGGCTCGTCCATGATGAGCACGCGCGCGTCCAGGCTGAGCGCCTTGGCGATCTCGACCATCTGCAGCCGTGCGATACCGAGTTCCCGCACACGCGCGCGTGGCGAGACAGGGACGCCCACGCGCGCGAGGAGCACCTCGGCGTCGGCCTCCATCCGCTTCCGGTCGATCATCCCGAAGCGACGCGGCTGCCGCCCCAGGAAGATGTTCTCGGCGACGGTCAGATCGGGCACCAGATTGAACTCTTGGTAGATGGTGGCGATCCCGAGCCGCTCGGCGTCCTGGGCGCCATGGATGCGCACCTCCTCGCCACCGGCCAGAATCCGCCCGGAATCGGGTGTGTAGGCGCCGGAGAGCATCTTGATGAGGGTGCTCTTGCCGGCGCCGTTCTCACCGAGCAGCACATGCACCTCGCCCCGGCGCAGGTCGAAGTCGACTCCGTCGAGCGCGACCACGCCGGGGAAGGTCTTGCGTATGCCCTCGATGCGCAGCAACTCGTCCGGGTTGCTCACGACGTGCTCCTTTGCACTGGGGAGGGGGACTGCGTGGGGGAAGGGGGTGTGGCGGAAGAGGTCCGCACGGCCGAAGGGGCCGGTGCGGCGGCGGCCGGTGCGGGCGGCTCGCCGCACGAGCGGCGTACGACGAGCCGGGCGGCGAGGGTGACGGACGCGGGCGGCCGTCCCTCGATCCGGTCGACCAGGGCCCGTACGGCGGCCCGGCCCAGCTCGCCCGTGGGCTGGGCGATAGCGGTGACCGGTGGATCGGTGTGCACGAACCACGGGATGTCGTCGAAGGCGGCCAGCGCGATGTCGTCCGGCACCCGCAGTCCGCGCGCGCGGATGGCGTCCAGGGCGCCGAGGGCCATGAGGTTGTCGGCCGCGAAGACGACCTCGGGCGGCTGGGGAAGATCCAGGAACCCCTCGGTGACCCGCCGCCCGCTCTCGGCCTGGAAGTCGCCCTGGCCGGTGTAGACGTCCGGGAGGGGCATCCCGTACTCCGCCATGGCCTCCCGGAAGGCCGCGACGCGCTCGCTGCCGGTGGTGGTGGCCGCGGGGCCCGCGATGATCGCGAGCCGCCGGTGCCCCAGTCCGTGCAGATGCGCCACGAGATCCCGGATGGCCGCCCGCCCGTCGGCCCGCACGACGGGCACGTCCACGCCCGGGATCCACCGGTCCACGAACACCATCGGGGTCCCCGCGCGCGCGGCGTCCAGCATCAACGGCGACCCGCCGTCGGTGGGGGAGACCAGGAGCCCGTCGATCCGCCGGTCCAGCAGGTTGCGCACATGATGGTCCTGCAGGTCCGGCCGCTCGTCGGCGTTGCCGATGATCACGCTGTAGCCGAGAGCGCGGGCCTCCTCCTCGACGGAACGGGCCAGCTCGGTGAAGTAAGGATTCAGTACGTCGCTGATGACCAGGCCGAGGGTGTGGGTCTGGTCGGTGCGCAGAGACCGGGCGACGGCGTTCGGCCGGTACCCCAGCGCCTCCACGGCGGCCATCACCCGCGTGCGTGCGTCGGCACTGACCGAGGGGTGCTCGTTCAGCACCCGCGACACCGTGGCCACGGACACCCCCGCCGCGGCGGCGACGTCCTTGATACTCGCCATCCCCGACCCACCTCCTTGTGGACTCGTGACGCCTGGAATCGATTACATCGACCTGTAGGAGGGATTGGAAACGATTACATGGCGTGAAGCAAGGGGGTGGGGTTGGCCGAAACCCAATCGTGATCGGAGGGTGGATCTACGGGCGGCCGGTGCCGAGCCGGGTCAGTGCAGGTCCACCAGGAACCCGTGGCGGCGATCGGCGGGGCAGGTGAAGATCCGCAGGTCCCCGGACCGGCCGACGACGACTTCCGTCTCGGTGTCGCCCTTCCCCGCCCCCGCCTTCACCGCCTTCCTCGAGGCCTGAAGGAGCACCCGCACCCGCGGGTCTGACCCGTCGGCCCGGCAGAGCCGGATCGTCACCGACACCACCGGTCTCCTGCTTGCCGTGCTGGTCCCTGTGGCGAGCGTGACCGCCGGCCCCTCGTAGAACACGCAGCCACCTTCCGCCCGCGCCCCAGGGACCAGGGGCTCGTCCCCGACGCCTGTTCCCCGGCAACTGGAACTACGACTTCTGCGTCACCGCGGTCAACGGCTCGGCGGAATCGGGCAGGTCGAACTGCGTGGCCCTCCAGAAGCCGCCCCCGACGGACCCGATCGAACCCCCGTCGACAGGCAGGCCCCCGACGACAGGAAAGTCCCCGTCGGCGGGGTCCCCCGCGGCGGTGGGGAAGGACGCGGCAGGGCTGAGCCCGACTCTCGAAAAACTCCTGCGCCTACGCGCTCGGCCGGCCCCGAACGCCACGGCCGGCATACCGGCGGGCTGAGTGACGAGAGGTGGGGCTTCGGGTGCGGTCGGCTGCGGCCGGGCGCACCCGAAGCCACTCTCCGCGATGCTCGAGCGTGCCCTGGGCGAACGCGCGCTGCGGTGTGGGAATCACTGAGTGGCGGTGTATCTCGGTGCCGGCCCTCACAGCAGGAAGACCACACCGAGGGCGATCAGCGTGCCGAGGGCGATGACGCCGCCGAAGATCCCGAAGCCCAGGGCGATCTTCACACTGGCGGGCCGCAGCTCCCGCCAGCCCAGCTCCCGGGCCGCGCCCCGGATCAGGCGGCGGCCCTCGGCGGACGAGAAGCTGTACTCCAGGGTGCCGTCCAGGCTCCAGGTCTTGGTGACGTACGTGCTGCGGCCGACCGACACCGCCGTCCCCAGGCGCACACCGCCCAGGCCCGCCTCGTACTCGACGGTCCGGACGACGTCGGTGATCGTGAAGGCCTTCTCCTGCGGGCGCAGCTCGACACGATAGGTGTGCACCTGGCTGACCCGCTGCCGGGTCAACACCTCCCGGAACTGCGGGGTGTGGACGTCCACCGTCAGCTCGCATCCCCATTCCGTCCGGCGCGGCCGGTACCACGTGTCCGCGACGGCGGTTTCGATGCGGGCGTAGAACTCTTCGACGGCGCCTGCGCCGTTGGCTCCCCTCACGGCCACGCACAGTAACAGTGTCCGTTGTCAGACCCCACCGGTACCGTCGGATCATGGCGCAACAGGCGGGGAACCCGACGGCCGAGCGGCGGCCGGCCGTGCTCGAAGGCGTGCTGGAGCGGATCACGTACGCCAACGAGGAGAACGGCTACACGGTCGCCCGGGTCGACACCGGAAGAGGCGCCGGCGACCTGCTCACGGTGGTCGGCGCGCTGCTCGGTGCGCAGGTCGGCGAGTCCCTCCGCATGGAGGGCCGCTGGGGGTCGCATCCGCAGTACGGCAAGCAGTTCCACGTCGAGAACTACACGACCGTGCTGCCTGCCACCGTCCAGGGCATCCGCCGCTATCTCGGCTCCGGCCTGGTCAAGGGCATCGGGCCCGTCTTCGCCGACCGCATCACCCAGCACTTCGGGCTGGACACGCTCAGGATCATCGAGGAGGAGCCCAAGCGGCTCATCGAGGTGCCCGGCCTGGGTCCGAAGCGGACCGCGAAGATCGCCGACGCCTGGGAGGAGCAGAAGGCGATCAAGGAGGTCATGCTCTTCCTCCAGACCGTCGAGGTGTCGACGTCCATCGCCGTGCGGATCTACAAGAAGTACGGTGACGCGTCGATCTCCGTCGTCAGGAACCAGCCCTACCGGCTCGCCGCCGACGTCTGGGGCATCGGCTTCCTCACCGCCGACAAGATCGCCCAGTCCGTCGGCATCCCGCACGACAGCCCGGAGCGGGTGAAGGCGGGCCTGCAGTACGCGCTGTCCCAGTCGGCCGACCAGGGCCACTGCTTCTCGCCGGAGGAGCGGTTGATCGCCGACGCGGTGAAGCTGCTCGGCGTCGACACCGGGCTTGTCATCGAGTGCCTCGCGGAGCTGGCCCGGCCCCCGGAGGACGGGGAGGACCCCGGGGTCGTCCGCGAGAAGGTGCCCGGGCCGGACGGCGGCGAGGCGGAGCCCGTCACGGCCGTCTACCTCGTGCCCTTCCACCGTGCGGAGCTGTCCCTCTCCTCCCAGCTGCTGCGCCTGCTGCGGACCGGCGACGACCGGATGCCGGCCTTCCGGGAGGTGGACTGGGACAAGGCCCTCGGCTGGCTGAAGTCCCGCACCGGCGCCGATCTCGCCCCCGAACAGGAGGCGGCGGTCAGGCTCGCGCTGACCGAGAAGGTCGCCGTGCTGACCGGTGGGCCCGGTTGCGGCAAGTCCTTCACGGTCCGCTCGATCGTGGAGCTGGCCCGCGCCAAGCGGGCCAAGGTGCTTCTCGCCGCCCCGACCGGCCGGGCCGCCAAGCGGCTGTCGGAGCTGACCGGTGCCGAGGCCTCCACCGTCCACCGGCTGCTGGAGCTGAAGCCCGGCGGCGACGCGGCCTACGACAAGGACCGCCCGCTGGATGCCGACCTGGTGGTCGTGGACGAGGCGTCGATGCTGGATCTGCTGCTCGCCAACAAGCTGGTGAAGGCCGTGCCTCCGGGGGCTCACCTGCTGTTCGTGGGGGACGTGGACCAGCTGCCCAGCGTCGGCGCGGGGGAGGTGCTGCGAGACCTGCTCGCCGAGGGCGGCCCCGTCCCCGCCGTCCGGCTCACGCGCGTCTTCCGACAGGCCCAGCAGTCCGGCGTCGTCACCAACGCGCACCGGATCAACGCCGGGCAGCATCCGCTCACGGACGGTCTCCAGGACTTCTTCCTCTTCGTCGAGGACGACACCGAGGAGGCCGGCCGGCTCACGGTGGACGTGGCCGCCCGGCGGATCCCGGCCAGGTTCGGGCTCGACCCCCGGCGGGACGTCCAGGTGCTCGCGCCGATGCACCGGGGTCCGGCCGGCGCGGGCACGCTCAACGGACTGCTTCAGCAGGCCATCACCCCCGGCCGGCCGGACCTGCCGGAGAAGCGGTTCGGCGGCAGGGTCTTCCGGGTCGGCGACAAGGTCACCCAAATTCGCAACAATTACGAAAAAGGGAAGAACGGTGTCTTCAACGGCACCGTGGGCGTCGTCACCTCGCTCGATCCGGTCGACCAGCGCCTGACGGTGCTGACGGACGAGGACGAGGAGGTTCCGTACGAATTCGACGAACTGGACGAACTGGCACACGCGTACGCGGTGACGATCCATCGCTCACAGGGGAGTGAATATCCCGCTGTGGTGATTCCCGTCACCACCGGAGCATGGATGATGCTCCAGCGGAACCTGCTGTACACGGCGGTGACACGGGCGAAACGACTCGTCGTCCTCGTCGGTTCACGCAAGGCGATCGGGCAGGCGGTGCGCACGGTGTCCGCGGGACGGCGCTGTACGGCGCTGGACTTCAGACTCGGCGGTCCCTGACCGGCCCTGACCAGGGACGGCGACCGGCATCACAAAAAATGATCGATCAAACGAGTCGCAAAGGTCACAGAGCACTTCCAGATGCCGTGCGAAGGGGGCAGGATGAGCAGGTTGGCGGCACTGAGTGCCGCCAATAGGCCCAATGGTCGACCCCGAGTGCACTCTCCTGAGCCAAATGGGGGATGGTAGAGACAGTCAGGGCACCTCGAAGATGAGGCACTACGTCGGTGAGGGAAGACGTGAGCGACAACTCTGTAGTACTGCGGTACGGCGACGGCGAGTACACCTACCCGGTGGTCGACAGCACCGTCGGCGACAAGGGCTTCGACATCGGGAAGCTCCGCTCCCAGACCGGTCTGGTGACCCTGGACAGCGGGTACGGCAACACGGCCGCCTATAAATCCGCTGTCACCTACCTCGACGGCGAGGCGGGCATCCTCCGCTATCGCGGCTACCCCATCGAGCAGCTGGCCGAGCGCTCCACCTTCCTCGAGGTGGCGTACCTGCTGATCAACGGCGAGCTGCCGACCGTCGACGAGCTGACGACGTTCAAGAACGACATCACGCGGCACACCCTGCTGCACGAGGACGTCAAGAACTTCTACAAGGGCTTCCCGCGTGACGCCCACCCGATGGCCATGCTGTCCTCGGTCGTCTCGGCGCTGTCCACCTTCTACCAGGACAGCCACAACCCGTTCGACGAGAACCAGCGCAACCTCTCCACGATCCGTCTGCTCGCCAAGCTCCCGACGATCGCGGCGTACGCGTACAAGAAGTCGATCGGCCACCCGTTCGTCTACCCGCGCAACGACCTCGGTTACGTCGAGAACTTCCTGCGCATGACCTTCTCGGTCCCGGCGGACGAGTACGAGCTGGACCCGGTCGTGGTGGCCGCGCTGGACAAGCTGCTGATCCTGCACGCCGACCACGAGCAGAACTGTTCGACCTCCACGGTCCGCCTGGTCGGCTCCTCGCAGGCCAACATGTTCGCGTCGATCTCGGCTGGCATCAGTGCCCTGTGGGGCCCGCTGCACGGCGGTGCCAACCAGTCCGTGCTGGAGATGCTCGAGGGCATCCGCGACTCCGGCTCCGACGTCGACACCTTCATCCGCAAGGTGAAGAACAAGGAGGACGGCGTCCGCCTGATGGGCTTCGGCCACCGGGTCTACAAGAACTTCGACCCGCGCGCCAAGATCATCAAGGCCGCCGCGCACGACGTGCTCTCCGCGCTGGGCAAGGAGGACGAGCTTCTCGACATCGCCCTGAAGCTCGAGGAGCACGCGCTGTCCGACGACTACTTCGTCGAGCGCAAGCTGTACCCGAACGTGGACTTCTACACCGGTCTGATCTACCGGGCCATGGGCTTCCCGACCGAGATGTTCACGGTCCTGTTCGCCCTCGGCCGCCTGCCGGGCTGGATCGCCCAGTGGACCGAGATGATCAAGGAGCCGGGCTCCCGCATCGGCCGCCCGCGCCAGATCTACACGGGCGTCGTCGAGCGCGACTTCGTGCCGGTCGAGGAGCGCTGAACACACGGAGCGCAAGGGCCTGCCGATCCGGCGGGCCCTGAACCTTCGACGACGAGCGAAAAGCGGAAGGCGCCCTGAGACGCCGGTCCCCCCACGGGCCGACGACCAGGGCGCCTTCCCATGTCCCGGTGCGGATTCCCCCCACGGGATCCGGCCGGGCGCTCGGAGAGAACAGCGCCTGAATCGCTGTTTCGAGCACGGCGAGCAGAACTCCTCGTGCTCCAGTGATGCGGTGCGACCTGCCGGGACAACGCACGCAGGGAGGGCCGCTCAAAGCTTCCCGGTGTACGTGCCCCGGCAACGCATCTCTGAGGAAGTCCCCCAAGACAACCCCAGATGCCAGTCAGCGCCCCCCAAGACGCTGGACTGACATCGCCAACTTAGACCTTCGAACCCCTTCGATGGTTACGTTCGCATCACTGTGATCTGCGTCTCTTGCATATGTCCTATAGGTGCGCAAGAGCCCCGATACGGCGATCAGGACTCAAGCGTAAGGATGATGCGCGAGCCTTGTGAAGAGCTTATGTGAGGCGCGCGCCGGACTCCAGGGGGACTCCTACTTCGGTCCCGGCGAATCCCCGGCGGTGCCCGGCGACTTCACCGGAAGGTCCGCAGCCGCAGGCTGTTGGTCACCACGAACACCGAGGAGAAGGCCATCGCGGCGCCCGCGATCATCGGGTTCAGCAGGCCCGCGGCGGCCAGCGGCAGCGCGGCCACGTTGTAGCCGAAGGCCCACGCGAGGTTGCCCCTGATCGTGGCGAGGGTGCGCCGGGAGAGCCGGATCGCGTCCGCGGCCACCCTGAGGTCCCCGCGCACCAGCGTCAGGTCTCCGGCCTCGATCGCCGCGTCCGTGCCGGTGCCCATGGCGAGGCCCAGGTCGGCGGTGGCGAGCGCGGCCGCGTCGTTGACGCCGTCGCCGACCATCGCCACGCACCGTCCCTCGCGCTGCAGCCGTCGTACGACGTCCACCTTGTCCTCGGGCAGCACCTCGGCGATCACCTCGTCGATGCCGACGGCCTCGGCGACCGCCTCCGCGACGGTGCGGTTGTCCCCGGTGAGCAGCACCGGCGTGAGCCCGAGGGCGCGCAGCTCGCACACCGCCTCCGCGCTGGTCTCCTTGACCGCGTCGGCGACGGCGAGGACTCCGCGGGCCCGCCCGTCCCAGCCGGCCAGGACGGCCGTACGGCCCTGCTCCTCGGCCTCCCGGGCCGCGCGGGCCAGCTCCTGCGGAAGGTCGTCGTACAGGCGCCCCACGGCCACCTCGCGGCCGTCCACGCGCCCGCGTACGCCCCGTCCGGGGACGTTCTCGAAGTGTTCGACGGCCGGCAGCGCGCCGGCGCGTTCCTCGGCGCCTGCGGCGATCGCGCGGGCGACGGGGTGCTCGGAGGCGTGCTCCAGGGCGCCCGCGAGCCGCAGCAGCTCCTTCTCGTCCTCGCCCTCGGCGGCGTGCACCGCCTGGAGGGTCATCCGGCCGGTGGTGACGGTGCCGGTCTTGTCCAGGACGACCGTGTCGACGCGGCGCGTGGACTCCAGCACCTCGGGGCCCTTGATGAGGATGCCGAGCTGGGCGCCGCGGCCGGTGCCGACCATCAGGGCGGTCGGCGTGGCGAGGCCCAGGGCGCAGGGGCAGGCGATGATCAGGACGGCGACGGCGGCCGTGAACGCGGCGACCGTGTCGTCGGTGACGCCCAGCCAGACGCCGAACGTGCCGAGCGCGATGAGGATGACCACGGGCACGAACACCGCCGAGACGCGGTCGGCGAGCCGCTGCACCTCGGCCTTGCCGTTCTGCGCGTCCTCCACCAGCCGGGCCATCCGGGCGAGCTGGGTGTCGGCGCCGACCCGGGTGGCCTCGACCACCAGCCGGCCGCCGGCGTTGACCGTGGCACCGGTGACCCGGTCGCCCGGGCCGACGTCCACCGGCACCGACTCGCCGGTCAGCATCGACGCGTCCACCGCGGAGACGCCCTCCACGACGGTGCCGTCGGTGGCGATCTTCTCGCCGGGCCGTACGACGAACCGGTCGCCGACCCCGAGGGAGTCGACCGGGATCCGCACCTCGCGCCCGCCGCGCAGGACCGCCACGTCCTTGGCGCCCAGCTCCATCAGCGCCTTCAGGGCGGCCCCGGCGCGCCGCTTGGAGCGGGCCTCCAGATAGCGGCCGAGCAGGATCAGGGCGACGACTCCGGCGGCGACCTCCAGATAGATGGTGGCGGCGCCGTCCATCCGCGAGACGGTGAGCCGGAACTCGTCGTGCATGCCGGGCATGCCCGCGTCGCCGAAGAACAGCGCCCACAGCGACCAGCCGAACGCGGCCAGCGTGCCGACCGAGACGAGGGTGTCCATGGTGGCCGCGCCGTGCCGGGCGTTGGTCCAGGCGGCCCGGTGGAAGGGTGCGCCGCCCCAGACGACGACGGGCGCGGCGAGCGTGAGCGAGAGCCACTGCCAGTTCTCGAACTGCAGCGCGGGGATCATCGCGAGCAGGACCACGGGCGCGGCGAGCAGGGCGGAGACGAGCAGGCGGTGGCGCAGGGCGCCGAGTTCGAGGTCCCGCTCGGGGGTTTCCGCGGCCGTCTCGGGCGTGGGCTCCGGTGGTGCGGGCTCCTCGGCGGTGTAGCCCGTCCTCACCACGGTGGCGATCAGGTCGGCGACCTGGACGCCCTCGGCGTAGGTGACCTTCGCCTTCTCGGTGGCGAAGTTGACGGTGGCGTTCACGCCCTCCATCCGGTTGAGCTTCTTCTCCACCCGGGCCGCGCAGGAGGCACAGGTCATTCCGCCGATGAGCAGCTCGACCTCGAAGGCCGTGCCCGTGGCTGTCTCTGCGGTGGTGCTGGTCATGTCCGGACTCCAGACATCGGACCGGGCCGTACGGATCCAGTATCAGCTGGTCGGCGCGGCCCGGTCGGGAAAAGGGAGCGTGCTTTCTCAGGCCTTGCCGGCCAGCTCGAAGCCGGCCTCGTCGACGGCGGCGCGCACCGCCTCGTCGTCCAGTGGGGCCTCGGAGACGACGGTCACCTCGCCTGTCGAGGCGACGGCCTTCACCGAGCTGACGCCGGGGATCTGGGAGATCTCACCGGAGACGGAGCCCTCGCAGTGGCCGCAGCTCATGCCGGTCACCTGGTAGACGGTGGTGACGGAGCCCGGGGTCTCGGTCTGGGCGCTCATGTCGTTCTCCTCGTCGAGGTGTGTGGGGCCGGTGGGACCCGCGAGGGAGCCCCATGTTCCTCACACTATACCCCTAGGGGGTATTTCTCCAAGGGGTGTCCCGGCGCGCCAGCGCCCGCACCCAGCCGACCCCGGCCAGCGCGACCAGGGTCAGGCCGCCGACCGAGAACAGTGTGAACAGGTGCTCCTGCGCGGCGCTCGAACGACTCACGTACCCCTGATCGAACAGCCCGCGCGACAGGCCGGCGCCGGACAGGCGCGCCACCAGCCAGACGGCGAGCCCGTGCGTGGAGTCCCACAGGGCGTGTAGCAGGGAGGCGCCCATGCAGGCCGCGACCGCCGGCGGGGCGAACCGGAAACGCCCGTTCGGCCGGCGCAGCGACAGCAGCGCGCTGCCCGCGATCGCCGTCCACAAACCGCCGCCGAGGGGGGCGAGCACCCCGCGCAGGAACTCCGTCTCCAGCAGCGCCCGCAGGTCGACCCCTTCGGCGGAGAGTGCCGCGCCGAAGGCGTTCGCGGCGCTCTCCGGGGCCGCGAAGCCGAGCCCGACGGCCGCGCCGAGCACCAGCCCGGCCCGCACCCCGCGGATGCCCGGCTGCCGGCGCAGTGCGATCACCAGGGCCCCGAGCTTGGCCGCCTCCTCGATCAGGCCGACGCCGAGGAACATCCCGAAGGAGGGGCGCGGCAGGTACGGCTCCATCAGCGCGGCGCCGGGGACGCCGAGCGTGCCGCCGGCCAGGAAGCAGCCGAGGATGGCGCTGACGCCCAGGTCACGGCCGTGCCGCTCGTAGGCCCAGAGCACGAAGACGACCGGCAGGAGGAAGCTGCCGAGCAGGATCAGCGTCGGCAGCAGCGCGGGGTTCCGCGTCGCGTACGCGCCCCCCGCCGCCAGCACCCACAGCGCGAGTCCGCCGCCCAGGACCCGCCGCCACAGGCCCGCCCCGATGCGCGGGTACGGCGGCGGGGGCTGCTGCGGTCCGGGGATGCGGGCCCTGGGCGTGCCGGGCGGCGGGGAGTGGCTCACGTCGGTCCCTCGAGCTGCTGGGCGATTTATCCGCACCTTAGGCAGATGTACCGCGGGTCGCAGTCCGGGGGGCCCGCTGGGGTCACGTACGGCCGAGCCGGTCGCCCACCAGGGGTTCCAGGTAGCGGATCAGGACGGCCTTGACCTCCTGGACGTACGCCGCGCGCTCGGCACCCTCGTGGGCGAGGACGAGTTCCAGGCCGGACTTGTAGACGCCCAGGCAGACGTGCGCCGTGCGTGTGAGGTCGGCCGGGGAGGCGCCGGGCATGAGCGAGGCGAGCAGGGCCTCGATGCGGCCGATGAGGGTCGTGTGCAGCTGGTCGTGCGCCTCGGCCATCCGGCCCGGGATGTCGGAGCCGTGCATGAGCGCGAAGAAGACCGGGTGGTCGGTGTTGAAGGCCATGAACCGGTCGACGGCCGAGCCGATCGCCTCCTCCAGGGGCGTGGCGGGGGCGACGGGTGCCAGTGCCTCGCCGTAGGCCTCCCGCATCTCGTGCATGAGCCGGTCGCCCAGCTCGATCGCGATCGCCTCCTTGTTCGGGAAGAACTGGTAGAGCGTGCCCGGGGAGACGCCGGCCTCGCGGGCGATGGCGTTGGTGCTGGCGGCCGTGTAGCCGGTCGTGCAGAAGACCTGGGCGGCGGCCTGGAGCAGCTGGGCGATACGGCGTTCGCCGCGGGCCTGGCGGCGGCGCGGCTGCTCCTTCTCCGTCTTGTCCGTCGTCTTGTCGGACTCGGTCCTGTCGGGCACGCGTTATCCCCAGCTCTCGGAACGCGATTGACAAACGCGAGCGGCCGCTCGCATTCTGATGAAACGCGAGCGATCTCTCGTGTTTGCCAGTCTATGGCAATGGCTCATCCATGCTGCCGTGCTCGCACACGGTCGCGCTGGTCAGGGTGAAGGGGACACCGCACGATGACGGAAGTCGAGACACCACCGCGATCGGGCCGGGGGCCGGCCCGGCCCGGCGGATGGACGCGCTTCGTGACCGCCCGTCCACGTCTGTCGCTGCTTGCCGCCCTGCTGCTCACCGCGCTCGCCGTGCTGGCCGGCGGCGGGGTCGCGGACCACCTCGGCAGCGGCGGCTGGGAGGACCCGGCCGCAGAGTCGACGTACGCGACCAAGGCGCTGGAGCGCGAGTTCCCCGGCTCCCAGCCGAACCTGATCCTCCTGGTCGACGCGGGCGGCGCCTCGGTCGACGACCCCGCGGTCAGCGCCGAGGCCCGGGACCTGACCACCCGGCTGGCCAGGGAGCAGGGGGTCACCGGCGTCGGCTCCTACTGGCAGGGCGGGTCGCCCGCCCTGCGCGCCGAGGACGGCCACGAGGCGCTGATCGCCGCCCGCATCACCGGCGACGAGAACGCGACGGCCCGGACCCTGGACCGCATCGCCCCCCACTACCGGGGCACGCACGGTCCGGTAGCGGTGAAGGTCGGCGGCATCGTCGCGGTCCGGCACGAGATGCAGACGATCATCAAGGAGGACCTCACCCGGGCCGAGATGATCGCCCTGCCCGTCACCCTCGTGCTGCTCGTCATGGTCTTCGGCAGCGCGGTCGCCGCCCTGCTGCCGCTGGGCATCGGCATCGTGGCGATCCTCGGGACGAACGCGGTGCTGCGCGGCCTGACGACCTTCACCGACGTCTCCGTCTTCGCGCTGAACCTCACCACGGCCCTCGGGCTCGGCCTCGCCATCGACTACGCCCTCTTCATCGTCCGCCGCTACCGCGAGGAACTGTCCACCGGCGCCGACCCGTTGACGGCCGTGGGGACGACCCTGCGCACGGCCGGCCGCACGGTGCTCTTCTCCGCCCTCACGGTCGCGGTGTCCCTGGCCGCGATGATGGTCTTCCCGCAGTACTTCCTGCGGTCCTTCGCCTACGCCGGCATCGCCGTGGTCCTGCTCGCGGCGGCCGCCGCGCTGATCCTGCTCCCGGCCGCGCTGATCCTGCTCGGCCACCGGGTCAACTCCCTCGACCTGCGCCGCCTCTTCCGGCGCGGCCGCGAGCCCGGGGCAGCCGAGGGCACCGCCTGGGCCCGCGCCGCCGGCCTGGTCATGCGCCGCGCCCCGCTCTTCGCGCTCGGCACCACCGCCCTGCTGGTCATCCTCGGACTGCCCTTCCTGGGCGTGCGGTTCGGCACCGCCGACGACCGCCAGCTCCCCTCGACCGCCGAGTCCCACGTGGTGCAGCAGGACATCCGCGAGGGCTTCCCCGGCAGCCCCGGCGGCGGGCTGGAGGTCCTCGCCGAGGGCGGGGCCACCGAGGCCCAGTACACCGCCTACCGGCAGCGGGTGGCCGCCCTGCCCGAGGTGGCCCGTGTCGACGGCCCGCTGGTCAAGGGTGACGCGGCCTACTTCACCGTCCAGCCGAAGGGCGAGGCCGTGGACGACCCCGCCCAGCGGCTGGTGGGCGACCTGCGCGCTCTGCGCCCTCCGTTCGACACCAAGGTGACCGGCACGGCGGCCGTCCTCGTCGACACCCAGCACGCGATCGCCGAACGCCTGCCCTGGGCGGCCCTGTTCATCGCCGTGGTGACCCTGCTGCTGGTCTTCCTGCTCACTGGGAGCGTGCTGATACCCCTGCAGGCCGTGGTGCTGAACGCGCTCAGCCTGACGGCGATGTTCGGTGCGGTGGTGTGGGTCTTCCAGGACGGCCACCTGTCGGGTGCGCTCGGCTTCACCAGCTCCGGCTCCATCGAGACCACCCTGCCCGTCCTGATGTTCTGCGTGGCCTTCGGCCTCTCCATGGACTACGGCGTGTTCCTGCTCTCCCGCATCAAGGAGGAGTACGACCGCACCGGCGACCACGACGCGGCCGTGCGCCACGGACTGCAGCGCACCGGCGGGCTGATCACTGCGGCGGCGGTCATCCTCGCGGTGGTGATGGTCGCCATCGGCAGCTCACGGGTGACCAACACCAAGATGCTGGGCCTCGGCATCGCGCTCGCGGTGCTGATGGACGCGATGGTGGTGCGCAGCCTGCTGGTCCCGGCCATCATGCGGCTCTCCGGCCGGGCCACCTGGTGGGCCCCGGCCCCGCTGCGCCGCTTCCACGAGCGGTTCGGGGTGAGCGAGGGCGGTGAGGTCCACGCCCCGACGGAGAGCGGGGCGAAGGCGTCGCTGCTTCCGCCCGGCGGGCTCGGCAGGCCGCCGAAGGCCCGCGACCGGGAAACGGCGTCCTCCGTGGAGCGCTAGCGTTCCGGCAGGAAGCGGTGGCCCGGTGACGGACGGAAGATGAGGCACGGATGCGCGCTGTGGTGTTCGAGCGGTACGGCGAACCGGCCGAGGTACGCGAGGTGCCCGACCCCAGGCCCGCCGACCACGGGGTGATCGTGCGGGTCGAGGCGACCGGGCTGTGCCGCAGCGACTGGCACGGCTGGATGGGGCACGACTCCGACATCACCCTGCCGCATGTGCCCGGACATGAACTGGCCGGTGTCGTCGAGGCGGTGGGCGCGCGCGTGACCGGATGGCGGGCGGGCGACCGCGTCACCGTGCCCTTCGTGTGCGCCTGCGGCACCTGCCCGTCCTGTGCGGCGGGTGACCAGCAGGTGTGCGAGCGGCAGACCCAGCCCGGCTTCCACCACTGGGGCTCCTTCGCCGAGTACGTGGCGCTCGATCATGCCGACGTCAATCTCGTCGCCGTCCCCGACGACATGGCCTACGCCACCGCCGCCGGCCTCGGCTGCCGCTTCGCCACCGCCTTCCGTGCCGTGGTGCAGCAGGGCCGGGTCGCGGCGGGGCAGTGGATCGCCGTGCACGGCTGCGGCGGGGTCGGCCTGTCGGCGGTGATGATCGCGGCGGCCTGCGGCGCCCGGGTGGTCGCCGTCGACGTGTCGCCCCGGGCCCTCGGCCTGGCACGGAAGTTCGGCGCCACGGAGTGCGTGGACGCGACCGCCGTGCCCGACACGGCCGCCGCCGTCCGCGAGCTGACCGGCGGCGGCGCCCACCTCTCCCTCGACGCCCTCGGCTCGCCCGCCACCTGCGCGGCCTCCGTGAACGGCCTGCGCCGCCGCGGCCGGCACGTCCAGGTCGGCCTGCTGCCCTCGCCCGACGGCACCACACCCGTCCCGCTGGCCCGCGCCATCGCCCTGGAACTGGAACTCCTCGGCAGCCACGGCATGGCCGCGCACACCTATCCCGCCATGCTCGACCTGGTCCGCTCCGGCGTCCTGCGCCCCGACCTGCTGGTGACCTCCACCATCCCCCTCGACGCGGCCCCCGCGGCGCTCGCGGCGATGGGCACCGCGGCGGGAGCGGGGGTCACGGTCGTCGAGCCGTGGGACCGGGGCTGAGGCCCCGCGAGGCCGCCCGCCGGGAGCCGGGCGTCAGTCCTGTCTGCGGCCGCGGTTGCCGGGTCGGGAGGCGACCCAGGTGCGGACGGTCTCGGCGTACCAGTAGGGCTTGCCGCCCTCGACGTGGTCGGGCTGGGGCAGCAGTCCGTGCTTGCGGTAGGACCGCACGGTGTCCGGCTGCACCTTGATGTGCGCCGCGATCTCCTTGTAGGACCAGAGCCGTCGGTCGGTCATGAGCCGCACCTCCCTGCGTGCGCCGCGGCGGCGACCGGGGGTCGGCCGTCGGGGGAGCCGGGCGCTTCAGTGGCGATCACCAAGCCTGTGCCCGGTGAACGACACAGAGTGACCAAGGGTCAGGGGCTGTCGACCGGGTGTGACCGAGCGCCCGCGTATGCGCGACATGTGTGACACGAGGGGGGCTTTTGTGACACGGCTGCCGCAAAGGCGCACGCCGGTCCGCGGGCGGGGCGCGTTGACGCCGGGGCCCTGACCCCCTCCACTTCCCCGGATGCTCATGCGCGCGGCAGCGGAGAAACGCCCCCCGGGAGCCGGGCGCCGATCCGATGCGGATGCGGGACAGTGAGGGGGGGTGACGACGACGTCATGGCCGGCGGCGTGCGGGCGCGGAGAAAGCGGTGTCAAGAGCTGGTCCGAATGTCTGGACAAAACATTGACAGGGCTCGGCGTACGGGACTAGAAAGCCGGGGAGAGCCGTGACGAAGGGAAGCCGATGGCCTACGACCTGATCACCATGGGGCGGATCGGAGTGGACCTCTACCCGCTGCAAACCGGTGTCCCGCTCGCCCGGGTGTCGTCCTTCGGCAAGTTCCTCGGCGGGTCGGCGACGAACGTCGCGGTCGCCGCGGCCAGACTCGGCCGGCACACCGCGGTGATCACCCGCACCGGCGACGACCCGTTCGGCGCCTATCTGCACGAGGCCCTGCGCGGCTTCGGTGTGGACGACCGCTGGGTCACCCCCGTCCCCGGACTCCCCACCCCGGTCACCTTCTGCGAGGTCTTCCCGCCGGACGACTTCCCCCTCTACTTCTACCGGCAGCCCAAGGCGCCCGACCTGGAGATCGACGCCCACGACCTGGACCTGGGCGCCCTTCGCGAGGCCAGGATCTTCTGGGTCACCGGCACCGGCCTGAGTGAGGAGCCCAGCCGCACGGCGACCCTCGCCGCCCTCGCCCACCGGGCGAAGTCGGGCACGACGGTCTTCGACCTCGACTGGCGCCCGATGTTCTGGGCCGACCCCGCCTCCGCCCGCCCCTTCTACGCCGAGGCCCTGCGCCACGCCACGGTCGCCGTCGGGAACCTGGACGAGGTGGAGGTCGCCACCGGGGTGCGCGAACCCCATGCTGCGGCCCGCGCGCTGCTGGCCGCCGGGGTCGAACTCGCCGTGGTCAAGCAGGGACCCAAGGGTGTCCTCGCCGTGACCGGCGACGGCGAGTCCGCCGAGGTCCCACCGCTGCCGGTCACCGTCCTCAACGGCCTCGGCGCCGGGGACGCCTTCGGCGGCTCGCTCTGCCACGGCCTGCTGGCCGGCTGGGACCTGGAGACGATCATGCGGTACGCCAACGCGGCCGGCGCCATCGTCGCCTCCCGCCTGGAGTGCTCCTCCGCGATGCCCACCCCGGACGAGGTGGCCGCCGCGCTCGAGGCCGGAGCGGTGCTGTGAGGGCGGGCAGGGTCGCCGGCACCCACCACGGGGGCGGGGACGGCACCCGGCAGCACCGGGTGGACGTCTCCGCGCTGGTCCGCGCCCGCACCCACCACCCCGAGGCGATCGCCGAGGCCGCGGCCCGCCGGGCGCGCAGGCCCCTGCTGAACGAGAGTGGACGGCTCATGATCGTCGCCGCCGACCACCCGGCCCGCGGCGCCCTCGGTGTCGGCGACCGGGGGCTCGCCATGGCCAACCGGGCCGACCTGCTCGAACGCCTGTGCCTCGCACTGTCCCGGCCCGGCGTCGACGGCGTCCTGGCCACCGCCGACATCCTCGACGACCTGCTGCTGCTCGGCGCCCTCGACCACAAGGTCGTCATGGGCTCCATGAACCGCGGCGGCCTGCAGGGCGCCAGCTTCGAACTGGACGACCGGTTCACCGGCCACCGCCCCGAGGACATCCAGCGCCTCGGCTTCGACGCGGGCAAGCTGCTCCTCCGTATCGACTACGCCGACCCGGGCTCCCTGACCACCCTGGAGTCCACCGCCCGCGCCATCGACGCCATGGCCGCACGCCGGCTGCCCGTCTTCGTGGAGCCGTTCCTCAGCCACCGCGGACCCGACGGGAAGCTCAGGAACGACCTGTCCGCCGAGGCGGTCACGAAGTCGATCGCCATCGCCTCCGGCCTCGGCGGCTCCTCGGCCTACACCTGGCTGAAGGTGCCGGTCACCGAGAACCCCGACGACATGGCCCGGGTCATGGAGACCTCGACCCTGCCCGCCGTACTGCTCGGCGGCGACATCGGCGACTCGCCCGAGGACCAGGTCGCCGCCTACGAGAAGTGGCGCGGCGCGCTCCAACTGCCCACCGTGCGCGGCCTGGTGGTCGGCCGCTCGTTGCTGTACCCGGCGGACGGCGATGTGGCCGCCGCCGTGGACACCGCCGTAGGACTGCTGTGAGGGGCGCATGACCAGCACCGACCTGCACCTGCCCAGGGGCACGACCGCGAACGCCCGGTACGCCGTCGACATCGGCCCCGAGCGGGCGGGGTGGACGTACAGCGGTCTGCGTGTCGTGGAACTGACACCCGGCGGTACGCATACGTTCACCACCCAGGGCAGTGAATGGATCGTGCTTCCGCTGGAAGGCGGATGTACCGTACAAATTGAGGAGAATGAGTTCCAACTCCTGGGCCGGGAGAGCGTGTTCGCGGACGTCTCCGACTTCGCGTACGCCCCCCGGGACACCCGGGTCCAGATCGCCTCCGGCGCGGGAGGCCGCTTCGCCCTGGCAGGAGCGAAGTGCGAGCGACGACTCCCCGCCCGCTACGGCCCCGCGCCGGAGGTCCCCGTCGAACAGCGCGGCAGCGGCACCTGCGCCCGCCAGGTGCGCAACTTCGCCTCCGCCGACTCCTTCGACTGCCACAGGCTGATCGCCGTGGAGGTGATCACGCCGGGCGGCAACTGGTCCTCGTACCCGCCGCACAAGCACGACGAGCACCGGCCGGGCGAGGAGTCCGAGCTGGAGGAGATCTACTACTTCGAGATCGACGGCCCGCACGGTCTCGGCTACCAGCGCGTGTCCCCCTCGCGCGAGGGCGGCAGCGACGTCCTCGCCGAGGTCCGCTCCGGCGACGCCGTCCTCGTCCCCGACGGCTGGCACGGCCCGTCGATCGCCCAGCCCGGGCACGACATGTACTACCTGAACGTCATGGCGGGCCCGGGCGAGACCCGGGAGTGGCGGATCTGCTTCCACCCGGACCACACCGACACCACAGGGGGGTACCGATGACGACCCGGCTGACCGTGGCCCAGGCACTCGTGCGCTTCCTCGCCGCCCAGTACACCGAGCGGGACGGCCAGCGGCGGCGGCTGATCGGCGCCACCTGGGGCATCTTCGGCCACGGCAACGTCGCCGGGCTCGGCCAGGCGCTGATCGAGTACGCCGAGGCGATGCCGTACCACCAGGGCCGCAACGAGCAGTCCATGGTGCACGCGGCCGTCGGCTACGCCCGCCAGTCGAACCGCCTGTCCACGCACGCGGTCACCACGTCGATCGGTCCCGGCGCGACGAACCTGGTCACCGGCGCCGCCCTCGCGACCATCAACCACCTCCCGGTCCTGCTCCTGCCCGGCGACGTCTTCGCCACCCGCCCCGCCGACCCGGTCCTGCAGCAGCTGGAGCTGCCCTACGCGGGCGATGTCTCGGTCAACGACACCCTGCGCCCGGTGTCGAGGTACTTCGACCGCATCACCCGCCCCGAGCAGCTGATCCCGAGCGGGCTGCAGGCCATGCGGGTCCTCACCGACCCCGTGGAGACCGGCGCGGTCACCCTCGCGCTGCCGCAGGACGTGCAGGCGGAGGCCTTCGACTGGCCGGAGGAGTTCTTCGCCGAGCGGGTGTGGACCGTACGACGGCCGGGCGCGGACCCCACCGAGCTGGCCGAGGCGGTCCGGGCGGTCCGCGAGGCGCGCAGGCCGCTGGTCGTCGCGGGCGGCGGGGTCCACCACAGCCGCGCCGAGGCGGCCCTCGCCGAGTTCGCCGAGTCCACCCGCATCCCGGTCGCCTCCACCCAGGCAGGCAAGGGTTCCCTGCGCCACGATCACTCCCAGGACGTGGGCGGGATCGGGCACACCGGCACCGCGACCGCCGACGAGCTGGCCCGCACCGCGGACCTGGTGATCGGCGTCGGCACCCGCTACAGCGACTTCACGACCGCCTCCGGCACCCTCTTCGAGAACCCGGCCGTCCGCTTCCTGAACCTCAACATCGCGCCCTTCGACGGCCACAAGCTGGCCGGGCTGCCGCTGGTCGCGGACGCCCGCAGCGGCCTGGGCGAGCTGACCGAGGCGCTGTCGATGCACGGGCACCGGGTGGCGCAGTCGTACGTCACCGAGTACACCGAGGACAAGGAGCGCTGGGAACAACGCGTCGACGCCTGCTTCGAGGCGGACGAACCGGACGTCCGGCCGTCCCAGCCGCAGGTGATCGGCGCCCTGGACGCCCTGGTGGACGAGTCCGACATCATCGTCAACGCGGCCGGCTCGCTCCCCGGCGACCTGCACAAGCTGTGGCGGGCGCGCTCGTACGACCAGTACCACCTGGAGTACGGCTACTCCTGCATGGGCTACGAGATCCCGGCCGCGATCGGCGTGAAGCTCGCCGCGCCCGAGCGGAACGTGTGGGCGCTGGTCGGCGACGGGACCTACCTGATGATGCCGACGGAGATCGTGACCGCCGTGCAGGAAGGCATCGCGATCAAGATCCTGCTGGTGCAGAACCACGGGTACGCCTCGATCGGCGGGCTCTCGGAGTCGGTGGGCGGGGAGCGGTTCGGCACCGCCTACCGGTACCCCGCCGGCGACGGCACCCTCACCGGCGCCCCGCTGCCCGTCGACCTCGCCGCCAACGCGGCCAGCCTCGGCATGCGGGTGCTGCGCGCCAGGACCGTACGGGACCTGCGCGCGGCGCTCGCCGAGGCGCGGGCCGCCGACACCGCCACATGTGTCTACGTGGAGACCGAAACGTCCGACACTGTGTCGGGGGCGCCTCCGGCGCAGGCCTGGTGGGATGTTCCTGTGGCCGAGACCGCGACCCGACCGTCGGCGGTCAAGGCACGTGAGCTGTACGAACGGCACGTCTCCACCCGACGCCGCCATCTGTAAAAGGAGTTACTGGGCATGACGAAGATCGTCAACCACTGGATCGGCGGCAAGACCGTCGAAGGCGCGTCGGGTACGTACGGGCCGGTCACGGACCCGGCGACCGGCGCGGTCACCACGAAGGTCGCGTTCGCGTCGGTGGAGGAGGTGGACGCGGCCGTCGCGGCGGCCAAGGACGCCTTCACGACCTGGGGCCAGTCCTCGCTGGCGCAGCGCACCTCGATCCTGTTCACGTTCCGGGCGCTGCTGGACGCCCACCGCGACGAGATCGCCGAGCTGATCACCGCCGAGCACGGCAAGGTGCACTCGGACGCGCTCGGCGAGGTGGCGCGCGGCCTGGAGATCGTCGACCTGGCCTGCGGGATCAACGTCCAGCTCAAGGGCGAGCTGTCCACGCAGGTCGCCAACCGGGTCGACGTGGCCGCGATCCGTCAGCCGCTCGGTGTCGTCGCGGGCATCACGCCGTTCAACTTCCCGGCGATGGTCCCGATGTGGATGTTCCCGATCGCCATCGCGACCGGCAACACCTTCGTGCTGAAGCCGTCCGAGAAGGACCCCTCGGCCTCCCTCAAGATCGCCGAGCTGCTGTCCGAGGCCGGTCTGCCCGACGGCGTCTTCAACGTCGTCCACGGCGACAAGGTGGCCGTCGACCGTCTGCTGGAGCACCCGGACGTCAAGGCCGTCTCCTTCGTCGGCTCCACCCCGATCGCCCGCTACATCCACACCACCGCCTCCGCCAACGGCAAGCGCGTGCAGGCCCTCGGCGGCGCCAAGAACCACATGCTGGTGCTGCCGGACGCCGACCTGGACGCGGCCGCCGACGCGGCGGTCTCGGCGGCCTACGGCTCGGCGGGCGAGCGCTGCATGGCCATCTCGGCGGTCGTGGCCGTCGGTTCGATCGGCGACGAGCTGGTGGAGAAGATCCGCGAGCGCGCCGAGAAGATCAAGATCGGTCCCGGCAACGACCCGGCCTCCGAGATGGGCCCGCTGATCACCAAGGTCCACCGCGACAAGGTGGCGTCCTACGTCGAGGGCGCGGCGGCCGAGGGCTCCGAGGTCGTGCTCGACGGCACCGGTTACACGGTCGAGGGCTTCGAGGACGGCCACTGGATCGGCATCTCGCTGCTGGACAAGGTGCCGACCACCGCCAAGGCCTACCAGGACGAGATCTTCGGCCCGGTGCTGTGCGTGCTGCGCGTGGACACCTACGAGGAGGGCGTGGCCCTCATCAACGCCTCGCCGTTCGGCAACGGCACCGCGATCTTCACCCGGGACGGTGGCGCCGCCCGCCGCTTCCAGCTGGAGATCGAGGCGGGCATGGTCGGCGTGAACGTGCCGATCCCGGTGCCGGTGGGCTACCACTCCTTCGGCGGCTGGAAGGACTCGCTCTTCGGCGACCACCACATCTACGGCAACGACGGCACGCACTTCTACACCCGCGGCAAGGTCGTCACCACGCGCTGGCCCGACCCGGCCGACGCCCCGGCCGGCGTGGACCTGGGCTTCCCGCGCAACCACTGAGCCGGGCAGCACGGTGCCCCGCCCTCCGCACGGGAGGACGGGGCACCGGTGCGTCTCAGCCCGTCTTCGAGGCGTTCTTCACCTGCTCGCTGAGATCGGCGGTCTGCGCGGCGGGCGGCGCCTTCACGGCGGCCGTCTGGCCGAACTTGTCGAAGTCCATGGTCACCGACATGGCGCCCACCTTCTGCTTCATGCGCACCGGAAGGTCCTTGCCGTCCACCCAGATGTCCATCGTGAGGGAGGACGCGCCGCCGGTCATGGAACCCATGAGGGTGTTCTTGTCACCGTAGACGTCCGCGAACTTGCCCATGTGCGCCTGGTCGACGACGGCCCGGTAGTGGGTCGCGCGGTGCCCGTTCACGGTCTGCGAGCCGAGGTCCTCGACGTCGTTGGCGTACTTCAGGCCCTTCAGGGAGGCCGTCGGGCTGCCTGCGCTGCCGCTGAGCGACCGGGCGCCCTTCTCACCCAGCACGGCGGAGGCGTCGACCCTCATCCACTCCTTGCCCTGCAGCGGGCCGGACGGCTGCGGGTCGACGTCGTAGTAGTAGACGCCGTCCACGAACAGGCAGTGGATCTTCGGCGAGTCCTGCACGGACTGCATGCCGGCAGCCTTGGTGTCCATCTGGACGTCGTAGGCGTAGCCCTTGCCCCAGGAGAACGTGCCGTCCATGGTGACCGGGCCGTTGCCGTTGCCCAGGTCGGTGCTCATCCGCACCTCGGCCGAGCCGAGGTCCTGTGTCCGGTCCGTGGCCCGGGCCAGCGCCGCCATCGCCTGGTCGGCCTTGTCGACCGCCCTGACGGCCTTCTTCGCGCCTTCCGTGCCGCAGCCGGAGGCCGCCACCAGCGCCGCCGTCGTGAACGCCACCCAGGCGGCGGTGTGCCGCATCGTCATCTCCCACCCCAAGAGCTGTGTGCCTGCTGTGCGGGGCGCACTCTATCCGGCGTCACTGACATGGACGCGACCGGTTTGCATGTCCGGATACCGGACAGCTGACATTTTTTTGAAACGTCGGCTGCGGTTCCCGTTCATGGCGGACGAAACGGGTGGCGAAGGGGATTCATCTGGATGACCTTTGAAAGCAAGGTCACCTTCGGCTGGAGCTTGATGGATGCCCTTATGGGGCGTCACAGCCTGGGAAAGCGGGGCGGCGCCTGCCGGGGCGCGGGTGCGGATTCCGAAGGTAAACGGCCATTGACGTGGCGGTTTTCGTCGGGGTTCTCTATGCAGCGCCGGGAGCGGACGAGACGAACGTAGACGATCCGCCGGAGGCGATAGCGCTCCCGACCCCACCCTCAGTCGCACGAGTCGATCGGAACCGCCGCATGACCGACACGCTCCAGAAGTCCGTGGTAGACACCGCGCCGGCCTCCTCACCGGGGCTGAAGCGGTCCATCGGTGTCGTCGGCGGCACCCTGCTGACGCTGTCGTGCGTCACGCCCGCCTCCACGCTCTTCGTGGTCGTCCCCGACCTGTTCGGTTCCCTCGGCACCGCCACCGCCCTGACGATCGCCATCGGCTCCCTCCTCTGCATCGCCGTGGCGTTCTGCTACTCCGAGCTGGGCACCCTCATCCCCAGCGCGGGCGGCGAGTACGCGATGGTGTCGACCATGGCCGGGCGGCTCGCGGGCTGGCTCGTCTTCGTGCTGTCCCTGCTGGTCGTGATGATCGTCCCGCCGGTGATCGCGATGGGCACGGCCGACTACCTGGCCCCGATCGTGCACCTCGACCCCTCGATGACCGGCGCCGGCGTGATGCTGCTCGCCACCCTCGCGGGCCTGCTCGACCTGCGTGCCAACGCCTGGATCACCGGCATCTTCCTGGTCCTGGAGGTCGTCGCCGCCGGGGTCGTCGCCCTGCTGGGCTTCTCCCACAGCCACCGCGGGGTGGGCAGCCTGGTCTCCATGGAGGTCGCCGGCGGGCAGGGCCACACCGACACCGTGACCGCCATGCTGGTCGTCTCCGGGCTCGCCATCGCCCTCTTCGTCACCCAGGGCTTCTCGACCGCCGTCTACCTCTCCGAGGAGCTGGAGAACCCCCGCCGCAACGTCGCCCGCACGGTGCTCGCCACCCTCGCCATCTCCACCGTGGTCATCCTGGTGCCGGTCGCCGCGATCACCATGGGCGCCGGCGACCTCGAGGAGCTGACCGGCGGCGACATCAGCTCCATGGTCACCGCCTGGTCCAACTCCGCGGTCGGCACCTTCGTCAGCCTCTGCGTGGCCCTCGCCATCATCAACGCGGGCATCGTCATGGTCATCCAGAACTCCCGCGTGCTGTTCGCCTCCGCCCGTGACAAGGCCTGGCCCGGCCCGGTCAACCGCGTCTTCTCCAAGCTCGGCCGCTTCGGCTCCCCGTGGGTCGCCACGCTCGCGGTCGGCGTCCCCGGCGCGCTGCTCTGCTTCGTCAACCTGGACACCCTGTACGGCGTCACCGGCGTCTCGGTGACCGGCATGTACCTGCTGGTCGCGATCGCCGCCCTGCTCTCCCGCCGCGGCGCCCACAAGCACACCCCCGCCTGGCGGATGCCGCTGTGGCCCGCCGTGCCGGTCCTGCTGATCGCGGTCCTCGCCTACATCCTCACCCAGCAGGAGACGAGCTACCTGCTGTGGACCGGCGGCATCACGGCCGTCGCCACCCTCTACTGGGCCTTCTACCTCCGCCCGCGCAAGGACACCCGCTGGCTGGTGTCGATCCCCGAGGACGCGCAGCTCCCCCAGACCCCGGTGACCGTCCCGGCCCAGACGGCGCGCCCCTGATCGCCCCGGAGGGGCGAAAAAAGGGGGCGCGGGGAACTGCGCGATCAGCCAAGGCGCATCCGCGGACGGCCGATCCCGGGAGTGACCGACTTCGTAGCCGTACCACGGGTGCGGTACTTGGGAGCCGCCCCGTACTCCCGAAGGAGGTGCCGGCACTCACCTTGAGGTCGGCAGCGGCTGTCGGTCGGGGACCGTACCGTTGACGCATGGATCTTCGGTTGGGGAAGCGCCCGCCCGTCCTGCGAGGGCTGCTGCGGCGGCCGCGCCGGCTCGTCGCCGCCGCGGCCGCCGTCGTGGTGCTCGCCGGGGCCGGGACCTGGACGGCGGCCGTCGCCTCCGACGACACCCGCACGGTGCGCCGCAGCGACCAGGTCATGGCGGTCGACGGCGTACGCCTGGACACCTCCTTCTTCGCCCCGGCCGCCGCCGGCCGTCATCCCGCCGTCCTGCTGGCGCACGGCTTCGGCGGCAGCAAGGACGACATGCGCCGGCAGGCCGAGGACCTCGCCCGGGACGGGTACGCGGTCCTGACCTGGTCCGCGCGCGGCTTCGGCCGGTCCACCGGGAAGATCGGCCTCAACGACCCGAAGGGCGAGGTCACCGACGTCTCCCGGCTCATCGACTGGCTGGCGAAGCAGTCCCAGGTCCGGCTCGACAAGGCCGGCGATCCGCGCGTGGGCGTGGCCGGCGGCTCCTACGGCGGAGCGATCTCCCTGCTCGCCGCCGGACACGACGACCGTGTCGACGCCATCGCCCCGGCCATCACGTACTGGAACCTCGCGGACGCCCTGTTCCCGAACGGCGTCTTCAAGAAGCTGTGGACCGGCGTCTTCTTCAACAGCGGCGGCGGCTGCGCCCGCTTCGAGCCCGCGCTGTGCACGATGTACGACCGGGTCGCCGCGTCCGGGACCCCGGACGCGGCCGCCCGGCGGCTGCTGGAGGAACGCTCGCCGTCCGCCGTCGGCGACCGCATCAAGGTGCCGACCCTGCTGACGCAGGGCCAGACGGACTCCCTGTTCACCCTCGACCAGGCCGACGCCGCAGCGAAGGCGATCCGCGCAGGCGGCGCCCCGGTGGACGTCGACTGGATCGCCGGCGGACACGACGGCGGGGACATGGAGACCGGCCGGGTCGAGGCACGCGTGCGCGCGTGGTTCGACCGGTACCTGAAGGGCGACAAGGGCACCGACACCGGCCCGGCCTTCCGCGTCACCCGCACCGGCGGCGTCGACTCCACCGACGGCACCGCCCGGCTGCGCGGCGCGAGCGCCGCCGCCTACCCCGGCCTGCACGACCACCCGCGCGCCATCGCCCTCACCGGCGGCGAGCAGCACGTCACCAACCCGGCCGGCGCCAGCCCGCCCGGCGTCTCCGCGCTGCCCGGCCTCGGCGGCTCCGGCGGCCTCGCCCAGCTGTCCGCCCTCGGCGTGGGCGTCTCCCTCGACTTCCCCGGCCAGTACGCGAAGTTCGACTCGGCACCGCTCGGCCGCGACCTGCGGATCACCGGCGCACCGACCGCCACCGTCCACATCACCTCCAGCCGCGCCGACGCCGTCCTCTTCGGCAAGGTCTACGACGTCGGCCCCGACGGCACCCAGCAGGTCCTGCCCTCCCAGCTGGTCGCCCCGTTCCGGGTCACCGGCGCCAGGGCGGGCAGGGACGTCACCCTCACCCTCCCGGCGATCGACCACGAGGTGCAAAGAGGCCACCGTCTCCGCCTGGTCCTCGCCTCCACCGACCTCGGCTACGCCTCACCCACCGCCCCGGCGACCTACACCGTCTCCCTGAAGGGAGACCTCGCCGTGCCGACGGCCCCCGCCGTCACCACCGCCGCGGCGCCCCTGCCCGCCTGGGTCTGGTGGCTGCCCGCGGCCGGCGCGGTCACCGCGCTCGCCCTGCTGCTCACCGGGCGCCGCCGCACGGCCGCCCCCGCCCCCGACCCGGAGCAGGCCGACGTCCCGCTCGTGATCAAGGACCTGAGCAAGCGGTACGCGAAGGCCACCGACCGGTACGCGGTGCGCGAGCTGTCCTTCCGGGTGGAGAAGGGCCAGGTGCTCGGCCTGCTCGGACCCAACGGCGCGGGCAAGACCACCACCCTGCGCATGCTGATGGGCCTGATCAAGCCGGACGACGGCGAGATCCGCGTCTTCGGCCACGCCGTCCGGCCCGGCGCGCCGGTGCTGTCCCGGGTAGGCGCGTTCGTGGAGGGCGCCGGCTTCCTGCCGCACCTGTCCGGCCGGGAGAACCTGGAGCTGTACTGGCAGGCCACCGGCCGCCCGCCCGAGCACGCCCACCTGGACGAAGCCCTGCGGATCGCCGGGCTCGGCGACGCGCTCGCCCGCGCGGTGCGCACCTACTCGCAGGGCATGCGCCAGCGCCTCGCCATCGCCCAGGCCATGCTCGGTCTGCCCGACCTGCTCATCCTCGACGAGCCCACCAACGGTCTCGACCCGCCTCAGATCCGCGAGATGCGCGAGGTGATGATCCGCTACGCGGCCGGCGGGCGCACGGTGATCGTCTCCAGCCACCTCCTCGCCGAGGTCGAGCAGTCCTGCACCCACCTGGTGGTGATGGACCGCGGCCGCCTCGTCCAGGCCGGCCCGGTGCGGGAGATCATCGGCTCCGGCGACACCCTGCTGGTCGGCACCGCCACACCCGTGGAGGAACCGGTCGCGGAGAAGGTGGCCGCGCTGCCCGGTGTCGACTCCGCCGTGCGCACCGACGACGGGCTGCTCGTCCGGCTCGAACCCGGCGGCACGGCCGAGCGGCTGGTCGTGGAGCTGGTGCGCCTGGAGGTGCCGGTCGCCTCGGTCGGCCCCCACCGCCGCCTGGAAGACGCCTTCCTCACCCTGATCGGAGGTTCCGCATGAGCACGCTCGCCGAGCGCGCCGAGACGGCGTCCGGCTACCGCGCGGGCCGTACTCTGCCCCTGCGCGTGGAGCTGGTCCGGCAGCTCAAGCGCCGCCGCACCCTGGTCATGGGCGCGATCCTCGCCGTGCTGCCGTTCGTGCTGCTGATCGCCTTCGCCGTCGGCGGCGACCCGGGCGGCCGGAACAACCAGGTCACCCTGATGGACACGGCCACCGCGTCCGGCGCCAATTTCGCCGCCGTGAACCTGTTCGTGTCGGCGGGCTTCCTGCTGGTGATCCCGGTCGCCCTGTTCTGCGGGGACACCGTCGCCTCCGAGGCGAGCTGGTCCTCCCTGCGCTATCTGCTCGCCGCGCCCGTGCCCCGCGCCCGGCTGCTGTGGTCCAAGCTCGTCGTGGCGCTCGGGATGAGCCTCGCCGCGATGGCGCTGCTGCCCGTGGTGGCCCTCGCCGTCGGCACGGCCGCCTACGGCTGGGGGCCGCTGCGGATACCCACCGGCGGCGCGCTGGACACGGGTACGGCGGCGCAGCGGCTCGCGGTGGTCGTGGCGTACGTCTTCGTCTCCCAGCTCGTCACCGCCGCCCTGGCGTTCTGGCTGTCGACCAGGACGGACGCGCCGCTCGGCGCGGTCGGCGGCGCGGTCGGCCTGACCATCGTCGGCAATGTCCTGGACGCCGTCACCGCCCTCGGCCACTGGCGCGACTTCCTGCCCGCGCACTGGCAGTTCGCCTGGGCCGACGCCGTCCAGCCGCACCCCGAGTGGGCGGGGATGATCCAGGGTGCGGCGATCTCCCTCACCTACGCCCTCGTGCTCTTCGCCCTGGCCTTCCGGGGCTTCGCCCGCAAGGACGTCGTCTCCTGACGCCCGGCGGAACCCGGTGGCGCGCACCCCATTGACCTTTCCTTACTTACGAGTAAGTTGACGCACCGGTAAGGACCGTCCGCAGGGCACGAGCCGCGACCGGGAGCCGTCATGGGCGTACGCAGGGATCTGAAACGGGCACGGCGGCGCACCGATCTGGCGGATCGGGCCCCGGTGGAGCTGACCAGGGACGCGACGGGCACCGTGCGCGAGGTGCTCGCGGCTCCGCTGGCGCCGGCGCTCACCACCGGCTCCCTGGCCGACCTGCCGTTCTCGCTCGCGACCGAGACCCCGGACGCGGTGCTCCTGCGCCGCCGCGAGCAGGGCGCCTGGCGCCCGGTCACGGCGGCCGCCTTCGCCGCCGAGGTCACCGCCGTCGCCAAGGGGCTGGTGGCCGCCGGCCTGGAACCGGGCGGCCGGGTCGCGGTGATGTCCCGCACCCGCTACGAGTGGACGGTCCTGGACTTCGCGATCTGGGCGGCCGGCGGCCAGTCCGTGCCGGTCTACCCCACCTCCTCCGCCGAGCAGGTGGAGTGGATCGTCCGCGACTCCGGTGTCCGGTTCGCCGTCACCGAGACCGTCGGGAACGCGGCCACGGTCACCACCGGCACGGCCGGCCACGCCCGCCCCCCGCGCCTGTGGCAGATGGACGCGGGCGCCCTCGCCGACCTCACCGCCCTCGGCCGTGACGTACCCGACGACGAACTCGGCAAGCGGCGCGCGGCGTCGACCCCCGACACCATCGCCACGCTCTGCTACACCTCCGGCGCCACCGGCAGACCCAAGGGCTGTGTCCTCACCCACGCCAACCTGCACGCCGAGGCCGCCAACACCGTCGAGCTGCTGCACCCGGTCTTCCGGGCCGTCACCGGCCGGCAGGCCTCCACCCTGCTCTTCCTGCCGCTCGCCCACATCCTCGGCCGCACCCTGCAGCTCGCCTGCCTGCTGGCCCGCATCGAGACGGGCCACTTCCCGAGCGTCAGACCCGACGAACTGCGGCCCGCGCTCAAGGAGTTCCGGCCGACCTTCCTGGTCGGGGTGCCCTACCTCTTCGAGAAGATCCACGACACCGGGCGCGCCACGGCCGAGAGGATCGGCCGGGCCGCCTCCTTCGACCGCGCCGAGCGGATCGCCGTCCGCTTCGCCGAGGCGTACCTGGGCAAGTTCCTCGGCACGGGCAAGGGCCCGGGCCCCGGCCTGTACGCCGCCTGGGCCCTGTACGACCTGCTGGTCTACCGGCGCATCCGCAGCGAGCTGGGCGGCCGCATGCGGTACGCCATCAGCGGCGGCTCCCCGCTGGACCGCAACCTGAGCCTCTTCTTCCATGCGGCCGGGATCGTCGTCTACGAGGGCTACGGCCTGACCGAGACCACCGCCGCCGCCACCCTCGTGCCCCCGCTCGGCCCCCGCCCCGGCACGGTCGGCCTGCCCGTCCCCGGGGTCGCCGTACGCATCGCCGACGACGGCGAGGTGCTGATCAAGGGCGGAGTGGTCTTCGGCGGGTACTGGAACAACCCGGCCGCCTCGGACGCCGTACTCGCCGACGAGTGGTTCGCCACCGGCGACCTCGGCTCCCTGGACCAGGACGGCTACCTCACCATCACGGGCCGCAAGAAGGACATCCTCGTCACCTCCGGCGGCAAGAACGTCTCCCCGGCCGTCCTGGAGGACCGGCTGCGCAGCCGCTCACCCGTCGGCCAGTGCGTGGTCGTCGGCGACAACCGGCCCTTCGTCGCCGCCCTGATCACCCTCGACCCGGAGGCGCTCGCGCACTGGCTGGCGGTCCGCGGGCTGCCGCCGGGCACCCCCGTCGCCGAGCCGGTCGGCGATGAACGGCTGCGGACCGAGGTGCAGAAGGCGGTCGACTACGCCAACGAGGCCGTCTCGCGTGCCGAGTCCATCCGGGCCTTCGCGCTCGTCGAGGGCGAGTTCACCGAGGAGAACGGCCTGCTGACCCCCTCGCTGAAGGTGAAACGCCATGCGGTGACGGCGGCGTACGCGGAGCCGATCGAGGCCCTGTACCGCCGCTGACACGCCGAAGCGGGCCGCCGGGACTCCCGGCGACCCGCTCCATGGACCGGATCAGCTGCCGGACTCCGAGTTCTCGGACAGGACCGACACGTCCTCCAGCAGGTGCGCCAGCGCACCGTCCCGCTTGGCGTTGGTGGAGTTCTCGGCGCACTGCTGCTGCGTGTGGTCCGACAGGATCGGGATGTCCTGGACCGCGCCACCGAGGACGCCGACGCCGACGGGGAGGTCGTTCACCGCGACGCACGGCTTGTTGAACGAGCCCTGGATCAGGGCGATCTGGGGGCTCCACTTCCCGTACGTGGCCGAGTTGCCGTAGCTCTGCCAAGCGGCGTTGCCGTTCGCGACGGTCGGCCCGTCGTCGTTGCCGATCGCCAGCGCCTGCGGCGCCGCGGCAGCGGAGGCGCCCACGGCGGAAGCGGCGATGGCCGCAGTGGCAACAATCTTCCTGATCACTGGCCAGTCCTTTCAGAGGAAACCCCGTCCACCGGAGCGCTCTGGACAACTCCGCCGGCCGCAGGTGGTTTCTCCCGTTCACCCCGTCGGACGATGACGCGGACTGGTGGTGCTTTTTTCCGACTTCGTGATTTCCGGTCATCCGTCGAAAGCCTGCGGTCCAACCGGGTGAATGGTCGCAACTATTCCTGGTGTGTCGGGTTGATGAGGCCGTAGGGCATGCGTCGCTACGAGGAAAGGAACGCGAAGTGCTCAAGAAGGCAATGGTCGCCGCTGCGACCGCCGCTTCTGTCGTGGGAATGGCGGTGGCGGCCGCGCCGCAGGCGCTTGCCATCGGCAACGACGACGGACCGACCGTCGCGAACGGCAACGGCGCCGTGTCGTCGTTCGGCAACTCGGCGACGAAGGGCAAGTACAGCCCGCAGTTTTCGCTGGCGCAGGGCACGCTCAACAAGCCGTGCCTCGGCGTTCAGGACACGGACGTCGCGGTCGACGCGGCCATCGGCGGCACGGTCCAGGACATCCCGATCCTGTCGGACAGCGTGCAGCAGCAGTGTGCCGACAACTCGACCAACACCAAGCGGGACGGCGCGCTCTCGCACGTCCTGGAGGACCTGTCGGTTCTCTCGGCCAACAGCGAAGGCTGAGTCGTCCGGGTCGGCCCGGGCGGTCCGCAGCTCTGTCTGCGGACTGCCCGGGCTTTTTCCATGCCGGTTCCGCGGAGGGCGAAGAGCGTGAGGGAGTGATGCGATCGAGTGATTATCACTCAGATTGCGTTCTCGTACCCCTGAATGTGTCTATCCCTCGTTCCGTGCCACGACCGTCCACGTCGTGCTCGCACGGATCTGGCCGTCATCGAGGCATGACCCAGAGAAGGGAACATCAATGAAGAGGAGCGTTGTTGCCGTCGCGGGCGCCGTTCTGGCCCTAGGCCTGGCCGGGCCCGCCTTCGCCGACTCGGGAGCCGGGGCCGCCGCCACCGACTCGGCAGGCGTCGCGGCCGGCAACGTCGTCCAGGTGCCGGTCCAGGCGTCGATCAACGCCTGTGGCAACACGGTCGACGTCATCGGCCTGCTGAACCCGCCGTTCAGCAACGGCTGCGCCAACACCGACTGAGGGCGCAACACAACGCACCAGCCCCCGGCTGTGTTCTGGCCGGCCCCGGATCGTCGAACTCCGATTCTTCGTTCCGAGGCCGGCCTTCCCATTTCTTCGAGCAGGAAGACAACGAGATTGCGACAGACCCTCAGCAAGGGCATGGTCGTGGCCGCCGCCGCGACCGGCATGCTGTCGTTGTACGGCAGCTCCGCGCTCGCCGACACGGACGCGCTCGGGTCCGCCCAGCGCTCAGCCGGCGTGTGGTCCGGCAACAACGTCCAGGCACCGGCGCACGTCCCGGGCAACGTCTGCGGCGACTCCGCGGACGTGGCCGCCGCGTTGAACTCGGCGCTCCGCAACGCCTGCGGGAATGGCCAAGCTTCGAAGGACGACGCAGACATCGGCTCGCTCCGTGACCTGACCGGCGAATCCGACGGTGACTCGGATTACGGCGATTCGGATTACGGCGATTCGGATTACGGCGATTCGGATTACGGCGACTCGGACTACGGCGACTCCGGCGGTTACAAGGACGCCCACTCCGGTGGCGACCCCACCTCCCCGCCCACGCACGGTGGCGACCCCACCTCCCCGCCTGTACAGGTTGACGATCACACGACCGCGCCCACACACGGCGACGATCACGCGACCGTGTCCATGCACGGTGACGACCCCACCTCCCCGTCCATGCACGGTGACGATCACACGACCCCGCCGACGCACGGTGGCGATCACACGACCGCGCCGACGCACGGTGGCGATCACACGACCGCGCCTCCGTCTTACGGTGGGAAAGAGACGACTCCTCCGCCCTACGGTGGGGGTGAGTCGACCTCTCCGCCCTACGGTGGGAAGCCGACGCCTCCGCCCTACGGTGGGGAGGAGACGACTTCTCCGCCCTACGGTGGGAAGCCGACGCCTCCGCCCTACGGTGGGAAGCCGACGCCTCCGCCCTACGGTGGGGAGGAGACGACTTCTCCGCCCTACGGTGGGAAGCCGACGCCTCCGCCTCACGGTGGGAAGCCGACGCCTCCGCCCTACGGTGGGGAGGAGACGACTTCTCCGCCCTACGGTGGGAAGCCCACTCATCCGCCTCACGGTGGGAAGCCGACGCCTCCGCCCTACGGTGGGGAGGAGACGACCCCTCCGCCCTACGGTGGTCACAGCTGGCCTCACGGTGGTGGGTACACCACTCCGCCGCATCACGGTGGCGGCCATCACCACCCGGGGCATCATCGGCCCACCCTTCCGCACACCGGTGGTGAGTCCCGGGCCATGCTCGCGACCTCGGCTGCCAGTGCCGTGCTGATCGCGGCAGGAACGATCCTCTACCGCCGCGGCCGGGCCGCCACCCGTCGGTAGGGCGCCGGGTGCCGGAGCGGCGCGCCCGGCACCCCGCGACCCCCGGCACACCCCAACCCCACGCGATCGCGGCAGCCCTCAGCGCCGTACCGCCTCCGGCAGTTCGCCGCGCCGGCCGGCCGGGATCCGCCAGCCGGCCGGACCCTCGTGCAGCCGCCGCCGTACCCCGCGCACCAGCGTGCCCGCCGTGAAGGTCGCGCCGTGCACCAACCGCATCACCGGGCCGAAGCCCGCGGCGGTGATCAGACCTGCCAGGAACAGGCCGGCAGCGGCCTCGTCGGTGACGAGTTCGGCGGTGAGGGCGGGCCAGGCGGTGCGCGCCGGGTACGTCGCCGTCACAGCCGGCCGTGGGCGTCGCCGGCGACGGCCTGGCCGGGCACCGAGGCGGGGCGCACGGTCTCCTCCCACGGCCGGCGCCTCGGCCGCACCAGCAGCGCGAGACCGCCGAGCAGCCCGCCCGCGCTCGCCCCGACCGCACCGGTCATCTCAGCGGAGGCGGAGGACGGCTCGGTCGGCCGCACCGCCCGGGAGAACTGCCGGAGTTCGACGTGCGTGTCGGCCTCGGCGTCCTCGGCGTGCTGGGTGAGCGCGCGGGCGACCGCGTCGGCCATGGCCGCGGCCCGGGCGGGCCGGGACGAGGTGGCGGAGACGGCGACCATCGGGGCGTCCGGCGAGGTCGCGGTGCGCACGCTCTCGCGCAGGGTGGCCACCGGCACCCCGGCCCACACCTGGGCGTCGCCGAGCACCGCGAGCTGGGTGGCGACCCGCCCGTAGGCCTGCGCGAAGCCCAGCGCGGAGGCGGTGTCGGACCGCTCGGTGGGTACGGCGACGACATAGCTGGTCGCCGTGTACTCGGGCGTCCTCAGCGCACCGTACGCGCCGCCGAACAGCCCGCCCGCGAGGACACCGGCCGCCACCAGCGACCAGGGGGGCAGCGCGCGGACACGGGAGAGGCGGGAGGCGCGGGGATGCCGGATGCGGTGGTCGGTCATGACGGTCTTGCTCCCTGCTGGGTCGGGACTCGGGGGGGACGGGGGGACGAGCGCCGCCGCGTAGCGTCCATGAGGCGGGCGGCGCTGCGGGTGACGCAGTAGTGGCGGGCCGCCTCGGGGGCGGTGCGCGGGCCGGGTCCGGCGGCCCGGACCTCGGCGATGGCCCGGGCGAAGGCGTCGGCGTGGCACGGGACGCGCGCCGCGTCCGGAGCGGCCTGCTCCGGCAGGTCCTGCAGGGCTGGGCAGGAGGTGTATCGCCCTGCGGCGGGCGGCACGGCAGGACGACCGCGATGCGCGGCTCGGGGACATCGGCGGCATCGGCCGCCTCGCCCCCCTGCCCCTTCTGCCGGCACAGCCGTCCCACGCAGACCACGACGGGAACGACGGGAACGGCGGGGTCGAGGTCCGGCAGGACGGCGGCAGGGGCGAGGGCGGACGATGCGCCGGGGGGCGGGGCGGACGCCGGGCCGGACGACGCGTCGGAGGGCGGGGCGGGCGACACACGCGGGGGCGGGATGTGCACCGTGCCGGAGGGCGAGGTGCGCACCGTGTCGGACGCCGCGGTGGTGGCCGCCGGCGCCGGGCGGAAGCGGTCGAGATCGATGCCGTTCGGGATGACGGTGTAGGGGGCGCGTACTCCGGCGCGCGTTCCCGTCGCGCGCTCCGCCTCGCTGACGCACACCACGCGGTCGGCCCAGCGCGCTCCCCAGCGCTCCCGGCGCAGCGCGAGCGCCGCGGTGAGCCCGCCGACCGCCTCGAACGACCAGGCGTGCGGCTGGAACACGGTCGGCACGCGCCCGCGTACGGCGAGCCGCCCGGCCAGGCCCGCCATGGCGCTGTGAGCGTGCACCGGTTCGGGCCGCACCTCGTCGATCAGGCGTACGAGTCGCCGTAACTCGCCCGGCAGCCCCGGCCCCGGGGACCGGCCGGCCCGCCAGTGCCGTACCTTGGCGCCCAGGTCCCGCGGACCCGCCGCCAGTTCACCGCCGGGACAGGCCACCGTGACGTGCAGACCCGCCGCGAGCTGGGCTCGTGCCAGACCGAGAACGACCCGGGCGACACCGCCGTCGACGGGTTGCGCGAGGTGCAGGACCCGTGGCCGGGGGTCGGGTGCCGACTGGTGCATTCGCGGGTTTTCCTCGCTCACGGGGGCGCTCGGGACTGCGATCGGGAACGCGCCTCACTGCCGGACGTCCACGGCGACGAAGTGCGCCCCGGCACATGCCCCGTCCGATGGGAAACGAGCCGGACGTCCGGCTGGTCACCACCGCGCAGCGGAGCAGTGCCGGGATCGAACACGTCGAAGTCGCGGCCCGGGGGCACATCACCCCATTGGCGGCACAACCCCGGAGGGCGCCACGCGTTGACACAGCGCCGGGCATCCGCCCCGGTGTTGTGTCGATCCCAAGGAGCACCTCTCCATGTCGCGTATCGCGAAGGGCCTGGTCCTGACCTCCGCCGCCGTCGCGGCCGTCGCCGGCGGTGCCGGCGTGGCTTCCGCCGACTCCGCCGCAGACGACGTCGCCGCCAACTCGCCGGGCGTGGTGTCGGGCAACTCCGTCCAGGTCCCCCTGCACGTGCCGGTCACCGTCTGCGGCAACACCATCGACGTCGTCGCCCTGCTGAACCCGGCGTTCGGCAACGTCTGCGCCAGCGACTGACGTAGGGCCGCACCCCCTCGGACCGGCCGTCGGCCCCACGCGATTTCGTGGGGTGGGCGGCCGGCTTTCGTTCCTCCCTCGGATGGGTCACTTACGGCATCCGAGCGGTTGCGGCGGGTGACCGGTGAACCGACGGTGGGCTCAGGTCCCGATGTCCACCGAAAGGAACACCATGCGTGGTCTGCCGCCGCGGCGTCTCGCGTCCACCGCCCTCTGCGCCGCCGTCATAGTCGGCGTCACCGGCCCCGCCGTCGTCGCCGCCGACTCGGCGCGGGAAGGCGCCGAGGCCGCCTCCCAGGGTGCCGTCCCCGGCGCAGGGAAGCTGCTGGCCCAGGTCAAGGCCCTGGGCCACACCGGATCCGTCCCCCATGAGGTCATCGACCTGCTCGAGCAGTCCCTGACGAAGGGCAAGCTCCCCGCCGACGAGGCCAGGAAGCTCGGCGACGCGGCGAAGCAGGCCCTCGCCAGGGCGGCGGCGGACCCGTCGTCCCTGGCGGCACGCACGGAGCCGAACGCGCCCGCCGCTCTGACGGCACCGACGGATCCTGCGAGTCCCACGGCACCCACGGCGCCCGCCAGCCCCACGGCACCCACCGTCCCGGCCGCCCCCACGACGTCCACGGCATCGGCGACACCCGCCAGTCCCACGGCCTCCGCCACGCCCACGGCCTCCGCCACCCCCACGGCATCGGCGACACCCACCGCCCCGAACCTGGTCGGGACGCCGGACGTGGCGGCCAGTGCGTCGCAGTCCGCGGCCGCGGCCCTCCCCGTCGCGCCGGAGGTCGTCGACGTCGCCGAGCAGCCCGTGGCCCGCGACGCCGTCGACGACCTGCTCTCCGCGCTGGACGAAGCGATCGACAAGCTGATCGACGCTCTCACGGCCGACATCGACCAGGTGCTGGGCTCGGCCGACGGAGTGCTGGACGACGTCCTCGACCTGAGCGTCACGTCCACCGCCCCCTCTCCGGCCACCCTGCCCTTGCTGAGCCTGCCCCCGGAGCCGTCGCTGTCGGCTTCCTGACCCAGGACCCTCCTGATCCAGGACCCTCCTGACCCAGGACCTTCCTGACCCAGGACATATGAGATCCCGTACGGTCGGTACGGGATCTCATATGTCTTGTGGGCGCGGGGTTTCCGCCCCGCCGGGGACTCGTTAGGCACGGCGCCGCACAACCCTGGGGTGACGTGAGTCGCCGAAGAGAGGAACACGATGAAGTCCCTGAAGGCCGCCGTCGTCGTCGCCGGTTCCGTGGCCCTGGTCGGCGCGGCCGCGCCCGCGTTCGCCTACGGCCCCGACAACCTGCCGCCCATGAGCCTCAACGGCGCGCTCGACACTCTCGCCAAGAACCCTCCCACCGCGAAGGACCTGATGCCGCTGCAGCATCAGTCGAACGCGCTCGACACCGAGAACAAGGGCTCCGTGCTGAGCACCGTCAAGGGCGCCACGGATTCCCTCAACCGGCGGGACCTGCTCGGCGGCATGCCCCTGCACCGCTGACGTCCCTCCCCGCACGGGCCGGTACCGCACCCGCGGAACCGGCCCGCGTCGTGTCCGGACGGCATCCCTCGATCGTGTGGAGCGTCCGGGGGCGCTGCTCCGGACGGGTGAGAAGCCGCCGGGGGGCGCCGCGGCCCGTCGATAGGGTCGCGCGGTGACCTCAGCACCCAGCGAACTCCGTCCCTTCCGTGCCACCGACCTCGGCACCCTCGTCCTGCTCGCCTGGATGGCCCGGAACGAGGTGGGCGACGGCCGGACGCCCTGCCTGCTCGCCTGCTCCCTGGGCGACGGCCCGGCCGGCCCGGAGGGTGCGTCCGCCGCCGTCGAGCGGCTCCTCGGCGACGTCGCCCTGCCCATCGGCGGCGAGCCCGTCGACGGCACCACCCGGCCGGGTCTGAAGGTCGGCATGCTCGTGGTGGCCGGACAGATCGTCCTGCAGATGCCGCAGGTCACCAGCCAGGTCACGCCGCCTGCGGACTGGCTGCGCGCGGTCGAGAAGCTCGGCTACACCTACTTCATGTTCACCACGCGCATCTGCCCCTCCACCGGTCCCCGCCGGCCGGTCGAGGGTGAGGCCCTGGCCGCGTTCGCGGGCTCCCCGGAGACCACGAACGCCGCCGCACACGTCTTCCTGCCCGCCCGCAGCCTGCGCGTCTGATGCGCCGGTACGCGGGCGCCGGCCGTACCTTCGCCCTGCTGCTCGTGCTCACGGGGGCGGCCGGGCTGCTCGCCTCCTGGGTCATCACCCTCGACAAGTTCAAGCTGCTGGAGGACCCCGCCTTCGTGCCCGGGTGCAGCCTGAACCCGGTGGTGTCCTGCGGCAGCGTGATGAAGAGCGACCAGGCCGCGGTCTTCGGGTTCCCCAACCCGATGCTGGGCCTGGTGGCCTACGGCATCGTCGTCTGCGTGGGCGTGAGCCTGCTCGCCGGTGCCCGCTTCCCCGGCTGGTACTGGCTGCTGTTCGAGGCAGGCTGCCTGTTCGGGATCGGGTTCGTCTCCTGGCTGCAGTTCGAGTCGCTTTACCGGATCAACGCGCTGTGCCTGTGGTGCTGCCTGGCCTGGCTCGCGACGATCGTGCTGTTCTGGTACGTGACCTCCCTCTGCGTGCGCGAGGGATTCCTGCCCGCCCCCGGGTGGCTGAAGTCGTTCTTCGCCGAATTCACCTGGGTGCTTCCGGTCCTGCACATCGGGGTGGTCGGCATGCTCGTGCTGACCCGCTGGTGGGACTTCTGGACGAGCTGACCATTACGGCACCCGGGGGAATGGTGCACGGATGCGGTTCTCCGGCTCGTTACGCGGTACGGACGCCGCACCTCCCGCAGCCTGAAAGGGACCGTACCTGACAGGAAGTCGACCACCCGAGGGACCCTCGTCGCCGTCGCCACGGGCATCGCGGCCACCGTGGGGACCGCCGGCACCGCCGAGGCGGTCGGCTCGGTCCCCGTCCCCGTGCCCCTGGGCGGCGTCTCCGAGGCCCTCGACATGGAAGCGCCCCACCTCGGTGCGCAGCTGCCGCTGCTGAGGCCCGGCGTCCCGGAGGGGCCGCGGTACGTCGCGGGCCGGCTGCTCCCGGAGCGGACCGTGCCCCGACTGCCGGTGGCCGGCGGCCTGCCCGGCGTGGACGCCAGGTCCCCGCTGCCTCACGGCCTGGACGACGGCTTCGACCACGTCGGCGTCGACACGCCCGCCTCCGACCTGCGCGCCCTCACCCCCGGCCTGTCCGTGGACGCCCCCCTGACCGCGCCGGAGGCGGACCGCTTCGGCCTCCCGGGCACCAGGCTCCCCGAGGCCGGTGTCCTCGCCCCGGCCCTCCAGACCGTCGCCGACGCGAACACGGGAACGGGCCCCGGCCTGTAGGCCCCCGGGCCCCGGCACGGGCCGCCGGCTCCCGCTGCCGCGTCCGACCGCGTCCGGGCGCGCCGGGCGGTCGTCTCCGCGGGCCGGTGGTGGCCTCGGTGCGCCTGCCCGCCTGAGCCGACTGGTCGACCCGGTTCACCCGCATCTGCCGCCGTACCCGCCGGATGGCCCCCCGGCGGTGACTCCCTCAGCCTTCCTTCGGTTACGGGTACGGACATGATCTGGAACCCGGACGAGGAGTGCGCGATGGTCGTCGGTGCCGGCGGAGTGGCCGTGGCCACGGAACCACGGATCCCAGCAGCGGGGAGCAGACCGCCGCGCAGGGAGGTGACGCGGGGGCTGCTGGCCTCCGCCGCCGCCCTGGCACTGGCCCCGGTCGTCGCAGCGTCCCGGCCCCTGCCCCCGGCCAAGGGCTCCGGCGGCGGCTCCTTCGAGGAGACCTACCGGGGCCGCCGTATCCAGGGGTTCCTGGTGCCGGTCGCGGGGCGCAGGGCGGCCGACGGCAACTGGCAGATCACCATCGACGGCCGCCCGCTGCACCTGATGCGCCGGGCCGACGGCACCTGGCTGAGCATGGCCGACCACTACACGTCGTACCCGACCCCGCTGGAGGCGACGCGGGCGGCGGTCGACCAGATCGGCCCCGGCCAGCGGCTGCGCGACCTGGCGCCGGGCCTGATCGGCGGCGGACACGCCGGGGGCCACCTGCACAGGGAGGGACAGCATGGCGTACGTGCGTAGGGATGTGCGCACGCTCACCGCGGGCGAGCGGCGGCGGTTCGTCAACGCGCTGCTGGAGCTGAAACGCCGCGGCGAGTACGACGAGTTCGTGCGCCTGCACATCGACTTCTACACCGCCGACGGCGAGGACGGCCTGCGCACCGCCCACATGACCCCCTCCTTCCTGCCCTGGCACCGCAGGTTCCTGCTGGAACTGGAGCGGGCGCTGCGCCGCGTGGACTCCTCGGTGACGGTGCCGTACTGGGACTGGACGCGGGACCGCACGACGCGGTCCGTGCCCTGGACGAAGGATCTGCTCGGCGGCAACGGCCGGCGCTCCGACCGGCAGGTCATGACGGGGCCGTTCGCCTATGCGGGGGGACACTGGACCATCAGGGAAGGCATCACGGACGGCAGGTTCCTCACCCGGGACCTGGGCCGTTCCGCCGCTCCCATCCAGCTGCCCACCATGAGCGAGCTGAAGTGGGCGCTCGACGACCCCGTCTACGACGCGTGGCCCTGGGACTCCACCGTCCGCAAGGGCTTCCGCAACAAGCTGGAGGGCTGGGGAAGCGGCAGCGGCAGCGCGTCCTGGCGCAACCACAACCGGGTGCACCGCTGGGTCGGCGGCGCGATGCTCGGCGGCGCCTCGGTCAACGACCCGGTGTTCTGGCTGCACCACGCCTTCCTGGACCTGCAGTGGTACCGCTGGCAGCGCGCCCACCGCAGCCACCGCTACCTGCCCGCGCAGCCGCCCGGCGTCACCGACAGGCAGCACGAGCGGGTCGTGGCCCGGCACCAGAAGCTTCCGCCGTGGGACGAGACACCGGACCGGCTGGACGACGTGAGCCGGATCTACCGGTACGCGTGAGCCGGAAGCGGAAGCGGAAGCGGAAGCGGCAGGGCCCCGGCGCTCGGAGTGCCGGGGCCCTGCCCTGTCCGTGCGGTCGGATCAGCCGCCGTAGCCGCCGTCGTCCCACGGGCCCGGGGTGCCGGGGATCTTGTCGTCCTGGTCGCCGGCGTTGAGGCAGCGGTTGCCGAAGGCAGGGTTGAGCAGGCCGACGATGTCGATCGTGTTCCCGCACACGTCGACGGGAATGTGGGCCGGAACCTGAACCGCGTTGCCGGACAGCGCGCCGGGCGAGTCGGCAGCTCCGCCCGCCGCGCCCGCGTCGGCCATGGCCAGCCCGGCTCCGCTGACCACCACGGCACCGGTGCCGAGAGCGACGGCGGCTGCCTTCGCGATGCGAGACATCACGTTCTCCTTTTCGTTGTCCGGGAAGACGCAGCGGCAGGTCAGCCGCCACACCTCCCGTTCAACGGTGCCGCGTGGACGCGGTCACGGTGATCAGCCGGGGATCACCCTTTCAACGGCGCGGAGGCCCAGGCCGGTCCGGGGGAGAGGCTCGTGCACGGGTTCAGGGCAGCCGTCGTATCGGTGCACCCGCCAGATAGGCCCGGATGTTCTCCACCGCCTGGCCGTAGTACGTCGTGTAGTTGGCGTGCGAGACGTAGCCGAGGTGGGGTGTGGCGAGCAGGCGGGGCGCGGTGCGCATCGGGTGGCCGGCGGGCAGCGGCTCGATGTCGAAGACGTCGACGCCGGCCCCCGCGATCCGGCCGTCGTGCAGCGCGGCCAGCAGGGCGTCCTGCTCGACGATCGCCGCGCGGGAGGTGTTGACCAGGTAGGAGGTGGGCTTCATCAGGGCGAGTTCGGGGGCGCCGACGAGGCCCCGGGTGCGGTCGCCGAGGGCCAGGTGGATGGAGACGAAGTCGCTGCCGGCCAGCAACTCCTCCTTGGAGCGGGCCAGTTCGACGCCCACCTCCTCGGCGCGTTCCTCGGTCAGGTTCTGGCTCCAGGCGCTGACCCGCATGCCGAAGGCGAGCGCGACCCGGGCCACGCGGCTGCCGATCCTGCCGAGTCCCAGCAGGCCCAGCCGGCTGCCGTGCAGGTCGGCGCCGACCGTGGACTGCCAGGGGCCGCCCGCGCGCAGCGCGTTGCTCTCCTCGACGATCCCGCGGGCCAGGCCCAGCAGCAGCGCCCAGGTCAGCTCGACCGGCGGGGTGCCCGAACTCGCCGTACCGCACACGGTGACGCCGTGCGCCTCGGCGGCGGCGTAGTCGATGACGCCGTTGCGCATGCCGGAGGCGATGAGCAGCTTCAGCCGGGGGAGGCGGGCTATCAGCGAGGCGGGGAAGGGGACGCGTTCGCGCAGGGTGACGACGATGTCGTGGTCGGCGAGAGCCGCGGCGAGGGCGTCCTCGCCGTCGAGGTGCTCGCGCAGCGCGACGACCTCGACCTCGTCCGCGATCACCGACCAGTCGGCCATCCCGGCGGCCACCCCCTGGAAGTCGTCCAGCACCGCACAGCGAAGTCGCACGTCACCTCTCCCCTCAGGCTTCCCGCAGCGACTGTAACCGCCGGTCAGGGATGGGGGTGAGGTAGGCCTCCCGCAGGTCGCCCCGGGGGAGGGACCGTCGGTGGAACCCCCAGGGCTCCACCGAGGCGATCACACGCGTTCCGACCTCTTCTCAGCCCCCTTCGACATGCGGGACAAACAGGCCCATCGGGCAAGGACGCCCACCGCGAGAGACGCGAGAAGGGCTCCCCAGTCGATGACGTGCGGCAGGCCGGGGAAGAAGGCGAAGAAGGCCAGCGCGACGACGAGACCCACGAGGAACGCGTCGATCCCTGCCCGACGCCGCCGAGTCTCCTGCGCTCCGCCCGACTTCTGATCCTGTCGCTGCTCGGTCATGTGCAACTCACTTCGTGATGTGGTGACACTGGCTCACGCGGCGCACTCCGTTGACGCGGAGATGGGCGCACGCCTTGCCGTAACGGGGCAGTTTCTGAAGAGAGTTGTTCCGCATCGGATCGACCTTGCACTCGCTGTGCGTCCGCCCACGGGACGTGCGGTAGGTGTGGTTGTCGGTATCGGTGTAGGTGAAGTCGATGCGCCAGTTGCAGAAGCCGCTGCTGAGCGCCCCGACGAAGGCACAGTCAACGCCGGCGTTCTGGTAGGTGATCTTCTTGCCGCTTCCCCGGAGGATGTGCGTGAACATGCAGCCGGTCGGAACCTTCATGGTCACACCACCCACGCTGTACTCGAAGGTACGAACGGGAGCGGACCCGATCGCGGTGGCGTGCGCGCCTGTCGGGGCGGTGAGGACGAGGGCTCCTGCGGCGCCAAGAGCCGTGACGAGGCGGGTGCGGTGCTGCGTGACGTACTGCGTGACCGAGGCGGGTCCCCTCCCGGTGATCTTTCTGATGAGCACCTGGAACAACCGGAGCCCGTACCGGTCCGTTGCAGGATTCCGGGTCGGTTCACCGGCGTGAGTGATCAAGGCGCAGGGGAGCTGACCGGCAAAAACGTTCACGGCGGGGTGTCACTTCTCCAGCGGGCCCGGAACCGCTGATCGCGTGGTGGGTGCCAAGGTTCTCGCCCGGAGGCGACCTGTACGGGGCGAAGGATCACCGAAGTCGGCGCACGGGGAGGCCCCGGCGATCGGCAGGGGCGACACTGACCGGGCCAGGCGCTGCTGCCCTGTGCGGCCCGTGCTGCGCCGCAGTGCGCTGCCGGGTGCAGGATGCCCAGGCAGAGCTGACCATAGGGTGGCGCCCCCGGCAGGACTCGAACCTGCGGCCAAGCGCTTAGAAGGACCCCGAGCGCTTCGGCGGCGGTACGGCTCTGACCTGCGGGGGAGTGCTCGCCTTTGAGTCGCTGATCAGCAACGTCGACACGTATTCGACTGATGGGGAGCGGCGCAGCGAATGTGCACCGGCCGTGAAGGGCTTCCACGTCGGCTCACCTCCCAAGCCCATCTGTCAGTGGCGCCTCGTACCATCCAACTGACGGCGGCAACCTGGGAGGGGCAAAGTGGCGGAGTCGGCCGAGCACGCTTTTCTTTCCGATGCAGTTCTGCAAATTCTTGAGAATACATCGGAGTCCCGTCTTTACGCATATAAAGAGGCGGATCGTAAACGTTTTGATCTCGCTTGCAATCTCGCCACTAATTGGAAGAGGGCTGTTTCGGGGCAGACGCTCTGGAAGCATAACGAGGGTATCGACAAAGATATCAGAATGCTGCTTTCTGAAGCGGAATCAGATATCCTCGTCTATGTTGCCCGCACTACCATGAAGAATAAGGCGGTGCTGTACGAGGCTATCTCCGACTATAAAAAAGCCGGGCTGGCAGACAGGCTTGACCGGCTGCGCGTATTCTGGGTTCCAGAAGACTTTGACGCTGACTCGGAGAGCCATAGGAGTCTAGTTTACTCGGATCTTGAAAACTCGTTGTCCCGTGATCTCCTGCTTGCAGTCGTTCTCGGTGGCATCACTGAGAGTGATGTGGCTTCCTTCGCAACGTGGAGTGGAATGTGTGGCCTCAGTCTCTCCGTATTGGCGCAAGTCGAAGCATCTGGCTTTGATAACTACACGAAGCTCGGAAAGCGGATGGGCGTCGGGGTCACTCCGGTAAAGGAGAGGATAATCCGTCTGAATCTTACGGGATTCATCGTCCGAAGCCCGGATCCTCGAAAATCGGGAACCATTTATGAAGTGTCACCCAAGGGGTATGCCCTCATGGATCTCTGCGGAAGACTCGCTGCCGAGCGAGGCAAAGGTGGCCACGTGGACTCTGGGTTGAGGCATGTGTGCTCATTGCTGGGCATCGATCCCAGGAAAGTTGACCTCTGGCCTTTCATGCCCGATTATGATGCGTCACGCGATGGGGGGCTAAATCCTCATCTTCGCCGCGATACCTCTTTGCGGCTGGCCAAGGAAATTAACGACGCACTCGCTAGATGGGGTGTGTCACTTCCAGACCCGCACTACGAAATTCCCGGCCTGGATATCTCGTAAGGTCACCGGAGTTGCCGAGGTCTCCTGGGCTGGTGCGGCGGATGGCTGGGGGCACCGATGGGTGGCGCGGGGCGACGAGGTTGCTGTACTTCGCTGCTGCTGCGAGGGTCAAGGGGCGCCGGCTGAGCAGCCACGCGGTAGACCTTGGGCAGCAGCTCTCTCAGTAGCCGGTCTACTGATCAACCCCTCGGCTGACCAGCAGGACTAAGGAAGCCCACGGCTCTGACTAGCTCAGATGCTGTGGGCTTCTGTCGTTGTCGGTTGGCGTTGGCCGACCTTGGACGGCCCAGAGGCGGCCCGAATTTCACCCCGGGCCTTCGTTGAGCTGGGTCCGCTAGCATCCCGGGGCCGCGGGGAGTAGATATGGCACTGGGACGCAAGGGAGCACGGCGCATAGTCGACCGGTTCCCTGGTGTTCCCCGCGGTTCCCCGTACGATCTGGCACGGGCCTGGCACAGGCGCCTCGGGCTCGCGGCTACCCCGGCTAGGGGTCACCGTCTTCTGGTGCCCTGAGAGATTGCTTGGCGGCATCGATCAACTGACCCCATTGTCCCTGAAAAGCCTGCCGACCCGCTTGAAAGGCTTCGCTGTAGTCCGCCACAGGGGCACCCGCGTTCAGTGCACCTTCCCACCGGGCCCACGCGTCGTAGATGCGATGCGTGAGGGCGATGAGGTTCTGGCCATTTATTCGAGCCTGCTCCGGTCCCCAGACGCCCAGATGGAAAACGTTGCGCAGCAGCAAACCACTGGCCGTCATGAACTGCTCGTGCACGGCATTGGCTGGCGCCTCGCCGAGAGTCAGCTTCACTCCTGCGGTTCTCAAAGTGCTGTCTATGGTCGCAACCTGGTCGAGCATGTTCATGAGAGTCTGGCTCCGCCGCTCTCGCTCCCAGTGCCCCCAGTCGGCTGTACGCTGTGCGGCCACCTGAACCCTGGCTGCATCAAGCTGCACTTTGGCCGCCTCGACTGCCTTAGCGGCTCCATGACGGCTAGCCAACCAAGCGCCGGCAGTCGACACGATGACTCCCAGCAGTCCCACGCCACCAACGATCAATGTCGCTTTCGCCTCATCCATCAGGACATCATCGAGACACCACCAGGATGAGCACTTGAATTTTACTGATCTGTGGAGAGGTTTCCCGGTGCATCGCGCCCCCTGCATGCGGCTCCGAGGGCCCGTGCGCCTCTAGCGTTGCTGATGGTCGCGACCATGTACCACATAGGAGAGCCTGTTCAAGTCCACAGATGGTCCACGGGTCGGCAACAAGCCGACAGGCGACATCAGCCGTACGACAGGTTCTTGCCAAGGTAGGGAGCCGAGGGGAGAGCTGCAGTGAGCCAGACGTCTGCTGCCCTGTAGTGATGCCACACGTGTTTCGTCGTGTTCCGCGTACCGGTCTCGCTCACCGCGGCAGGAGTGCCTCGCGGAGCATCTCTCTGTGGCATGGGCGTGAGTAACGAAAGAACATGGCGTAGGTCACGGCCATGTCGAAGTCGGCCTTAGCGAAGTACTCATCGCCGTCGAAAAGCTGCCAGTGACGCGAACAGCACTTCTTAAGAACACTCTCTGTTTCAGGTGTATTGGAGTGCTTCACAGATATCCACCAGCGACGAAGCTCGGTACCTCGTTTTTGGGCGTCCCAGTGGTGCCTCTTGATGCGCTGCCGTGCGTCCGTTGTTCGTCCTACTTTGATCACTCCATCGGAGAACTCAATGACATAGATCCATCCACATCTGTTGGCGTGCTTGCACTCAGTCCAGTATTCGTGACCCGGTCGTGTTCCACGTGGGCCGTAGAGACCCGGTGTGCATCGTCTATCGATGTCAAGGAACTCCGGTCTCCCACCCATTGATGATCCCACCCCCGATGTCATGCAACTCCGTTGTGTTTGCGTAACCGGCGACCCTCGCCTGGTGTAAAGAGGTCGGCCGTGTATCAGGCACTGAGTCTGCGCCATAGCGGATCACCGCAGTACTCCGCACGGAGTGAGAGCGTTCCATCAGTGGTCAGAAGGCCATTCGTGATCAAGCGGTTGACCCTCTGATGACTGCTGGCACGGCACCTGGCGGACATCGTCCAGACGTCGCTACCTAGCCTCCTGCGCCGCTAGAGGGTGGTTCCGTGGCCGGTGGCAACTCTTTGGTGTTCGCCATGGCTTGGCCGAAGCTCTTGCAGAACTCGGTGAAGCCCCATTGGGCTCCAGGGGCTGGCGCGAACGAGGCGAACGACCCAACGTGCTCGCCACTCACTGCTACGTCCAAGGTGCCATGCTCGCCGATGCGTGCACTCGGACACTCTCGAAGGTCCTGCGCGAACATGGGCCTGGTCCGTCTTCCCTCTCCCAGCCATGCACCCCAGTAGATGGTTCGGTCCGTGAGGAATAGGACGCCATCCTGCGGGCCGTCCGAAAGGTTCCGTGCAGGCGCACTGGCAATCTTCCGTTCTCCTGGCTCAAGCACGGGCTCGATGCTCTGCCAGTACTCCGCCTGAACTTTGTTGTAACGCCGCTGTGCCCACCGTCTCAGCATCAGTAGTGCCCCCTCCCTCAGCTGAGCCCAGTATGGTGCGTTCCGCGGCGTCACGCTCTGGGTTCAAGCAAGATGCGATGGGCGCTTCGACCACCCAGTGGCGCGAGTGCCGGCGGCAAGGTTCTTCCGATGCCATGCGCGCTGGGTGTGGCTACCCCAGGCCGTCACTGCAGTGTTCGGCCACGCCCTCGCCGGGAAGCGGTGGTCCAGCTCAGCCACAACTGATCACCGGCGGCCGTGACCTGCGGCCGCCTACCCGATCAACGTCCTGACCTGCTGCCGAGCTGTCGGCGTCGGTCACAAATTGAGCGCCCTTCCACGGCCCCAGGACGGCCCGGGAGGGTGCTCGTGCGTTGGGAGAGATTCCTTGAGCGTTCGCTTCCCGCTGCGGGCCAGACGGGCGCCCCGGCTGGACCATGGCATCCTGCCAGGCTGCCGAGTGTCGCTGCCGTCAACGTGCCTGCTTCAAGAGTGTGACTGGTTGCGCTTCTCTTGAAGGGCTCTGATTGATATATCTGAAACTCTCCAGGTCGCCTCAAAAAGAGCCACCTTGCAGACGATGCTGCTACGGAGGCGCCAGCCGCAGTACCTTTGATCAATTTGTTCAGCGGTTCGAGAAACGAAAAGTTCTCCTGCCACGAAGGCGGCAAACGCAATCAATAGGGCCCAAGATTCAAGGTGGAAAAGACCGATCGCCATATCCACCCCAAGGCCCAGGAGGCAGAATGAAGCCAGAAAAATAAAAGCAAATTTCAGGAGGCGCGAGAAAGAGAACTCCCATCTGATGCGTGATACCCTTTTTGCCGCCGCATCGCTCTGCCGCGCAAATAGGTCGTGGAAGTTGACGTCGGCCGCTTCAACGGCCTCCAGAAATCTGCGGGCCTCTTCGGAGCGCTCATGCATAACGTTCAGCAACTCCTGCTGTTGCTCCGCCGACTCCCTGAGGCCCGGGTCGCTGATGAGGGCTATCGTCTCTTCGCTCTTAGCTCGTCGCTCTTCGAACTCGCGGGCTTCCTTAGACCTGCGACGCTGTCGAACTTCACATTCTAGCTCCTTCTTCCTTGCTTCTGCGCGCCACCTGGCGGCCTCGGCACGGGCGCGCAGAATCAGCAATTCCACATCTTCCCTGATCTGGCCCTCCAACTCGGTAGCCTTTTGTTCTGACGCCGCCGCATGCATGCGGCGGGATGCCGTGCTCTGAACAGCTCGCATCTCGGCCGTGTATAGATCGAGAGGATTCCCGGTTGCGTCGGCGGCGATCTTTGCGATCGACCAGATTCGGTCGCTGCACGGCATTGTGGGTTGAGGTCGATTCTCCCTTATCGTCACGGGTGAACCCGCCTTCAATGTGACTTGAATGTATAGCTCCTTCCATTGTCGGCTCCGATGGCGGACCAAGCGCGGCGAGGGTGGCGTTCGAGTGAACGTCGGTAGCCATGCACGTGAGGTCGGTGGAGCGACTTTGGCCGGGAGCTGCTTTGGCGCGAGTGATCATGGCCCCGTAAGCTTCCGGCGCGTCGGGCAGTCTGTGGACCTGCCCGGTAAAGCACGACGTTGGGGCCATGATCTGCGAGGCTCGCGCCAAAGTGGCTGGCTAAAGTCGTGGAGCCGACCGGCCTCAGCCACAGCGGGTTTTCCTGCCTTCGCCCGTATGCACGCAGCGCGCCGCCGGGCGGGGTCGCCGCTGGCGAAGACAGGGCGGCGGCCCCGCCGACAAGGCGGCGCGCGCCCGCGCCGTGCGCGGGCCTTGAATGATGTAGGGAAAGTCTTACCGCGCTAGTGACCTGGCATCGAGGAATCGATCACGCAGCCCGGCTCTTCGGCTCCTCGCCGTGCTCCAAGTAAACCGGAGCAGAGCTTCCCCTCGCCTCGACAGCCGCCCTGATGCGTCGGGCCAGTCGTGGGATGGTCCGCTCGGCCAGCTGGTCCGCAGAGACAAAGGCAAAGCTCCTTAGCTCGTCCAGCTGGAGCTTGATGCTCGCCAACCGGTCCTGGCTGAGCTGGCCGCCGTCGAACAGGTACAGCACCTTGTCGCCCTCGGCCTCGTTGGGGGCCCAGTCGACCGCGAGTAGGCGTCCGATGGGCGGGGTGATCCCCAGCTCCTCCTGGACCTCGCGGATGGCGGCGTGCAGCGGAGACTCACCGGTCTCGACGTACCCGCCGGGGATCTCCCAGTAGTCCTTGTAAGAGGGCTCCACCATGAGGACCCGCCCGGCGGCATCAAAGAAGAGCGCACCCGCTGCCATACGCGGATGCGCCATCTTCGCTTCGTGTGCATTCGGCGCCATGCAGCCGAGGGTACCCAGGTCAGACCACGCGCAGCCTGTCGGCCAGGTCAGCCAGGTTCCGGCTCGGCCGGCCGCGCTGTCCTCGCACCCAGGTGAGCACCAGCTCCCGCGCCAGGTAATGGCTCCGCACCTGTTCCGGTGCCCAGCTCTCCGCTTCGAGGACCTTGGCGAGCGCGTCGTCCATCCGGTTGTGGGCGCTGAGGGCTCGCGCTACTTCGAGGTTGTGCCGTGTACGACGTTCCGTCGGCAGTGCGGTCGTGTCGATCTGCGGGCCGAGGTCGACCGCTACCTGCATGTCGCCCAGCTCGGCCGCCGTGGCCACTCGGTGAATGGCGACGTTCGTCGGCCCGAAGGCGGTCCAGACGTGATTGGCGTCGGTGCCGAGTCGGTCGGCTGCCCGTTTCGCCTCGTCCAGGAAGGTCCGCGTCGTGGCCCGGTCGTCCGCCCGGGCTGAGGCCATGGACCCGGCCAGGAACAGGGTCCCGTAGATGGACAGGAACTCGGGCGTCGACTCTTGGAGACCCGGCCGAAGGTATTCGCCCGCGTCTCCGACCAACTGCACGGCTGCGTCGAATCGGCCGTTGGACAGCAGGCAGTGCGCGACGGACCGGAAGAGAGAACCGATGACGACCGGGTTGCCGGACTGCTGTGCTGCTGCCAAGCCGCGGTCGGCCGCAATCCATGCAAGGTCGGTCTCCCCGAGCTTGGTGAGCACCATGGCCGCGCCCTGGTACGTCATAGCCATCAACTCGTGTGCCCGCTCTCGCTCCCGGCCCTGGTACGACTGGGCAGCGATGAGTGCGTCGGCTAGCAGCAGCGGCAGGCGCCGGGTCGCGAAGCCATAGCGCGATTCCTGGTAGGCGTCCCAGACCTCTGCGACATTGCGGCTCAGCTCGTCGAGCGACGTCGGCTCGCCTTCGGTGGCGACGCCCAACAGCGGTGTCAGCTGGCGGTAGTTCATGAGGGCTGAGCGGAGTGCCGGCACCGTGCGGGTGCCGCCGTCGGGCGTCCACTCCAAGAGGGTGGGTTCAGCCAGCAGGTCGCCGAGCGTCACGTCCAGGGCGTCGGCGAGCGACTTGATGACCGAGAGCCGGTCCAGCTCGATCCGGTTGTTCTCCGCCTTGCTCAGCCAGTCCACCGTGCGGCCCACCAGTCCGGCCAGGACCTCTTGGGAGATCCCCCGCCTTCGGCGGTACCAAGCGACTCGTTCACCGATCGTCAGGTTCGTCGTCATTCCTCGCATGGCTAGAGCGTCTTCCCATCTCCCTATGGGACCCCGGAGGAATTTTCCGGGGTAGTGCGCCGCCTCGCTCCTAGCGTCGTAGCTACCCCGAGAGGTCGCCAGGCCGAACACGCGACGAAGGAGCCACGATGCCGCTGACGCCGGCCGAAGTGGTGGAGCTGACCCGAGAAGTGAAGGAGCTGGCCGAGGAGGTGAACGTCATCGCACGCCGTGCCGACGAGCTGGTCAGCCGTCTTGCGGCTGCTTACGCACCAGTTGCTCAAGCTGATCCATCCGCTCCGCGAGCCGACGCACCTCGCGCCGCACGTCGGACAGATAGGCGGCGATCTCCTCGAACTCCGGGCTGTGCTTCGTCTGGCGGGGCTCCTCGGGAAGGGTGACGAAGCTGCCCTTGCCCTGGTGGGAGATCGCGTAGCCGTCTTCACGGAGCCGCGAGATCGCCTGGCGGGCCACGGTCCGCGAGACGTCATGCTCGTTCATCAGCTCGGTCTCGGACGGCAGCTTGGTGCCGGGTTCCAGCTCTCCCTGCCGGATCCGCCTCTTGAAGTCGTCGGCGATCTCCAGGTACTTCGCCCGCCCGGTGAACTCGGCCATAGCCCCTCTCAGTGCTTGTCGCACCAAGTGCAGCACATCCAACCAACACCCGTCGAGAAGCACTTGACGTACTAAGTGGGTTAGGTGCACCCTCGTGGCGAGCCAACGTACTAAGTACGTCAAGTTCGAGCCTCTAGGAGCGCGCTCATGCGTCAGATCCCCGTCGACACCTCCGCCGCGACCGTGATGGTCGCCAAGACCCCGCAGCCCAAGGTCAAGGATCGCCGTACAGGCGAGATCGCCACTGACGTCGAGACCGGCGCGAAGCTGATGACCGTCGACGTGATGTTCGCGGCCAACGACGAGGTGGAGATCCTGTCCATCACCGTCCCCGAACCGGGCATCTCCGGTGAGCTGACCATGGGTACCCCGGTCGCGCTCACGGGCCTGATCGCCCGGCCGTGGGAGAACGACTTCAACGGCCAGAAGCGCCACGGCATCGCCTTCCGCGCCGTCGCGGTCACGTCCCTCGTCGCCGCCGCCGCGAACTCCAAGGCGGCCTGATCATGGCCGCGTTCACGGTCGCTCTGGTGCTGGTCGTCGCCGCTGCGGGTCTCCTGCGGTGGCGGCGCCCCGCCTGGTACTGGCTGACCTTCGGCGTCACTCTGGCAAGCCTGCGGGTCCTGATCCGCTACGCCTCCGTCATGGACGCCTGCGGGCTGACCGTCCCGCCCTCACGCTGGCGACTGGCCTTAGCCCGGATGGCCAACCGGCCGGTCCCCGAGTCCCGCCCACCGCGCATCCTGCGGTTCAGCCCGACCCGGACCGGCCTGATCCTGCGGCTGGGACTGCGCCCCGGCCAGGACGCCTTCGACGTCGCCGCTGCCTCGGACCGGCTGCGCCACTCGTTCTCGATGTACGGCGTCACCTCGCGTGAGCTGCGCTCCGGTGTCGTGGAAGTGCGGATGACCGGCTACGACGTCCTCAAGCGGGTGCAGATGCCCGCCAAGGTCGATACCCGGCCGATGCGGGTCCCGGTCGCCTTGCGCGAGGACGGCTCGGTGCACTACCGCGACTACCGTGCCGTTCCGCACGCCCTCACCCTCGGTGCCACCGAGTCGGGTAAGTCCGTCTATCAACGCAACCTGGTCGCGGGGCTCGCCTCGATGGACGTCGCCCTGGTCGGCATCGACTGCAAGCAAGGCGTCGAGCTGTTCCCGCTGGCCCGCCGGTTCTCCGCCCTGGCCGACAACCCCGACACCGCCGCCGAGCTGCTGGACGCGCTCGTGGCTCGCATGGAAGGGGTCTACCAGCTCATCCGTGCCGAACAGCGCATCACCGCCGGCGTCCCGGACGCCGAGATAGCCGCCGACATCTGGGACCTGCCCGAGCACCTGCGGCCAGTTCCGGTCGTGGTCCTGGTCGACGAGGTCGCCGAACTCGCCCTGTACGCCAACAAGGACGAGGAGAAGCGCCGCGACCGGATCATCACCGCCTTGGTCCGCCTCGCCCAGCTCGGCCGCGCCGCCGGCATCTACCTGGAGATCTGCGGGCAGCGCTTCGGCTCCGAACTCGGCAAAGGCATCACCATGCTCCGCGCCCAGCTCACCGGCCGCACGGCCCACCGCGTCAACGACGAGACGAGCGCCAACATGGCCTTCGGCGACATCTCCCCGGACGCCGTCCTGGCCGCCATCCAGATCCCCGCCGAACTGCGCGGACTCGCCATCGCCGGGGACTCCACCGGCGGCTGGCACCGCATCCGCGCCCCGCACACCTCGCTCCGGCAGGCCGTCAACACCTGCAACCGGCACGCCGACCGCACCCCGGACCTGCCCGAGCTGACTCCCTTCCGGCCGGAGTTGACCGCCCTCGCTGCAACCGCAGTGTCGGTGTCCAAGACGGCGCCTGCCACGGCCTGACCACCCCGCTCCCCGGCGGGCGCGACCGCTTTCGCGCCAGGTCCTACCCCTGCCATGCCTGATCCCAGAAAGGCCCTCCCGATGTTCTGCGAGCACTGCGGCGACCTCGACGGCGCCGAGACCGGCATCGACCACGACGAACGCGACTGCCCCTGGTACGAGACCGCCGCCGACGACACCCCAGAGGACTGACGCCGTGTGCCCTGACTGCGAGGACTTCGCCCGCACCGTCCTGCTCCTGGGTCAACTCGCCCTTTACGCCGACACCACCGGTGCGGACCTCGACTTCGTCGACGCCGTCAGCCCCTCCCTGGCGGCCTCGCTCCCGCAGCCGCCGACCGGTGAGGAGTCCTGATGGCCGGCCGTCACGGTCTACGCGTGGACGCCGTCCTGGTCCAGGCCGTCATCGCCGGAGCCCTGTCCTTCGCCCACCTGCACGACCTGGCCGCCGCTGCCGGACAGGACGGCTGGAAGGCCTGGGCCTACCCCGTCTCCGTCGACCTGCTCCTGGTCGCCGCCTGGCGACGCCTCCGCAGTGAGGGGCCGTCCCGGCTGGCCTGGTGCTGGTTCCTCATCGCCCTCTTCGCCTCGCTGGGCGCCAACGTCGCCACCGCCGGATTCCTCGACCTGGCCGACCCGCCCGCCCTGCTGCGCCTGGGCATCGCCGGATGGCCCGCCCTGGCCTTCCTCGGCGGCACCCTTCTCGCCCACTCCGCCAAGCAACCGACGACCGAACCGCCGGTGCCCGCCCCGGCCCCGGATCCCGACATCGCGGACGACCGCGAACCGGCCCCCGAACTCGCCCCGGACCCGGAGCCCACCCCGGCCCCGGCGGAGGAACCGGCGGCGCTCCCGGTCGCCGACCCGGTGCCCGCGGTTCCCGCCGTCCTGGTCGACCACGCCCGCAAGGTCGCCGCCGACTACCGCGACCGCACCGGCGCCCCCATCGACACCGACACCCTGCGCGCCCGCCTCGGCGTGCCGCCCCACCTCGCCGACGCCATCGCCGCCCAGCTCGCCTGACCCGGAAGGAGAACCAGCCGCCATGCCCGCCCGCGACAACTTCCACTCCGTGATGCGGATCGGCCCCGTGCAGATCGGCACCCACCGCGACCGCAACGGCCGGACCAAGTACGCCGCCGTGTGCACCGCCGACCGCTGCGGCTGGTCCGCCGACTACTCCAGCCAGACCGCCGCCCAGCTCGCCGCCCGCACCCACCGCTGCCGCGTCCGCTAGGAGACACCGCCATGCAGGTCCCGCTCTGGTTCGCGCTGGCCGTCGTCGGCTACCTCGGCGTCAAGCTCATCCGCCCGCCGGCCTGGCTCATCGCCGTACTCCTCCTCGGCGGCTACCTCCTCGCCGACAGCGTCCTCGCCCCCGCCATCGACACCGCCCTCACCAAGTAGCGAAGGGAGACCCGCCATGCTCCGCCCGAAGATCCCGACTATGCCCACCCCGACCGGACTCGTCACCCCGCCCGCCGTCATCGAGCCGACCACCGTGCTCCAGCACCACCAGACCCCCGCCCCGGCCCCGGCCGCCCAGGTCCCCTCCCGGCCCACCGTCCAGCTCACCCCCGGCGCCGTCCTCGCCCTCGTCGGCGGCGGCACGGCCGTGGTCCTGGTCGTCGGCGCCGTCCTGGTCTCCATGCTCCTGGCGGTCGCCATCACCGGCGCATCCGTCGCCGTCTGCGCCCTGGTGATCCGCTCGCTCATCACCTCGCAGCACCGCCGCTGAACGGTCCCAGGCGCGACGCACAAGCCGCCAAGCACGCCGCCGCTCCTGGGACCGGGCTCCGCCAAGCCAACCGCCATCGCCAAGGGACAAAGACATGGACCTGCACATGGCCGCGAGCATCGTGCCGTTACTCGGCTGGGCCGTGCACGGCGGCATCCTCACCCGCCGCCTCGTATCCGCCCGCCGTGACCCGCTCACCGGCCTGCTCACCCGCGCCGGATGGACCGCCCGCGCCGAGCACTGCATCCGCCGGCACCCGACCGCCGCCGTCCTCCTGGTCGACCTCGACCACTTCAAGACCCTCAACGACACCCACGGCCACGCCGCCGGGGACGCAGCCCTGGTGGAGATCGCCGCCCGGCTGCGCACCTGGTGCGGACGCAACGGCACCGCCGGTCGCCTGGGCGGGGACGAGTTCGTTGCCGTGATCCGGGACCTGGCCGCCGTCGACCTCGACGCGCTGACCGCCGCACTACACCAGCCGCTGCCCTACGCCGGAGCCCTCCTCCCGCTGGCCGCCTCAGTCGGCGTCTGCCCCGTCGCGGAGCTGGCGGTGCCGCTCCTCACGGACGCGCTCGCCGCCGCCGACGCGGCCATGTACGCGTCCAAAGGCCGTGGCCGCCGGGGATCGCGCACCTCTCACTGACCGGCCGCCGGGTGGCGCACAAGCCGCCAAAGCACGCCGCCACCCGGGGCCGTTCCTTCCAACCGCAATCGAAAGGAACCACCATCATGGCCCACCACACCCCGCCCCCGCCGAGGATCTGCCCGGCCTGCGACGGCTTCGCCTCCGCCGCAATCACCCTCGGCGGCCGAGACCGCCGCGGCCACCTGCGCACCATCACCGCCCACTGCCCGGCCTGCCAGGGCACCGGCTTCGCCCGCCGCGCCCGCCGCCAGGGGGTGAACGTCTGATGCCCCGCCGCTGGAGCCTCGGAGTCGACCGCTACCTGTCCGACGGACTGGACGGCGACTACGACCGCCTCAAGAAGACCGCCAAGGCACACGCCCTGCACGACACCGACCGAGACGCGAAGCCCACCCGCCCCGGCCGCTCCTCCAACGCCGCCACCAGCGACAACGCCAACACCCCGCAGAAGCGAGGATGGCGCCGTTGACCCCGGAAGCACTGCTCGACCCGACCACCCTCGGTGACCTGCTGAGGGTGGCTTCGGCCCCCGACTACACCCGCTGGGAAGACCAGATCCGCCGCACCGGCGGCTGCGCCGACCCCATCCACCTAACCGGCTGGGTCCTGCACAAGGACAAGACCACCGGCGAAACTCTGCACCACTACTCCACCGAGAACGAGCCCGGCGGACGTCTGCGCATCGCCTGCGGCAACCGCCGCGCCTCGCGCTGCCCCTCCTGCGCCTGGACCTACGCGGGCGACACCTACCACCTCATCCGCGCCGGCCTCGCCGGGGACGACCGCCGCGACATCCCCGCCACCGTCCGCGACCACCCCCGCGTCTTCGCCACCCTCACCGCACCCTCGTTCGGCCGCGTGCACAACCGGCCCGACCGAGGCGTCTGCCGCTGCGGCACCCGCCACGCCGCCGACGACCCCGCACTCGGCACCGCCCTCGACCCGGACACGTACGACTACGCGGGCGCAGTGCTGTTCAACAACCACGCCGGACAGCTCTGGCAGCGCTTCACCAACCGGCTCCGCCGAGAGGTCGCCGCCCGCGCCGGCCTCTCACAGCGGGAACTGAAGGAATGCGCCCGGCTGTCGTACGGCAAGGTCGCGGAGTTCCAGAAGCGCGGGGCCCTGCACTTCCATGCGGTGATCCGCATCGACGGACCGGACGGCGCCGGCACCCCGCCGCCGACCTGGGCCACGGTCGACCTCCTCACTGACGCGATCCGGGCCGCCGCCGCGCACGCCTACACCTCGGTCTCCGTCCCGGCCGCCGCCGACCAACCGGCCCGGACCTTCCGCTGGGGCCGACAGCTCGACGTCCGGCCGGTCAAGGCCTTCGGGGACGGCTCCGACATCACCGAACAGGCCGTCGCCTCCTACGTCGCCAAGTACGCCACCAAGGCAGCCGAGAACACCGGATCCACCGACACACCCGTCCACTGCCGCGCGTGCCGGGGCACCGGTCGCTCCCGCCGGTACGACCGCGCTGGCTCCGCACTGAGCCGCTGCTCCACCTGCCACGGCACCGGCCTGGGTGAAGACCTCGCCCGCCTCGATGTCACCGACCACGCCCGCCGGCTCATGACCGCCTGCGCTCAGTTGCAGCCGCTCTACCCCGACCGCCAGCTCGCCCGCTGGGCTCACATGCTCGGCTTCCGCGGCCACTTCTCCTCGAAGTCCCGCTGCTACTCGACAACCCTCGGTGCCCTCCGCCAGGAACGCGCCGACTACCGCGCCGCCCAGGAACGCGAGGCCCTCGGTCTGGACGACACCGAGCCGGACACGGTCCTGGTCCTGGCCGACTGGCAGTACGCCGGCCACGGCCACACTCCCGGCGAATCCGCACTCGCCGCGACCATCGCCCGTGACCTCCAGCTCAACCGCGACACCGCCCGCGAAGCCCTGCTCAGCGAAGGGAGCACACCATGACCACCGCTACCGGATCGCGCACCATGCTCACCCTCGCGGAGGTCTGCGAGGAACTGGCCGTCTCGCGCTCGACCTTCTACGACTGGCGGGCCAAGCGCCGTGCGCCGCGCTGCATCAAGCTCCCGAACGGCGACCTCCGGATCCGGCGGAGCGACCTCGATCACTGGCTCGACGACTGCGAGGACGCCGCCTGATGGAGACGACGTTCGACGTGAAGATCTACAAGATCCTCACCTACAAGGGCACCAGAAAGACCACATACACCGTGCGATGGGTGGTCGCGGGCAAGCGCTGGCGTGAGCCCTTCAACACCGTCGCGCTCGCCGAGGGCTTCCGCTCCGAACTCATCCGCGCCACAGGTAAGGGCGAGGCCTTCGTCGTCGCCACAGGCCTCCCGGTGTCCCACCGCTCTAAGTCGGCCGCTATGAGCTGGTACAGGTTCGCCGTCGAGTACGTGGATGCCCGCTGGCCCCAACTCGGCGGCAACAGCCGCAAGAACATCGCCAAGACCCTGACCGCGACCACCATCGCGCTGCTGCGGGCCAAGCCCACCCAGTTCGCCCCTGCGGCCGTGCGGACGGCCCTTCGCGAATGGGCGTTCAACACGAACCGGCGACCGGATGCGCCCCGAGACGTGGTGGCCATCCTCAGATGGGTCGAGCGGAACTCCCTGCCCGTCTCGGCCTGGGAGGATCCGGAAACAGTCGACCAAGTCCTCCGCGCCGTCGACACCCGCCTCGACGGCAAGCAGGCGGCGGCCTGGTCCCGGAAGCGCAACCGGCGGATCCTCAACGTCGCCATGAAACACGCGGTCCGGCGGCGCATCCTGCGGACCAACCCACTGCCCAAGGGCAAGGAGTCGACGGCCGTCGTGAAGACCACGAACGCCGTCGACAAGCGGTCCTTGCTGAACCCCGAGCAGGCCGCGGCGATCCTCGACTGGATACGGCGCCGGCCGCGCGGGGGCAAGCGGCTCCACGCCTTCTTCGCCACGCTGTACTACTGCGGCCCCCGGCCCGAGGAAGCCGTCGCCATGCGGGTGCAGGACGTGACCCTGCCCCAGCCCGACGCCGACGACCAGTGGTGCGAGCTGCTGATCCACACGGCGACCCCGGAGATCGGGAAGCAGTGGACCGACACAGGGGAGATCCACGAGCAGCGCGACCTGAAAGGCCGTGCCGAGGGGGAGACCCGCACTGTGCCGGGGCATCCGGCCCTGACGCGCATCCTGCGGCAGCACATCGCCGACGAACAGCTCCGACCGGGTGATTTGCTGTTCCAGGGGGAGTTCGGTGGCATCCTCGCCGGTTCCGTCATCCGAAGGGCCTGGCGGAGTGCGCGCGAGGCCGTACTGCCCCCGCACGTGTTCGAGTCGCCGACGGGACGGCGCGTGTACGACAACCGCAACACGCGGTTGACCAAGTGGCTCAACGACGGCATCCCGCCCGCCCAGGTGGCGGAGTGGGCCGGCAACAGCGTCGCCGTGCTCCTGGCCACCTACGCCCGCTGTGTCGACGGCCAGCTGCCTGATTTGAAACGGCGGCTGGAAGCTGCGGGCGATCTACCGGAGGCGGAGACGCCAGGCGCTGGCTGATCTTCCCCGGGCCGGGAACTTCGACACGTATTCGACACGGCCACCCGCGAAAAGCCGGTGACAGCCGGACAGCCCCGGACCGCGCCCTTGATCACCAAGGGGTGTCCGGGGCTCGCCTGGGTCGTGTGAAACCGCCCCTGACCAGCAAAAAGCCCTCCCGATGGGAGGGCTCACAGTGGGCGCCCCCGGCAGGACTCGAACCTGCGGCCAAGCGCTTAGAAGGCGCCTGCTCTATCCACTGAGCTACGGGGGCCTGGTGGGGTGGCCTCGTACCCGGTGCCCTGGGTGGGCAGACCCGTGACGTTGCCGGGGACAAGGATAGGGCTCCTCGTTCCCTGACCCTGTCGCTTCGCCTCCGTGGCTCGATGTGGAGGTTCGGTGAAGCGGTCCTGATAATCGCAGGCAGGTACGAATCGTGCACCGGTTTTGGCCTCCGACGCACCGGGCGTTGTGCACTCGTTATGCCTGGACTGTGCCCGTGTCCCGGTCATCCCTTACGTCCGATCTGTCCCGTCGGCACGCAGACATATCTATATGCTTCAGAATTCCCCTAAAATTGGGCATTCTTCGCATGTGGTGACCTTGGACGTACGGCCCCAGCTGCTCGACACACTTTCCGCTCTGCGCGACCGTGTCGCCGCCGCACGCTTTCCGCTGCCCTTGGCCGGGGCCCCACGCGCGCGTGCCAACCGTGACGAACTCCTCGCACAACTCGACGACTATCTCGTGCCCCGGCTGCGAGAGCCCGACGCTCCGCTGCTGGCCGTCATCGGCGGCTCCACCGGCGCGGGCAAGTCGACGCTCGTCAACTCACTCGTCGGACGGCGGGTGAGCGAGGCGGGCGTACTGCGACCGACGACCCGGACCCCGGTCCTTGTCTGCCATCCGGAGGATCATCACTGGTTCAGTGCCACGCGCGTGCTGCCCACACTCAACCGAGTGTGGACGCCCCACCAGGACCCCGTCGACGACCTCCTCGTTCCCGGCGAGAACCCCGGGCGCGTGCTGCGCGTCGAAACCGTCGAGACCCTCCCGCCCGGCATCGCCCTCCTCGATGCCCCCGACATCGACTCCCTGGCGGCCGACAACCGTGTCATCGCCGCCGAACTGATCTGCGCCGCCGACATCTGGATCATGGTGACCACGGCCGCCCGCTACGCCGACGCCGTCCCTTGGCACCTGCTGCGCACCGCCAAGGAGTACGACGTCACCCTCGTCACCGTCCTGGACCGGGTCCCCCACCAGGTCGTCTCGGAGGTCTCCCGGCAGTACGGCGCCCTGCTCACCAAGGCCGGACTCGGCGACGTACCGCGCTTCACCGTGCCCGAGCTGCCCGAGTCCGCCTGGGGTGCCGGGCTGCTGCCCTCCACCGCCGTCGCGGCCCTGCGCAGCTGGCTCGTGCACCACGCCCAGGACCCCGCCGCCCGGCAGCTCGTCATGGCCCGCACGGCCCACGGCATCCTCGACTCGCTCAAGTCCCGCATGCCCGAGCTGGCCAGCGCCGCCGCTGCCCAGTACGCGGCCTCCCTCCGGCTCACCGCCGCCGTGGACTCCGCGTACGACCTCGAGCACGCGCGCGTGCGCGGCCGCCTCCAGTCCGGCGCGGTCCTCGCCGGCGACGCCCTCAAACGCTGGCGTGCCTTCCCCCTGGACTGCACCGCCGGCGAACTCCTCGACGCGCTCGTGGAGAGCCTGGCCGCGCTGCTGCTGTGCTCCGTCACCGCCGCCGACGAGCGCATCGACGAGATGTGGCGGCGCGAGCCCGCGGCGGACGCCCCGGGGCTCGCCGACCGCGACACCTCCTTGGAGCGCGCCGAGCACCGCATCGGTGTCGCCGTACGGCGCTGGCGGCGCGAGCTGGAGGAGTACGCCGAGGAAGAGGCGCGGGACCTGGAGCGCACAGCCGTGCCCGATTCCGAGATCGTCGCCGCCCTGGTCGCCACCGCGCTGCTGGGCGGGCGCCGGGCCCGCAACGCGGGCGAGGGGCTCGCCGAGCGGCTCGGCGCGCACGGCGCGCTGCGGTTGCGTGACCGGGGCGGACGCCTGCTCAACGAGCACGTGGACCGGGTCATGCTCGCCGAACGCGAGCGGCGCCTCGCCCCGCTGGACGCCCTGGACGTCCATCCCGAGCCCCAGGCCGAACTCATCGCCGCGCTGTCGGTACTGCAGAAGGAGAGGTGACCGGTGACCGCAGTCACTGACCAGGACCACACGGATCACACCGACCACATGGGGCGCATGGAGCACGGCAGCGACACCGGGGCCGGGCCCATGAAGCGTCATGACCAGACGGGCCCGGGGGTGGTGCGGCCCGGCGAGCGCGGTGACGGCCCGTTCGGTGATGCCGGCACCGCTGCCGTCGCTGACGAGAGCGGCCGGCACGCGCGCGTGGACGACGGGGGCACGGCGGCGTGGGAACGGCCCGCCACGATGCCGGGTATCGCCAGGAGCGATGTCGGTGGTGAGGGTGAGCGGGACGGTGACGCTGATGCCGATGGTGCCGGTGACAGCGTGAAGCGGATGCTCATGGCGGACCGGAGCGTGGATCAGGTCCGGCCGGTGCATGGGATGAGCGCCGTCGCGGGCACCGGTCCGCGTCCCCACACGCCCAAGCCCCGCAACACCGGGGACACGCCGAGACCGCGCCCCGCCGAGGAGGCGCCGAAGCCCCGCACCGACGAGAAGACACCGCAGTCCCGTCTCACCGAGGACGCGCCGACACCCGGCAGCACCGACGAGGCACTGAAGCCCCGTCCCGCCGAGGACGCGCCGAAGCTCCGCGACGCCGGGGACGCATCGAAGCTCCGCGACGCCGGGGACGCATCGAAGCTCCGCGACGCCGGGGACGCGCCCAAACTCCGCAGCGCCGAGGACGCGCCGCAGCCCCGTCCCACCGAGGATGCGTCGCAGTCTCATCCCATCGAGGACGCGCCGCAGTCTCATCCCATCGAGGACGTGCTGAAGCCCGGCGACACCGACACCGGCAGCGCGCCGAAGCCCGGCGACACCGACGAGGCGCCGGAGCCGGGCAGTACCGACGGGGCGCTGAATCCGGGCGACACCGGCGAGGTGCTGAAGCCCCGTACCGACGAGAACGCGCCGAGGGCTCGCTCCACCGAGGACGCGCCGGAGGCCCGCTCCACCGAGGACGCGTCGAAGTCCCGGTCCGCCGAGGAAGAAGCCCCAGCGGGTACCACCGAGGAGCCGTCGCAGGCCCGGCCCGTCGAGGAGCCGCCGCAATCCCGGACCGGCGAGGAAGAACCGAAAGCGCGCCTCACCAAGGAGCCGCCGCAATCCCGGCCCGCCGAAGAGGCGTCGAAGCAGCGCTCCGCCGAGGAGGCATCCAAGCAGCGCCCCGCCAAGGAGACGCCCAGTCGGCGCTCCGCCGAGGAGGCGTCGACATCCCGTTCCGCCGAGGACGCGGCGGCCGGCGCCGACGTCGACCCCGACTCCGGGGAACCCTGGGGTGACGGGCTGATCGCCCGGCGTGTCACGGAGGCCAACGCGGCCGCCCTGGAGACGCCGAGCCGCAGCCCGGGCAGCCACAACCCCACTCCGCTGGCGTACGACGGCCCGCTGCGCTCCCGCCTGGACGCCCTGCGCGAACTCGTCGGGCTCTCCCGTACCCGCCTGGACAGCCGCACCCTCGCCGAGGCGGGCCGCGTCCTGGACGAGGCGGCCGCCCGTCGCAAACTCTCCGGTCGGCACACCGTCGTGGCCATCGCGGGTGCCACCGGCAGCGGCAAGTCGCAGCTGTTCAACTCCCTCGCCGGGGTGGCCATCTCCGAGACCGGCGTCCGGCGCCCGACCACGGCCGCCCCCATCGCGTGCAGCTGGAGCGACGGCGCGGCCAGCCTCATCGACCGGCTGGGCATCCCGGGCCGGCTGCGCCGCCGCCCGCTGCAGAGCGCCGAGGCCGAGGCGCAGTTGCGCGGGCTGGTGCTGGTCGACCTGCCCGACCACGACTCCGCCGCCGTACAGCACCGCGAGCAGGTCGACCGGATCCTCAAGCTGGTCGACGCGGTGATCTGGGTGGTCGATCCCGAGAAGTACGCCGACGCCGTTCTGCACGAGCGCTATCTGCGGCCCATGGCCGGGCACGCGGAGGTCATGTTCGTCGTCCTCAACCAGGTCGACCGGCTGCCCGGGGAGGCCGCCGACCAGGTCCTGGACGACCTGCGGCGGCTGCTGGACGAAGACGGGGTCGCGCTCGGCGAGTACGGCGAACCCGGCGCCACCGTGCTCGCGCTGTCCGCCCTCACCGGCGAGGGCGTGGGCGATCTGCGCGAGGCGCTCGGCGAGTTCGTGGCGGAGCGCGGCGCCGCGGCCCGCCGGGTCTCGGCCGACGTCGACGCCGCGGCGGCCGAGCTGCGGCCCGTCTACGCCACCGGGCGGCGGGTCGGCCTCAGCGAGGAGGCGCGCGAGGAGTTCGCCGCGCGGCTCGCGGACGCGGTGGGCGCCACGGCGGCGGGCGAGGCGGCCGAGCGCGCCTGGCTGCGCAACGCCAACCGGGCCTGTGGAACTCCGTGGCTGCGGCTGTGGCGCTGGTGCCAGGACCGTGGTGAACGCACCACCGGCCGCATCCCGGTCCGCACGCAGGCCGACGAGGAGGCCACGGCCCGCCAGCGCGTGGAACAGGCGGTCCGTACGGTGGCCGACCGGGCCTCGGGCGGGTTGCCCGCACCCTGGGCGCAGGCGGTGCGCGAGGCGGCCGTACGCGGCTCGCACGGGTTGTCGGAGGCACTGGACGAACTGGCCGAGCGGGCCGGACTGCCGCCGGGCCGTCCGCCCCGGCCGGGCTGGTGGCCGGTGGCGGTGCTGGTCCAGGCGTCGATGACGCTGCTGCAGATCGTGGGCGGCCTGTGGCTGGCGGGCCAGATCGCCGGTGTCATGAGCCCCAACCTGGGGGTTCCGGTGCTGTTGATGATCTGCGGGATCATCGGCGGACCGCTGGTGGAGTGGGGCTGCCGGATGGCCGCCAGGGGACCCGCCCGGCGCTACGGCCAGGAGGCGGAACGGCGACTCCGGGAGGCCGCCGCGAGCTGCGGCCGGGGTCGGGTCCTCGATCCGGTCGCTTCGGAGCTGCTGCGGTACCGGGAGGTGCGGGAGCAGTACGGACGCGTCGTGCAGAGCGGGGCCGGGGTGGGGTGAGAGCGGGTGCCGGACCGGGCGCGGGTCTCCTGGAGACCGGCGCCCCACCCGCCTCCCGAACACCGGCGCCCCACCGGGTGGGTCTCTCGGAGACCGGAGAACGGAGACCGGCGCCGGATCGGATGCGGGTCACTCGGAGACCGGCGCTGCCGCGGTTGCGGCAGCAGGCCCTGTGGGGGGCGAAGCGGTAGGGGGAGGGGTGTCACCCGTGAGGGTGACGGGGTTTTCCCCAGGTGAGGGGTCGTCCACAGCGCTCAGCGGGCCCGGCCCGGCGGAGGCAGTCTGAATCCACGCGATCGCACGGCGGTCCGGCCGAAGAGACGGCGGGCCGGGCCGCGGGCGGTCGGCGGGACGTGCGGGCACGTACGGCAGTCGTACGCGCCGGCACGGCAGACGCAGCCGTACGGGAAGGGCCCGTACGCGTGTCCGCCCGGTCGGCGGAGACCGGCCGGGGGAGGGGAGCGAGGACATGAACGAGACCATCGTCTGCGTGGTGGGCAACGTGGCGACCGCGCCGGTGTACCGCGAACTGCCGGCGGGCCCGTCGGCCCGGTTCCGGCTGGCGGTGACCGCCCGCTACTGGGACCGGGAGAAGAGCGCCTGGACGGACGGACACACCAACTTCTTCACGGTGTGGGCCAACCGCCAGCTCGCGGTCAACGTGACCGCGTCGGTGGAGGTGGGCCAGCCCGTCGTGGTCCAGGGCCGGCTGAAGGTGCGCACGGACGTGCGCGACGGCCAGCAGCAGTGGGCGTCCGCCGACATCGACGCCGTGGCGATCGGCCACGATCTGTCCCGCGGCACCGCGGTCTTCCACCGCGCGGCCAAACCGGAGGCGTCGCCGGCGGCCGCCCGGCCCGAGCCGAACTGGGAGACACCGCGCGCCGGGGACACCCCGGACGGCGTGCCCGGGCAACGGGACGCGGAACCAGTGCCGGTGACGTGACGTCAGAGCAGATGCACGACCGACGGCGCCCCGGCCGGGACCCCGGTCTGTCGGGCACTCAGCTCCGAACGCCCGTACGAACTGGTGGATTTGTCGATAAGCCCAGCTCATGAACCGCCCTCGCGATAACGATTGCGGATCGGATCGGCCATCGGATGATCCGATCGGCGGGTGAGGCGTCGCCTGATCCATAAGATGCCGGGCGTGCCCCTTGGGGCTGCCGATTCTGCAGGTGGGACCGTCCCCCACGACCAACGGGTCCTGCTCGAAGGGGAATTCTGTGCTTGCTGCGTTCTCTGGGTTCTGCCGGTCCGCCGGAGCGGCCCGCCTGGCCGCCGCCACCGCGGCGTCCGGCCTCGTGACGGCCGGAGTGCTGTCCGGTGCCGGTACGGCCGTGGCCGTCGAGACCCCGCAGACCCAGGGCGGGGCGACGGCCACGATCGGCGGTCTCAAGACCTACGGCGAGGCCGTGATCCACGCGGACGGCGGCGATCAGCGCGTGTCAGCGGGACTGTTCGAGATGTCCGTGGACGGCGGCGGCACCCTGCAGACGTACTGCGTCGACCTCCACAATCCCACCCGGCGCGACGCCCGGTACCAGGAGACGCCCTGGAGCGGCACCTCGCTGGGTGCCAACAAGGACGCCGGCAAGATCCGCTGGATCCTGCAGAACTCCTACCCCCAGGTCAACGATCTCGCCGCGCTCGCACGGCGGGCGGGCGCGGGCACGCTCACCGAGCAGGACGCGGCGGCCGGAACCCAGGTGGCCATCTGGCGCTACTCGGACGGCGCGAAGGTCGACGCCGTCGACCCGCAGGCCGAGAAGCTCGCCGACTACCTGGAGAAGAGCGCCCGGAGCCTCGGCGAGCCGCAGGCCTCGCTCACCCTGGACCCGCCCGCGGTCTCCGGCCGGCCGGGCGACCTGCTGGGACCGGTGACCGTGCACACCAACGCGGGCGCGGTCACGGTGACCCCGCCGACGGACGCGGCCACCAGTGGCGTGCGGATCATCGACAAGACCGGCAAGGTGCTCACCTCCGCCAAGGACGGCAGCCGCCTGTACTTCGACATCCCCGAGGGCGCGGCGGACGGCACGGCCCAGCTGGCCCTGCAGGCGTCGACCACCGTGCCGGTGGGCCGTGCCTTCGCCTCCGACAGTCGTAGCCAGACCCAGATCCTGGCCGGTTCCAGCGAGTCCACGGTCTCCGCGACGGCGACGGCCTCCTGGGCGGCCAAGGGCGCCATACCGGCGGTGTCGGCGCGGAAGAACTGCGCCAAGGGCGGGGTGGACATCATCGCGGCCAACAAGGGTGACAAGCCGTTCACCTTCGCGCTGATGGGCGCGGAGCACACGATCCCCGCGGGCGCCTCCCGCACGGTGACCGTCCCGCTCCAGGAAGACCAGGCCTACGACTTCACGATCACCGGCCCGAACGGCTTCAGCCACCGCTTCACCGGCGTCCTCGACTGCCGGACGCAGGGCACGATCACGACCGAGACCACCCAGATCCACAACCAGCCCAGCCCGGCCACGGTGGGCGGCACCGCCGCCACGGACACCACCGACCTGGCCGCCACCGGCGGCTCCGCGATCACCCCGCTGATCGCGGGCGTGGCCATCGGCCTGGTGGTGATCGGCGGCGCGGTGCTGGTGATCCTGCGCAAGCGCGAACAGCCGGGAGCCTGAGCGGGGCTATTTCCTCGCGGCTTCCAGGAGCTGGTCGAGGCTGCGCTCGGTCCAGCGGAACTGAGTGGACATTCCGTACGGTTCCTGCTCCGAGTCATTGAGGCGTTCCAGGCCTTCGGGGTCCCGTGAAATGGACACCGAGAGGTAGGGGTCGGTGTCGCCCTCGGCGAAATCGACGCCCTTGTGCCATCGGGGATAGACCCACCAGCCGGTTGCGTAGTCGGTGGCGTGCGTCAGGTTCAGCATCTCGCTGCTGTGATAGATCTTCGAGTAGAAGCGGTAGACATCGTCACCGGGACTCGCGAGCCAGCCGGGAGCGTCCCAGAGGTGCTTCCCCGATTCCGGGTCCCAAGAGGTGGTGCCCGAACCGGCGTAGTTGTTCCCGAGCTTGCCCCGGTCGGCTCGGATGAACGAGGCGTTCGCGTCGATCTCGATGCGGCCGGACTTCGAGCGCAGCGGCACGTCGACGACGAAATCCTGCGACAGGTCGGCACCGGGGTCCAGCCAGTCTCCCGGCCCCGCGAACTTTCCGGTGCCCAGCATGTGGGAGGGAGAGTAGGCAACGTGTCTCATCGCTTCGTCGTAGGACCAGGCCTCGCGCTTCCACTCAGGCGCGTCGATGCCTTTCTCGGTGAAGGCGGCGGGCCATTCCTTGACCGTCCACATGGTGCCGACGACATAGATCCGCACCGATCCCGCGTTACGGAACTCCACGTGCGCCGGCACATGAAGAGCGGTCCCGTCCGGGCTCGCCGTGGGATGACCGAAGGCGACACTGAAGGGGATTCTCACCGGGGTCGAGTAGGGCACGTACATTTGCGAATAGGCCAGGCTCGCGATCCCGGCGACTCCGGAGGCGACCACACTGAGGGCGACCCCTTTGGGATGCGGAATGTCCTGCCAGGCTTTCTGGCGCGTCATCAGCCGGAAGGCCCAGGCGGCCCACAGCGCCAGGGCGATCCACAACCAGAGGAAGGGCGTGTACGAGCGGCCCTGGATCTGCGTGATCAGGAACATCAGGTTCGTGACCGTCACGGTGCCGATGCCCACCAGGACCGCCGCGCCCGAGTAGCGCAGGGCTCTTCTGCCCCAGTAGTCGCACACGGCCAGGACCGCGACCGCCTCCACCAGCGCCGCGGTGAGGAAGGCGACCCCGACGACCCGGCCGCCGTATGCCAGCGCGTTGAAGGAGTCCGTACTTCCCACGTGGAAGAGCACCGACGCGGACGCCAGAAGCCCCAGAGCCATCACGGCACCGGCGCCTCGTCTGCGCCATCGGCGGTCGGGCCAGCGGGCGGGTCCCGCCAGCCAGGCGACCTGGCCGGCGTCGTCCAGGTCCAGGTCCGGCAGTCCCGCCCGGCGGACCAGCCGCTGCAGCCCGCGCCGCGTCCAGACCCGGCCCACGATCTCACCCCGCACCCGAACGGCCCGAAGGCCTCGCTCGTCCGGGGCCTCGACGACAACGACAGGACGGTTGCTCATGCGTCAAGCGTGACCACGCCCCCGCCGCCACCCGCGCAACGGCGGCCTGCCGGGCGCGTCACCCCCGGTGACCGACAGTGACGGACGAGCCACCACCGCCGACAGCGAAGCCCCAGGTCAGCGCCTTCGGACACAACGGGTTTCCATCCAGGGGTGGCGGTCAGGCAAGATGGGGTGTTACTTGCCACGAGAGGGCATGAAAAGGCCCCTCACCAGCAGGTTTCCCGCCGATGAGGGGCCGTGTCGGGCTGTGTGGGCCGTCACTGGGCCGTCAGGCGCTGGCAGCCCTAGCTTGCGGGCAGGCGCGGCGGAGGATCTTCCACACCGAGGCACGTTCGCATCAGGCCGCGCATCTGCTTCCATCGGTCCCAGAGCTCTTGGAGATCCTGCTCGATCTCCTCGAACGACCTCACCGGATTCCCCTCCTCCAGACGCTTCACCCGCCGGTACGCCTGGGCGAGTTCCTTCGCTATGGCGTCCAACTCGACCAGCACGATGGATGAGGCAACCAGCTGAGCTTCTGCGAAGGCGGCGTGATGGGCATGGCGTGCCGCCTCTAGGTCATCACGGCACGCAGACGTCACCGTGCCTTGATGGACATCCCATAGGTAGTTCATGAGTTGGATGCGATATCGGCGATAAGCCGTGTTTGTTGCGATGTAGCACGCGCGCCGCTCGGACAGGCGCGTTTCCTCTCTGTCGCGCGCCCACTGGGCCTGTAGTGCCTGCTGCTGTCGTTCGAACTGTTGTTCCTGAACCCGAAAGACGATCCGCTGCGAGAAGCTGGGAGCCAGCAGGGTCCCCGTCACGCCAACGAGCGCAGCGATCAAAGCGGTTAGACCGTTATCCATGCCTGCCCCCCGGCTCGACTGGATGTGTCGTCGACAGCCAAGCTCATGATGCCCGGGAACACGGCATTCCATCGATGCGTCGACTGGGCACGTTTACGCGGCTTGGCTCCGGGCGTGACCGGCGGCTTGGTACATCACGCTGATGGCGTTTCGAGTCCGCGTCTCACTACTAGGCATGAGGTGTGTGTAGACCCGGAGCGTGAATCCGGGATCGCTGTGCCCGAGGTACAGGCTCAGAGCCTTGATGCTCTCCCCGGCGTCCAGGAGCACCGAGGCGTAGAAGTGGCGCAGGGCGTGCATGCCGTGCTCGCGGGCTGCCGCGTAGCGCTCGCCTCTCTCGGCGGCCGGGATGATGCCGGCGGATGCCAGAGCGGGCTTCCACGACTGGTCATTGAACCCCTCGCTCCAGATGGCTGCGTCGATGCCGCTCGTGAAGACAAGGCGGTGCGTCACCTTCGGGCCAGTCGGGGTCAGCCAGGGCAAGGTCACGTCGACGGGCGGGAAGCGCTCCAGGTGCTCGCCGAGAGCGGCCGACACCTCCGGGTCGAGCGGGACGTCACGGAGCTTGCCGCGCTTCGGCGGGGCGAAGACGAGCGTGCCGCGAACCTTCTTCACCTGCTGGCGGACGTACAGCCAGCCGAGGTCCCCGATGTTGTCGACGGCCAGTCCGAAGATCTCGCCCTGTCGCAGCCCGCATCCGGCGCCGAGGTCGGCCATGGCCCTGTAGCGCTCAGGGAGGCCACCCCGTACGCCGAAGACCTGCTCAGCAGTCCATGGATGGACGCGTGTCGGCACGGGACGGGGTGCCTTGACCGATCTGGCCCGGCAGGGATTTGAGGCCAGCAGACGGTCATCTACGGCCGCGTTCAGCACGGAGGACACCGCGTCGAAGATGAGGCGCCGGTACTGGGCCGAGGCAACGGCGTCTTCCAGCTGACGGTTCCAGTCGCGGACGTGCTCGGGCTGGAACGACCCGATGGGGCGTGTGCCGAGGTACGGCAGGGCGTGAAGGCGCAGCCTGCCTTCCACAGCGGCACGGCTGGTGAGATCCGTCGTGAGGGCACCGAGCCAGCGCTCCGTGTACTCGCGGAAGGTGACCCGGGCCGCCCTGGGGTCGATGTACTGGCCGCGCGCCATGTCGGCCTCGATGTTGATCAGCCATTGGTCAGCCAGCCGCTTTTGCTTGTCGGGAAAGCTCTTGGACTTCTCGGTGCCGTCCGGGCCGATGTAGCGCGCGCGGTAACGCATGCCGCTGCCGTGGCGATCGGTCTTCACTCTTCGGGTCCTGCCGTCCGATCCGACCTCGGTCCGATACCAGCGATCTTGGATGTGCCCGGCCATCAGGCAGCCTCCCCGAGCTGGGTGTCCACCCAGGTCCGCACGTCGGTCGGGTCGAAGCGCAGGTGCCGGCCGACCCGGAAGCCGCGGGGACCGGTGCGCTTACGGCGCCACTGGTAGACCGTCTCGACACTGGGGAGCTCGAACATCTCGACCAGGTCCTCAGGGGTCAGGAACCGGCTCGGCAGCTCTGAGGCCATGGTCAGCATTCCCTTTCGTCGGTGAGTTGATCGCGCAGGGCTTCACGGGCGGTCTCGCGGTTGAGCTGGAGGTCACGGGCGATGGTGGCGGCTAGGGCGGATTCGCCGGGGCTGTGGCCGTGTCCGGCGTACTGCCAGTCGGCCAGGACCAGGACGGTGTCGGGCTCGGCGTCGTCCAGGCCGAGGGCCTCGCGTTCCTGGGCGGCGCGGTAGTCGGCGCGTTCCTGGCGGAGGGCGCCGAGGGTGGTGGAGTAGCTGCGGGACTTGGTGGAGAAGTGGCCGCGGAAGCCGAGCATGTGGGCCCAGCGGGCCAGCTGGCGGTCGGGATAGAGCGGCTGCAGCTGGGCGCAGGCGGCCATGAGGCGGCGGGCGTGGTCGGTGACGTCCAGGCGGGCGAGGTCTTCGATCAGGCCGGTGCCGTGGCAGGTGGCGCAGCGGCTGAGCGCGGAGCCAGCGCGGTCGTATCGGCGGGAGCGGCCGGTGCCCCGGCACGCGCGGCAGTGGACGGGGGTGTCTGTGGAGCCGGTGTTCTCGGCGGCTTTGGTGGCGTACTTGGCGACGTAGGAGGCGACGGCCTGTTCGGTGATGTCGGAGGCGTCGCCGAACGCCTTGACCGGGCGGACGTCGAGCTGGGTGCCCCAGCGGAAGGTGCGGGCGGGCTGGTCCTCGGCGGCCGGCACCGAGATGGAGGTGTAGGAGTGCGCGGCGGCGGCGCGGATGGCATCGGTGAGCAGGGTGACGGTTGCCCAGGAGGGTGGCGGGGTGTCCGGTCCGGCGGGGCCGTCGAGGCGTATGACGGCGTGGAAGTGCACGGCGCCGCGCTTCTGGAACTCGGCGACCTTGCCGTATGAGACGCGTAGGTGGTCGGGGAGTTCCCGGCGGGTGAGTCCGGCGCGGATGGCGATCTCGCGGCGCAGGCGGGTGGTGAAGCGCTGCCAGAGCTGTCCGGCGTGGTTGTTGAAGAGGACGGCGCCCGCGTAGTCGTAGCTGGCCGGTTCCAGGGCGGTGCCCAGGACGGGATCGTCGGCCGCGTGACGGGCGCCGCAGCACCCGCGCGGCGAGCCCGACGGCAGACAGCCGGGCAGCGATGGCCGCCGCGCTAACTCCCGAAGCGGGCACAGGGCAGCCTCCGTCACCGGCGATCACTTTCAGTGAAGCTAGTTAACTAGATTAGAGCTAGTGGACTAGATTTTCCATATGCCTGAGCAGCCGCCCTATCTCCGCATCGCCGACGAACTGCGGCGGCGGATCGCGGAGCACGTATGGGAGCCCGGGGACCGCCTGCCCTCCCGCACCCAGATCGGCCAGGAGTGCGGGGTGGGCGAGAACGTGGTCCGCCGGGCACAGGAGCTGCTGATCTCCCAAGGTGTGCTGGAGGGCCGTGCCGGATCGGGCACGTACGTCGCTGAGCCCCGGCAGCGGGTGCGGATGGTCCGTTCGTCGGCGCGTGAGCGGCCCGACGGGTCGCCGTTCCGAGCGGACATGAAGGCCGTGGGCAGGCAGGGGGACTGGGAGAGCCGGAGCGACGCCAAGGTGCCGGCTCCCGCGGACATCGCGGCCCGGCTCGGAATCGCCGAGGGCGAGCTGTGTGTCCGGACGACGTACGAGTTCCTGAGCGACGGTAGGCCGGTGCAGCTGTCGACGAGCTGGGAGCCGTACGACCTCACCGGCGGCACACTCGTCGTCCTCCCGGAGGGAGGGCCGCACGCCGGGGCGGGGGTCGTGAACCGCATGGCCGAGATCGGCGTCACCGTCAGCCATGCCGTGGAGCAGCCGGAGCCGCGGCAGGCCACCGCCGAGGAGGCGTCGCTCCTGGGTATCCAGAAGGCCGCGCTCGTCACGCACATCCGGCGGACGTACTACAGCGACCAGGGGCGGCCCGTGGAGACTGCGGACATCGTGGTGCCCGCTGCTCACTGCGAGATCGTGTACGAGATCCCGATTAATCGCTAGCCAAGGGATGTCCCGTAAGTGATCTATACGCTGAGCCGCGCAGCGCTGCTGCCAGGTCAAGCTGTGACGCCACTCGTGCGAGGGATAGGCGGCTTGTGACTGTGCAGTGACTCGGCCCTGGTGGGCCTCGCGCAGCGCTTTCACGAGTACGTCCACGTCCGCGTCTCCGGTGTAGACGATCAACCCGTAAGAGCGCTACGAGCAAGGGTCGTTACCCACCTGGCATCCCAGCAGTAACCGTCCGGATCTAGTCGTGTTCTCACGAGAGAGCCAATGATGTGATCAGTGCATGAAGAAGATCGCATTAGGTGCAGCAGCGCTCATAGCCGTGGCCTCCGTGTCGGCGGGGTCTGTCGCCTCTGCGGCCCCCATGCCAGCACAGCCGCACCCCTGGGACAAGCGCATCAAGTGCCAGGCCAAGGACCCCACGGGTCGGAACATCGTCACCCGGTACGGGAACTCCGAGTTCGGCTGGCAGCACTTCACCGGCCGCCACAACATCAAGAAGTGCGGAACGATCGCGGCCGTCGTCAACGAGCACCCCGAGAGCGACGACCATCACGGCCGCCTTGTGTACGGCGGGGTAGAGTTCGAGACCGGCGTACCCCGGCCTCGGATGGTGAAGATCGTGGTCATCGTTCAGTACTCACGCAAGACCAAAGACCAGCAATACGACGCCGGCAGGGGGCAGACCATCGGCGTCATCAACGCGTTCTGCAAGAACCAGCCGGGGAACAAGTGCCCGGCCTGGGCGAAGCTGTGACAGCTCCAGGCCAGGACCACCACCAGGGGGTCTTCGAGCGTCTGCCCGGGATTGTCCGCGCCCTGGTCGTCGATCACACGCCGGACCTCCCCGCCTTCAAGGGGCTGGTGATCACCGGTAGCGACCGCATGCGGCTGTACCTCACAGCACCTGACGGAAGCCTCACCTACGGAGCCGACGTGATCATCAGCCATACCGGCCCCGGCCTGCTCGCCGGAATCACATTCGGCTACCTCGAAAACGAGCATGACCAGAAGCCGACCGACGATCCCCTGTGCGATGTGGTCGTAGACCTGACCAGCTACTGAACGGCGACCAGGGCGCGCACCAGGAACACGAGCGGCCCCCGGAAGACATCCTCCGGGGGCCGCTCGTCGCTTCCATCCAGAACGTTGAAGGCGGAGACAGAGAAGTGGTGTGGCCCCCACCCGATTCCTCATCGCCGGGACAAGCGCTAGCCGACAGCCGACGGTGAACCTGTTGCCCGCCGGGGCTGCTCGTAAAGGGGGGGAGCCGTGCCCCAGGCGTGCCCGTCCAGCCCGCGAGCGGTGCCCCACTTCGGGCCGTCCCTGGGCCGTCCGAGGTCCCCCGAGGGCACTCAACGGCGACCGGCAGTGACAGACGAGTCACAGTGGCCAGCAGTGAAACCCCAGGTCACAGCCCCCCGACCATACGGGTTAACACCCAAGGCTGGACGTCAGGCAAGATGGGGTGTATCTGCCCACTGCCAGATTTCAAGCTGCCGGACGGTTTCTCTTGGCTGAGTTCATTTACACCATGCGCAAGGCGCGCAAAGCGCACGGCGACAAGGTGATCCTCGACGACGTCACCCTGAGCTTCCTGCCGGGAGCGAAGATCGGTGTCGTCGGCCCGAACGGTGCCGGTAAGTCGACCGTGCTGAAGATCATGGCCGGTCTCGAGCAGCCGTCCAACGGTGACGCGTTCCTGTCGCCGGGCTACAGCGTGGGCATCCTGCTCCAGGAGCCGCCGCTGAACGAGGAGAAGACCGTTCTGGAGAACGTCCAGGACGGTGTCGCCGAGATCAAGGGCAAGCTCGACCGGTTCAACGAGATCGCCGAACTGATGGCGACCGACTACTCGGACGCGCTGCTCGACGAGATGGGCAAGCTCCAGGAGGAGCTGGACCACGCCAACGCGTGGGACCTCGACGCCCAGCTCGAGCAGGCCATGGACGCGCTCGGGTGCCCGCCCGGCGACTGGCCCGTCACCAACCTCTCCGGTGGTGAGAAGCGCCGCGTCGCGCTCTGCAAGCTGCTGCTCGAGCAGCCCGACCTGCTGCTCCTCGACGAGCCCACCAACCACCTCGACGCCGAGTCCGTGAACTGGCTGGAGCAGCACCTCGCCAAGTACCCGGGCACCGTCGTGGCCGTCACCCACGACCGGTACTTCCTCGACAACGTCGCCGGCTGGATCTGCGAGGTCGACCGCGGCCGCCTGCACGGCTACGAGGGCAACTACTCGAAGTACCTGGAGACCAAGGCGACCCGTCTGAAGGTCGAGGGCCAGAAGGACGCCAAGCGGCAGAAGCGGCTCAAGGAAGAGCTGGAGTGGGTCCGCTCCAACGCCAAGGGGCGCCAGGCCAAGTCCAAGGCCCGTCTCGCCCGGTACGAGGAGATGGCCGCCGAGGCCGACAAGATGCGGAAGCTGGACTTCGAGGAGATCCAGATCCCGCCGGGCCCGCGCCTGGGCAACGTCGTCGTCGAGGTCGACAAGCTGAACAAGGCCTTCGGTGAGAAGGTCCTCGTCGACGGCCTGAGCTTCACCCTCCCGCGCAACGGCATCGTCGGCGTCATCGGCCCGAACGGCGCCGGCAAGACCACGCTGTTCAAGATGATCCAGGGCCTGGAGACCCCGGACTCCGGCGACATCAAGGTCGGCGAGACCGTCAAGATCTCCTACGTCGACCAGAGCCGCGCGAACCTCGACCCGAAGAAGACGCTGTGGGAGGTCGTGTCCGACGGCCTCGACTACATCAACGTCGGACAGGTCGAGATGCCGTCCCGCGCGTATGTGTCCGCCTTCGGGTTCAAGGGGCCGGACCAGCAGAAGCCGGCCGGTGTCCTCTCCGGTGGTGAGCGCAACCGCCTCAACCTGGCGCTGACCCTGAAGCAGGGCGGCAACCTGCTGCTCCTCGACGAGCCCACCAACGACCTCGACGTCGAGACCCTCGGCAGCCTGGAGAACGCGCTGCTGGAGTTCCCCGGCTGCGCCGTGGTCGTCTCCCACGACCGGTGGTTCCTCGACCGGGTCGCCACCCACATCCTCGCCTACGAGGGTGAGTCGAGGTGGTTCTGGTTCGAGGGCAACTTCGAGTCGTACGAGAAGAACAAGGTCGAGCGGCTCGGCCCGGACGCCGCGCGTCCGCACCGCGCCACCTACAAGAAGCTGACCCGGGGCTGATCGATCTTGCGCCACATCTACCGCTGCCCGCTGCGCTGGGCGGACATGGACGCGTACGGCCACGTCAACAACGTGGTGTTCCTCCGCTACCTGGAGGAAGCCCGTATCGACTTCCTGTTCCGCCCGGACAAGGAGTTCAAGCAGGGGTCCGTGGTGGCGCGCCACGAGATCGACTACAAACAACAGCTCGTGCACCGGCACCACCCGGTGGACATCGAGCTGTGGGTCACCGAGATCCGGGCCGCGTCCTTCACCATCGCCTACGAGGTGAAGGACGCCGATCTCGTGTACGTGCGGGCCTCCACCGTCATCGTGCCGTTCGACTTCGAGGCCCAGCGGCCCCGCCGGATCACCGCCGAGGAGCGCGAGTTCCTCCAGGAGTACCGGGACGAGGCCGCCGACGAGAAGGCCGTCGCCGCATGACGGTGCTGCACCTCGCCGACGAGACGGAGGCGGCGGACCTCGCCGCCTTCCTCTCCCGGCTGCTCCACTACGACCGTGGAGCCGCGGTACGCCTGCAGGCCGCCGGCACGGCACTCGCCGTCTTCGGGCGGCCGCCGTCCTTCGAGGTGCTCGCGGTCCGTGCGGTGCGGCTGGCGAAGCCGTACGAGAACGGGCTCGACGTCACCCTCGACGTGACGGTCTCCGCCGGTGAGTTCCTGGAGTCGGTGGACGAGCGGGCGGCCGTCGCCGCCGTTCCGGGCGCGGTCACCGGGCCGCCGTGGGCGGGCGTGCTGCCGCCGCGCGGCGGCTGGCAGCCGGAGCCGGGGCTGCCTGCCCCGGACGCGCTGCGGGCGACCGTCGCCGCGGCGGTCACCGAATTCCGCTCCCGTACGGAGGAGTTGGCGCCCGAGGGGCGTACCCGTGCGGAGCTGGACCGGATCGGGCGGGACATCTGGTCCCGGGAGATAGGGGGGACCCGGCTCCCGGTGCGCGCCGTGCACGCGGCGCAGTCCCTGGGCTTCCTGCGGCCGGGGACCGGGCCCGCCGACACGGGTCTGTTCTCCTCCGGGGCGTGGCTCAGGCTGCGTACGCCGTACGGGTCCATCGCCGTCCGCCGGGCCGGGCTCGGGTCCCTCGGGGTCAGCGTGCGCTGAGCGGCCGCGGTCGCCTCGCCCGGGTGCCTCACTCCGTGTCGTCCGGCCATACGCCGATGTGGTCGGACTCCAGTTCCAGGGCCACGCGTTCGCGCATGTCGAGGGCGCGGAGGTAGTCGGCGGGCAGTTGCAGGCGGCCCGCGCGGTCGAGCATGGCGTACTCGCGGGCGACGACCCTCTCGTGGCCGGTCGCGGCGTCGATCTCGCTGCGGCGCAGTACCTCCGTGGAGGTGCGGCCGTCGCGGATGGCGACCGTGCGGCGGACCTCGCTCGCGACCGCCTGGTCGTGGGTGACGATGACGATCGTGGTGCCGAGGGTCTCGTTGGCCGTGCGGAAGGCGTCGAAGATCTGCGCGGCCGTCTGGGAGTCGAGTTCGCCGGTGGGTTCGTCGGCGAGCAGGACCGCGGGGTCGTTCGCGAGGGCCACGGCGATCGCCACGCGCTGCTGCTGACCTCCGGACATCTCCCGCGGACGCCGGTCACGGCAGTCGGCCACCTGTAGCAGCTCCAGGAGTTCGAGGGCGCGTTCGGTGCGGGCGCGCCGGCCCTTGCGGGTGCGGGAGAGCTGGAGGGGCAGGGCGGTGTTCTGGGCCGCGGTGAGGTAGGGGAGCAGGTTGCGGGAGGTCTGCTGCCAGACGAAGCCGACGACTTCGCGGCGGTAGGCCAGGCGGTCCCCGGCGGTCATGGTGAGCAGGTCGCGGCCGGCGACGCGGGCCGCGCCCGCGGTGGGGGTGTCCAGGCCGGCGAGGATGTTCATCAGGGTGGACTTGCCGCTGCCGGACGCGCCGACGAGGGCCATCAACTCGCCCTCGCGGACGAGGAGGTCGAGGCCCTGGAGGGCTTGGACCTCGACGCCGTCCGTGGTGAAGACGCGGACGAGGCGGTCGCAGGTGATCAGGGCGTCGTGGCCGTAGGCGGGGCGGTCCTTGGCGTCCGTGACGCGCCTGGCCAGGTCGGTGAGGGTGGGGTCGCTCGTCATGGCGTCTCCTGCGTGGGTGCCGGGTGCCGGGTGCCGGGTGCCGGGTGCGGTTGCCGGGCGGGGGTCGGGTCGCTCGGCGGCGCTTGCGGGGTGCCGCCGCGCCCACCCGTGCCGCTCGGGGCAGGGGGAGTCACCGCGCATCGCCCGCCCTCAGTTCCGCGACCGACCCCCGTCTTCCCGTCCACCACGCCTGGAGCGTCGCCACGGCCACCGACACCACCACGACCAGGACCGCCGGGACCGTCAGCGACCACGTGTCGGGGTGCAGGCCGGCGTCGGCGAGAGGGGTCGGGGAGGACGGCAGGGCGATGGTCGCCAGGTCGATGCCGGGGGAGAGGAGGAGGACGGCGGACCAGCCGGTCAGGGTGCCGCCGGCCGCGGCGAGCAGGGCCTGCGGCAGGGACTCCAGGACGAGCAGGCGGCGGCCCTGGGCGCGGGTGAGGCCCATGGTGCGCAGCCGGGCGAGGAGCGCGGCCCGCTCGGGGGCGGCCCGCAGCAGGGCCAGCAGCAGTGCGAGGACGGCGAAGCCGGCGCCCGCGGTCACGGCCGCCGTGTAGACGTGCACGGCGCCCGACTGCAGGGGCGAGTCGGCGTAGCGGGCGCGCTCGTCGGCACGGACATGGACCGCGGCCGAGCCGCCGACGGCGTGCCGCAGCGCGCCCGCGTCCAGGTGTTCGCCGGTCACCAGCAGGGCCGTCGGACGGTTCGCCGGGTCGGCGAGGCCCGCGCGGTTCACGACGAGGAAGTCGGTGCCGGAGACGGCCGGGGTGTGGTCGCGGACGAGCACGATGCGCACGGTGACCGCGCTGCCGTCCGCCAGCCGGACCAGGAAGGGACGCCGGGTGCCGTACGCGGAGGCGACGGACGGGGAGGCCACGGCGGGCAGGGTGCCCGTGCGGCCCTCGAGCCGGTCGGCGGGGACGGCGCCGAGGCCGGTGCGGTGCGTCAACGCGGCGTAGGCGGACGGGTCCACGCCGGCCAGCGGTATCGAGTCCTGGCCGTCCTCCGGTTTGGCCTGGTAGTCGATGCTCACCGCGGCCACCTCGCGCACTCCGGGCACGGCCCGCACCCGGCGGGGGACGTCGGCCGGGAGCGGTGCGTCGGAGTCGGCGCGGGCGTCGGCGCCGACGGTGAGGAGGGCGGCGCGGTCGCGGGCGTCGGCCACCCCCGCCAGCACCGAGCCGCCGAAGGCCGCCGTGGTCAGCGCGGTCAGCAGAGCGAGGAGCGGCAGGACCGCGGAGACCGAGGTGCGGCCCGCGCGGGCCAGGGAGAGGTGGCCCACCACCCCGCGCAGCCGCCCGGCCGGTCCGGCGAACCGGCGCAGCAGCGGCGGGTACAGACGGAGCAGCACCAGGGCGGCGATGATCCCGACCAGGACCGGTGCCACGGCCACCAGCTGATCGCCCGTCGTGCCGCGCCGGCGCAGGGTTGCGACCGCTCCGGCGGCCAGCACCAGCAGGGTCAGTTCCACGACCGTGCGGCGCCGGGAGGGCCGTACGGTGGCCACGTCCTCGCGGGGGGCCGTCATCCGGACGGTGCGGTGGGCGAGGGCGGCGCGCACCGGCAGGGCGGCGCAGGCGGTGAGCGTGACGGCCGCGGCGGCGGCGACGGCGTGGCCGGTGCGCCCCTGGGGGACGGCCGCCAGGGCGGCCGCCAGGCCGAGCGCGCCCGCCGGAACGGCGACCACGGCGGTCTCGGCCAGCAGCCGTCCGGCGAGTCCGGGCAGAAAGGCGCCGCGGGCGCGCAGCAGCGCGAGTTCGGCGCGGCGCCGGTCGGCGGCCAGGCCGCCCGCCATGAGCAGGACGACGGCGGCGACCGTGGCGGTCCCCGCGGCGGCCACGGAGACCAGCGGGGAGATGCCGGAGCGCAGCCGGGAGAAGGAAGTGAGGGCCTCGTCCAGGTCGGTGTCGATGTCGGCGCCGTAGTCGGTGAGGGCGCGGGCCCGTTGCAGCGCGGGCCCGGACTCCAGGGCGGCGACGGCCGGCTTCAGCCGGTCCAGGTCATGGGCGTGCAGGCCGCGCAGGTCGGGCGCGAGAAGCCAGTAGCGGGCCGGGGCGGTGCTGGTGCCGAGCAGTGCCGGGGCCGCCTCCGGAGGCAGCAGCAGCGCACCGAGCCAGTACTGGTCCGGGTCCGGGCCCGGGGGCGGCACGGTCACCAGCTCGGGGGTGCGCAGCAGCGGGTCGGTGGACCAGTAGGCGCCGTCGGGGTCGCGCGGGACGAGGATGCCGGTGACGCGGACCGCGAGCGGCTGCCGGCCGGGCGCCGGCACATGGATGACCGAACCCACCTCGATGTGCAGGCTCTTGGCGGTGGCGGCGGTCACCGCGGCCTCCACCTCGGGGGTCGTCTCGTCGACCGGGTGCGGGGCGTGCGGCAGCCGGCCGGTGCGGACGTGCGCGTGGCCGGCCAGGCCGCTCCGCGCGGTCAGCGAGACATGGGCGGGCAGCCCGCTCGGGCGGGGCAGCCACGGGTCGGGCACCGCGGGGCGTACGGTGCCGCCGACGCCGTACGCGGACTGGGCGCGGTCGACGGTCAGCGGGCCGGGGACCGTCCCGAGCAGCTTCCTGTACTGCCGTTCCAGGGCGGCCGGACGCATCGCCCGGGCCCGCTGGGCGGCCGACAGCCCGAGGTCGGGCTGGGGTGCCGTCACCCGCACGCCGGTGTGTTCCGGGCGGGCCTGGCGCAGCGCCCGCCGCAGGCCCGCGTCCTCGTACCGGTCGACCGCGCGCGGGAAGACGGCCGCCAGACACGAGGTCAGCGCGACCAGCAGCGCGAGCGCGACGGCGGCACCGGGCGCGGCCCGCAGCCGGGTCCGTACCCACGGTGCGATCACGGGCGGCACCGGACGGCCCACCTCACTCACCTCCCTGTTCGCGCAGTGCCCGACCCGGGTCCGCGCGGCGCACGGCCGCTGCCGCGGCGACCGCGAGCGGGGCCGCGGCGACGCCGGCCAGCAGCAACGCCACCTGTCCGGGCGGCAGCCGGACCAGCAGATCCGGCACGGGCCGGGTGGCCTCGCCGGTCAGCACGACCAGCGGCAGCACGGCACGCGCCAGTACGGTGCCCAGGCCGAGACCCACGGCGAGCGCCAGGCCCACCAGGACGGCCTGTTCGGCGGCGACCGTCCGGGCCAGCTGGCGGCGCGGCACGCCGAGGGCGCGCAGCACCGCGAACTCCGCGCCGCGGGCCCGCTGCGCTCCGGCGGCGCCGACCGCGAAGCCGACCGCGGCGAGCGCCGCCGCCACCACGGCCGCCGCCGTGAAGGCGGCCTCGGGGCCCGCGCCGAAGGGGTCGTCGCGCAGTTCGGCGGCGATCTCGTCGCGCACCACCACCTGGCCCGGGCCGACGTCCGGCAGCGCCCGCACGCCGGCGGCCACGCGGGCGGTGTCGCCGGGTGCGGTGGTGAGCCACCACTCGGTGGGCGTCGCGCTCTCGCCGTACCGGGCCTGCAGCACCTGGTTCACGGCGCGCAGGTCGAGCAGGACGGCACCGCCGTCGCGGGCACCGGTGTTGTCGGGGTCGGCGGTGGCGGGCAGCGCCCGTACCGCCCGGACGATCCGCACCGGCACCCTCCGGTCGCCGATGGTCAGGTCGACCCGCTGCCCGGGGCGGGCGCTCGCCGAGTCCAGGTAGCGGTCGGTGACGACGGCCCCCACCTCGGCCGGCGCGGGCTGGGTCACCTGGAGCCGGACGGTGAGGGAGGCGACCGTCCAGATGTCCGCGTCCGGGAGGTAGCCGGTGCTGTAGGCGAAGGTCAGGGGGTGCGTGCCGGCGACTTCCGGGCGGGTGGGGCTGGTGGCCGCGCTCGGGACGGCGGCCCCTCCCGCCCGCGCGTCGGTGGTCCACCTGGCCGGCAGGGCCAGCCGGTGTTCCTGCCCGTGGCCGTCGTACGCGGTCAACGTGTCCAGGGTGAGCCGGTGTCGCTCGGCGCGGTCGGCGGGCTGCGTCAGGTCCAGGCGGAGGCCGGTGAGGGTCAGCGCGCCGGCCGGGGCGCCGAGGCCGAGGGTCAGGGTGTGGTCGCGGCCGTCGGCGGGGAGCTGCCCGAACGGCACCTGGTACGGCACCCCGTACCGGTCCGCCAGGGTCGCCGTCACCTCCGTGCCGGTCCCCGGCCCGGTGGAGCTGTGCAGGCGTGCCGTCAGCCGCAGCCGGGCGGTGCCCGCGGGCACGGGGGTGCCGGCCGGGGAGCCCTGGGGCGCGAGTGCGGCCAGCAGCGGCCGCACCGGCACGTCCGCCAGGTCCGGGCGCATCAGCACCGCGTCCGCCGCGTGCCGGGTGTCCAGGGCGAGCACGGTCGCCGTACGGTCGCCGGACAGCGGCTGGGAGCCGCGTACGGCCGGGGCGGCCTGGCGGACGTGCGGCAGGTCCGCGTAGAGGTCCGTGCGGCCGAGGCCGCCCTCCCCGGCGGAGATCACCCGTACCGGGACGCCGGCGCGGAAGTCGGCCTGGTCGTCCTGCGAGCGGTCCCAGGAGGCGGCCTGTCCGATGGCGAGCATGCCGAGCGCGACGGCGAGGACGAGCAGCAGCACCGGGCCCGCGCCGCGCGCGGTGCGCCGGCTGAACTGCCAGCCGGCCAGCGCCACCGGCAGTCCCCGTCCGCCGGCCGCCCACCGCTCGGCGAGGCGTGCCACGGGGGGCAGCAGCCGCAGCGTGAGCACGGTTCCGGCGAGCAGCGCCAGCGCGGGCGCGGCGACCAGCAGCGGGTCGACGCCGAGCGTGCCGGACCGGTCGGCGGCCACCCCGCCGGTGCCCTGCCGGCCCAGTTGCCAGTAGGCCACTCCGGCGATCGCGAGCAGGCCGAGGTCGGCGCCGGTGCGCAGCGGGGCGGGGACGGCCCGGGAGGCGGCCGGGCGGGCGGTCCGCCGGCGGGACTTCGGGCGCGGCAGCCACGCCCGCGCAAGGCCGGCTCTCCGTCTCCGTGCCCGGTCCCGCACCTGCGCCCCGGCTCCGGTGACCGCCGGCACCGTCACGGCGAGCGCGCAGCCCAGGGCCGCCCCCGCCGCCACCAGCCAGACGAGGGGCCGGCCGGCGGGCGGCAGGTCCAGGTGCAGACCGAGGCGGGCCAGCGGGCCGTGTCCGGCGAGCAGAGCGGTGAGCGGCCCGGCGACCAGGGGCGCGCACACGGCCGCGGGCAGCGCGAGGAGCAGGGCCTCGGCCGCGGCGAGAGCGGCGATCCGGGCCAGGGAGGCGCCCCGGGCGCGCATCAGCCGGGTCTCGCCGGTGCGTTCGGTGCTGAGCAGCCGGGCCACCAGCAGCAGCGCGTACCCGGCGAGCAGCACGAGCTGAGTCGCGACGATCAGCAGGGTGGAGCGGGCGACCAGCAGCGAACGGTCCACCCGGTCCAGGACGTCCGGCAGCGCGGTCTGCGACACCGTCGTACCGCGCAGCGCGGCGGGGCTGCGCAGGGCCGCGCCGCCTTCCCGGGCCGCGGTGCGCAGCCGGCCGATCCGCGCGGTCGTCGCCGTCGCGAAGTCCGCCGAGGCCAGCCAGGCCGTGGACCCGGCGCTCACCCGGCCGCCGGTGAGCGCGGACGGGTCGGCGAGCAGCGGGCCGTAGGTGGTGAAGCCGGACTTCTTCGCGCCGCGGCCGAGCAGATCGTCCAGCCGCCAGTACGGCGCCGTCACCGAGGCGGGCCGGTACACGCCGGTGACGCGCACCCGGACCGCGGGGCCGTCCAGCCGGTCGGCCAGGGTGAGCCGGTCGCCGGCCTTCAGCCGCAGCGCCCGGGCGGCGGCCTGCGGGAGCGCCACCTCGACCGGTCCGGCGCCACGGCGCGGCAGCCGGCCGGCGGTCAGGCGCAGCTGGGTGCGGTCGAGCGCGGCGAAGTACGTCAGGTCGGGGTCGTCGGACCGGTTCCCGGGCGGCCGCAGGGAGCGGGGCAGCGCGTACGGCCCCGAGCGGCGCAGGGTCCGTACGGTCACCGGCAGACCGTCGAAGGTCTGCCGGGCGCCCGCGCGTACGGCGGTGTCGGCGGCGGCCCGCTCCCGCGCCGGCACGTCCGCCTTGACGATCAGGGCGGTGTCGGCCGCGTTGCGGGCATCGCCCAGCACGTGGCGCAGCGCCGCGTCGCCGATCGCCCCCGAGTAGGCCGTGAGCGTGGCCAGTACCGCGGTGGTCAGCACCACCGTGAGCAGCGCGGCGCTCAGCAGCAGGCGGTGCGCACGTGCGCGTAAGAAGACGAACCCCGTCACCCGGCCCCCGTGTGTCCGGACTTCCCGGCTTTCGGGCGATGCTGGCAGAGGAGGTGGGCGCGGGGTAAGCGGTTGTCGGCCGGTCTATACCGGATCGTGATCGGAATCCGGCGAAGAGTGACCGGAATCCGACCTTCAGTGATGTCCCGTCAGTCGGGAGTGATCAGTCCGGGGTGTTCACCATCGACGCGGCGGCGTACGTCAGGTAGTTCCACAGCGTCCGCTCGTGCTCCTCGGACAGACCGAGTTCGTCGACGGCCACCCGCATGTGCTTCAGCCAGGCGTCGTGCGCCGCCCGGTCCACGGTGAACGGGGCGTGCCGCATGCGCAGCCGGGGGTGGCCGCGGTTCTCGCTGTAGGTGGTGGGGCCGCCCCAGTACTGGATCAGGAACAGGGCCAGCCGCTCCTCGGCCGGACCCAGGTCCTCCTCCGGGTACATCGGCTTCAGGATCGGGTCCTCGGCGACTCCCTCGTAGAAACGGTGGACGAGCCGGCGGAAGGTCTCCTCCCCGCCGACCTGCTCGTAGAAGGTCTGCTCCTGAAGCGTGCCGCGCCGAATCTCATTCACCCCCCCATGGTCTCAGACCGGGTGACCCAGGACTTGGGACTTAGGACCCGGAGCAGCGGCTCGCCCCTACTGTGGAGTTATGGGCGCCTATGACACCGAGATCGACCGCCTGGCCGCCGAGGCGCGGGCCGAGCTGGTGCGGGAGATCGAGGACGACGGGGCCTGGGCCGAGGACCCGGTGTGGCGGGAGACGTTCGCGACCGTGCCCCGGCACCTGTTCGTGCCGTACTACTACGTCGCCGGGCGGGGCGGCTACGCGCGCCGCTGGCGCGAGAGCCCCGATCCCGAGGTGCGCGAACACTGGGTGCGCGGCGCCTACGCGGACGTGCCGCTGGCCACCCGGCTGCGCGACGGCGAACTGCTCTCCTCCAGCAGCCAGCCCTCCCTGATGGCGCGGATGCTGGTCGCCCTGCGCGTCGAGGAGGGCGACCGGGTCCTGGAGGTGGGCGCCGGCACCGGCTACAACGCGGCCCTGCTCGCCCACCGGCTCGGCGACGACGACCTCGTCACCACCGTCGACCTGGAACCGGAGATCACCGAGTCGGCCCGGCAGCACCTGGCGGCGGCCGGGTACCACCCGGTCGTCGCCACCGGCGACGGGGCGCGCGGGGTACCCGAACGCGCCCCCTTCGACCGGATCATCGCCACCTGCGCACTGCCCACGGTGCCGCGAGCCTGGCTCGCCCAGTGCCGTCCCGGCGCCCGCGTCCTGACCCCGCTGGCCACCGGCCTGCTGGCCCTCACCGTGCGGGACGCGGAGCACGCCGAGGGCCACTTCCTGCCCGGGGCCGCCTACTTCGTACCGCTGCGCGGCGAGGGCCGGACGGAGCCCGCGGGGGCGGCCCTGGCCGGGCTGCCGGGCCGGGCCCGCGAGCAGGACCTGTTCCGCTTCCTGTTCGCCCTGGTCCGCGGCACTCTCGAGCCGGAGGAGGCCTACGCGCTGTGGGAGCGCGAGGGCGAGCCCGATCGCGGGCGGTACGGCGTCACGGTCGCCGGTGAGCACGCCTGGGCCTGGCTGGACGACCCGGAGGGGCCGCACCTGTGGCCCCTCCGCTGACGCGACCGCGGGCTGCCCCGCTCGTGTCTCAGCCCCGGCGGATGGTGATCGTCGTCCAGGCGCCCACGTGCACCCGGTCGCCGTCCCGCAACGGGACCGGGACGAACGGCTGGATCGGTTCTTCCGAGCCGTTGACCGTGGTGCCGTTCGTCGAGTTCTGGTCGACGACCGCCCAGTTCCCGTCCGGCTGCTGCACCAGCACCGCGTGCTGGTGCGAGACGCCCGGGTCCTCCGGCGGCACCGACAGGTCGATGTCGGGGGTGTCGCCGGTGGAGTGCCGACGGCGGCCGATGGTGACCTGGTTGCCGGAGAGCGTGCGCTGCTGCTCGGGCGAGTACGCGGGCAGGTTCAGGCCCGTGGCCTCGGGGCCGGAGCGCTGCATCATCGCCATGAAGTAGTCGCGGTCCGGGCCGATGGTCGCGATCCAGGTGGCCGGCTGCTGCGGCGCCTGCGGGAAGCCGGGGCCGGGCGGGGCCTGGGTGCCGCCGGGCTGCGGGTAGCCGTACCCGCCGCCCTGACCGCCGGGGCCCTGTCCGGGCCCGGACGGGCCGGCGGACGACGGCGGGGAGATCACCCAGTCGTCGCCACCGCCGCCGAAGGACGGGCCACCGGAGGCGGGACCGCCGGCCGGGGGCCGGCCGGTCTCCTGCGGGAACGCGGGCGGAGCGGGCGGCCCGGACTGCTGGAACGCCTGCGCGGCGCCGCCGGGACCGGCGGGCGGCGTCGGCCCGGGCGGCGGCGGTACCTGACGCGAGGGGTCGCCGCCGAAGCCGGAGGGGCCGGGCGCGCCGGGGCCCTGGGGCGGGCCGGGCGGAGTGGGGCCACCGGGACCGGACGGCTCGCGGCCGAAGGGCGGCGGCCCGGACGGGCCACCGGGACCCTGCCCCGGACCCCCGCCGAAGCCGGGACCCTGACCGGGATTGCCCCCGAAGCCGGGACCCTGACCGGGATTGCCGCCGAAGCCGGGACCCTGACCGGAATTGCCGCCGAAGCCGGACGGAGCGCCGGAACCCGGGCCCTGGCCCGGACCGCCGCCGAAACCGCCCTGACCGCCGGGGCCCTGTCCGTGACCGGGGCCCTGCCCCTGGCCGGGTCCCTGTCCGGGCCCCTGGCCCTGGCCCGCGCCGAAGCCCGGCGGCGGTCCCGGCGGGCGCCGGTCGTCGCCGAAGCCGGACGGGCCCTCGGGGCCCGGGGAGGTCGGCGGGCCGGACGGGCCGCGGTCGCCGCCGAACGGCGTCGGGCCCGACGGCTCGCTGCCGAAGGACGGGATCGGCTCGGCGGGCCGGTTCACCCGCGAGGGCCGCGAACCCTGGTACTCGTACGAGTCACCGCCGCCGTACGTCGCGCTCGGCGGCTCGAAGCGGGGCTGCGGCGGGCGCGGGGCGGCCGGGGTGTACGAGGTGGCCGTGTTGGTCAGGAAGTTCCACCGGCACTCCTCGCAGAAGGGCGCGCCGCCCTCGCGGGGCGTACGGCACTGCGGGCACAGCTCCGCCTCGGGCGCACCCGGCGCCGGCGGGCGGCCGCCGGGCTGGGCGCCCTGCGGCGGCGGGAAGCCGTAGCCGCCGGCGGGCGGCGGCGGAGGCGGCGGAGGTACGGCACCGGCCATGCGGTGACCGCAGACCTCGCACCAGTCGTCGGAACCCGACTGGTGTCCGTTCGGGCAGGTCGGCATGTCGGTGCTTCCCCTTCTCCTAAGGGTCCGGCTGGATCGCTCGAATCGCTTCCAGGGTCACTTCTTTACACGAACAGTCTTTGTGGACCGGGTCTCCAGAGTCATCTCATCGGCCTCCGCGACCTTCGTCTTCAACCGCACAGTACCTGTCGCGGCGTCGACCACGTCCACCACCTTCGCAAGCAGTTTCGCAGTATCGGCGTTGCCCGAGGCACTCGCGAGCTGAACTGCGCGCCCGAGTTTGGCCGTTGCTCCATCGAAATCGCCCGCTTTGCGGAGATCGAGGCCTTGCTGGATGGCTTGTGCCAGTTCGGCCTGCCCGGTGTAGTGGGCGACTTGGGGATTGATCGAGGTGGAGGCCACCATGTCGTCGGTCCACACGGCCCGTACGAGCCCCTGCGCACCCAGGTTCTGTACCGTTCCGTCCGCTTGTGGGACGACCAGGGAGACCCGGGCGGCGAGCATCTCCTGGCCGAGCCCGGCCGGCGGGACCTGCACACACAGGTGGTAGTCGCGGGACTCGTCGCCCCAGGACCCGGTGGGATAGTCCCCGGCGCGCGGCCCGGCCTCGGCGCGCCGGCCGGTCAAGTCCTCGACGGTCGGGGCGACTTGCTTGACGAATCTGATGGTGGCGCCCACCGGCGTCCACACCCGCAGGGAGACGTCGGCGACCTCCTTGCCCATCGCCGACTCCATCATCCGCGTGAAGTCCGCGGCCAGGCCCGCCGGGTCGGCGACGATGTCGGCGGTGCCGAGCAGCGCCGAGGCGATCCCTGTGACTTCTTTCACTTCCCAGTCCGTGCCCACGCCCCGGGCGTCACAGGTGAACCGCCCCGCGCACGCGTCCAGCGCGGCCCTCAGGTCCTGCGGCGACTCGTGTTCGTTGCGGCCGTCGGTCAGCAGGATGCCGTGCCGGATGGTGACGTCCGCCGAGGACAGCAGCCGGTCGGCCAGCCGCAGCCAGGTGCCGATGGCCGTGCCCCCGCCCGCGCTGAGCCGGCGCAGCGCCTGCTTGGCCTGCCCGCGTGTGACGGCGTCGGCGACCGCGAGCCGTCCCCCGCCCGGGTAGACCTCCGAGGCCACGTGTGTGCCGCCGATCACCGCGAAGTGGGTGCCGTCGCGCAGGGTGTCGATCGCGGCGGCGGTGGCGTCGCGGGCGTTGCGCATCTTGGTCGGCGGGTAGTCCATGGAGCCCGAGCAGTCGACCATGATCGCCACGGCGGCGGAGGGCCGCTGCCCCGGCGCGTACACGGGCGCGGCCACGGCGCTGCCGACGGTGCCGCCGCCCGTCGCCGTCACCGTGACGATGGCGTTGACCTCACGGCCGCCCTCGGGCTGGTACTCGTTCTGGTAGACGTCCACCGAGAACTGCGGCACGTTCGACTTCGCGAAGATGGCCATGCTTGATCGACTCCCCCTTGGCGCACCCCGCTGACGCGAGGCGTTGCGTGTGGACGGACCGGTCCCCTCCGGCCCGCCGCGCTTTCCCCGTCCGGCAAGGTGTGGTGTGTACGGCGTTGTGCACCGCGTTGTGTGTACGGCGTTTTGTACGGCCTCAGGCCGATACTGCCCCCTGCGGCGGCGCCGGGAACGGCAGGACCGCCACTGTTACGTTGTCGTGGCCCCCGCCGTCCAGCGCATGACCGACCAGCACCCGGGCGCTGTGCAGCGGGCGCGCGGCCGCGTCCGCGGGGACGGCCTCGCACATCTCCTCGGCCGTCTCGGCGTAGTTCCACAGGCCGTCGGTGCACACCACCACGACACCGGGCCGGTCCGGCTTGAAGGACGCGGTGTGCGGCTCCAGTTCGTAGGCGTCCGCGCCGAGCCAGCCGGTGATCGCGTGGGCGCGCTCGTCGGCGTACGCCTCGGCCTCGCTCATCAGTCCGGCGGCGACCATCTGAGCGGCCCAGGAGTCGTCCTCGGTCAGCCGGGCCGGGGGCGCGCCGCGGTCCGCGGGCACCCAGTAGACGCGGCTGTCGCCGACCCAGCCGACGACCAGCAGCCCGGAGGTGACGATCGCGCCGACGATCGTGCAGGCCGGGGCGTTCTGGTGCGGGGCGTGCTCACGGGCCGTCACGGGTTCCTCGGCGAGCGCGTTGACGGCCTGCGAGGCGGCGACGATCGCCTCGTGCATGGCCTGCTGCGGGTGGGTGCCCCGGGGCAGGGCGGCCAGCAGGGTCTCCCCGGCCGCCTGGGAGGCGGCCATGGAGGCGTCGTCGGGGCGGGTCGCCGAGGAGACGCCGTCGCAGACGACGGCGAGGGCGGCGGGCGTGCCGTCGGGCAGCGCGAGGTGACCGACGGCGAAGGCGTCCTCGTTGCGGTGGTGGCGCAGGCCGCGGTCGCTGACGGCGGCGACCGGACCCGACTCGCGCTCCATGTGGTCGCGTTCGCGTGGCTGGGCGTGCCCGCAGTTCTCGCAGTAGCCGTCGCTGTCCACCCGGCCCGTCCGGCAGGCCACGCAGACCTGGGCCGGATCGGCGGCCGGTACGGCCGAGGCGGTGCCGGCGGCCGCGCGCGGGTCCGGTGCCTGCAGCGGGTACTCGTCGGGCTCCGCCGGCCGGTCGAAGCGGACGCCGGGAGCGTCCGGCTCCTCCGGGCGCAGCGGCCCGCCACCCGAGTCCGTGCCGGGCAGATCGGCCGGCAGATGCACCGCGGGCGGGGTGCTTGCCGAGCCGGGCGGCTCGGGAGCCGGCCAGTCCACGCCGTCCCCGGGCGCCGGGGAGCCGGTCATGGTGAGGGTCGGATGGTCCTGCGGCGGAGCGGGCACCACCGATAGGTCGTAACCGCACGCTCCGCAGAAGAGATCACCCGACTCGACGGGCTCCGCGCAGCTCGGGCACTTCGACAGTGCGGCCTGCTGGGGCATCTGCGACATCAACTACACCCACGTCCGGGGGCGGTAACGGTTGGCCCGTTCCACCAGTTCGATCCTCTCCTCGCCGCCGGGCGCCAGCCGGGCCAGCGTGCGGTAGGCGCGCTCCAGGCCGAAGCGGAGGCCCCGCTCGTCCAGACCGCTGCCCAGCAGCACCCGTGCGCCGGCGGCCGGTGGCGCGCCGTCCTGGCCTCCGGAGAGTATCCAGTCCAGCGCGCCGCCGAGCACTTCCGCCGACAACCGCTCGCGGCGAGCCGGGTCGAGACCGTACGCCTGGAGCGCCTCGACCTGCCCGGCGGCGGCGGTCAGGTCGTCCAGGAACGGTACGTCACCGGCGCTCGCCGTGCGCTGTCTGAGCCGGGCCCGGACGGCGGCGACCCGGGCGGCCGTGTAGTGGATGGAGGACTCCGGCACCGACTCCAGCGTCGTCACGGCCCCGCGCCGGTCCCCGGCCGCGAGTTGGACCCGGGCCAGACCGAAGGCCGCGCTCACATAGCTCGGGTCGGTCGCCCACACCAGGCGGTAGTACTCGGCGGCGTTGTCCAGCTGGCCCAGGACCTCCGCGCACAGGGCGAGCGCCAGCTTGGGCGCGGCCTCGCCGGGGAAGGCGTCGTAGATCGCGTCGAAGGAGAGCGCGGCGCCCTCGAAGTCACCGGTGACCAGGGCGGCCACGCCCCGGTACCAGACCACCCGCCAGTCGTCGGGCCGTTCCTCGTCCAGCTTGGCCAGGGACATCAGCGCGGCCTGGTGGTCGCCGCTCTCCAGCCGGGCGCGGATCTGCCGGAGCCGGGTCTCCACGGTCTGCGCGGGCGCGGCGGCCAGCGCGCCGATCAGCTCGGCCGGCGCGGAGGCCATGAGCCCCGCGAGGAAACCGGCGTTGGGGTCGTTCGGGTCGACCAGCGGGACCGGCAGGGCGAGTCCGGCGGCCGGGGTCTCGACGGCCTTGACGAGGGCCGGCGGGGGCAGCGCGGGGCCGGCCGCGGGCGTCCGCACCGTCCGGGCCCCCAGCCGGGACACCTCGCCGTCCAGGAGCGGGAACAGCTCCGTGTCGGTGACCTTCACCTCGGGCCCGAACAGCGTCGACAGCGCGGGCCTGGCCTGCCCGGTCTGCAGCGAGACGACCTCGCGCAGCACCCCGGTCAGCTGCTCGGACATCTCCTGCGCGGAGGCGAACCGGCGGGCCGGGTCGGGGTCGGTGGCACGCACGAGGAGCCGGTAGAAGGACTCGTAGCGGCGGAAGACCTCGATGGTGTCCGGGTCGGGCAGGGAGTCCACGAAGACGTTCGTGTAGCCCTGGAAGTCGAAGGCGAGCACCGCGAGGGTACGGCCCACCGTGTACAGGTCGCTCGCCACCGACGGGCCGACCTCGGCGACCTCCGGCGCCTGGTAGCCGACCGTGCCGTAGATCGCCGACTCGTCGTCGTCCATGCGGCGCACCGCGCCCATGTCGATCAGCTTGAGCTGGTCCTCGGTCTGGATGGCGTTGTCGACCTTGAAGTCGCAGTACAGCAGGTTGCGGCTGTGCAGATGGCCGAGCGCCTCCAGGGCCTCGATGCCGTAGGCGCAGGCCTGCTCCACCGGCAGCGGGTCGCGCCTGCCGTCCGGGCCGCGGCGGGCGTTGGCGATCTCCTTCAGCGACTTGCCGCCGACGTACTCCATGACGATGTAGCCGTCGAGGGAGCCGGTGCGCTGGTCGAGGTGCTCGACGAAGTTGTAGATCCGCACGATGTTGGCGTGCTCGATCTCCGCGAGGAAGCGCCGCTCGGAGATCGCGGCGGCCATCGCGTCCTGGTCACCGGTGTCCAGCAGGCCCTTGAGGACCACCCACCGGTCGGAGACGGCCCGGTCCACGGCAAGGTAGATCCAGCCGAGCCCGCCGTGCGCGAGGCAGCCCGCGACCTCGTACTGGCCGTGCACGACGTCCCCGGCCTTCAGCTTCGGCACGAAGGAGTACGGGTGCCCGCACTTGGTGCAGAAGCCCTCCGTGCGCCCGGGGCGGTCCCCGCGGGCCCGGCCGACCGGCGCCCCGCAGTCCGACCGCGAGCAGAACCGCTTCCGCTCGGGCACCTCCGGATTGTCGAGCACCATCGCGCGCGGGTCCGGCCGGGGCACCTGCGGCACGCTGACCAGCCCGGCGCCCAGCCGCCCGCGCGTCGAGGTCCCCGAGGACGAACCGGAGCTGCGCACCGACACCGAACGGCCGGTGGACTTCCCCGACAGGGACCGGGAGAGCCGCCCGGACACCGAGCGGCGCGACTTCGACGACTGGGAGGACGTACGGGAACTGCGCGAGCTGCGGGAACTGCCGCTGTCCGCCGAGCCCCTGGTGACCCCGGTGGGCGGCGAGCCGACCATCCCGGTCGCGGAGACGACCGGTGCGAGGCCGCAGGTGTCGCAGTACAGCTCGCCGCCGCCGACGTCCTCGTACGCTCCCTCGCAGCCCGGCCGCTGACAGGACTGCCCCGGCTGGCTCATGACTGGTCCCCCTTACGGTCCTCCGGCGCGCTCGCGCTGCCGAGCAGGTCGGCCGCCAGCTGCTGGTAGCGCAGCACGGCCTGTTCCGCCACGCGCAGGTCGCAGGGCGCGCTCCACAGCATCCGCCGGGCCGCGTCGTACCGCTCGACGAGCAGCGGGTCCTCGGCGAGACCGTGCCGGGCGACCTTCGCCTTGTAGGCGTCCAGCCGGCCGCGCAGCTCGGCGCGGACCGCGAGCGGCGCGGTGACGGCGGTCAACGACTCGCGCGCACGCAGCAGTTCGTCGTCCGCCTTCTGCTCCAGGGACTCCAGCAGCGGGGAGAGCCGGTGCCACTGCGCCTGGCGACGGTACTCGGCCGCGGCCGCCAGCTGCTCCTGCAGCGCGGTCGGCGGACCGCTGACGACGGGCACCTCGGTGGCGGCGATCTTCGCCAGCACCTCGCCGCGCGCGGTACGGGCCTCCGCGAGGGTGCGGTCGGCGCGCGAGAGCACGTCCCGCAGCCGGATCAGCCGCGTCTCCGCGTCCTGCCGGACCGTGAGCACGGCGTCGATCTCCCGCCGCACGTCCTCCAGGGCGCGCGCCTCACGGTCGTACACCGTGGTGTCCGGGCGGCCGCCGCCGGGCGCCGAACTGCCCTCGGCCGGGACCCAGAAGGCGAGCGGGTCGGAGACGACGTCCTCGCGCAGCCTGGTCAGCGTGCGGGTGATCCGCTCCAGGTCGTCACCGGCCGGGTGCTCGCCCGGCCGGACGCCGACGGAGTGGGCGAGCTTGCGGGTGCGCTGGAGTTCCGCGGCGAGTAAATCGATCCGCGCGGGCAGCGCCGACCACACGGCGTCGGCGGTGACGACCAGGTCCAGGCTCGTCGCGTACAGCTCGTTCATCCGGTCCACCAGGGCGGTCAGCGAGAACGTCTCGCTCAGCCTGCCGTTCCCGGCGACGGTGACGGACTCGCCGCGCAGCAGCTCGGTCAGCTCGGCCAGGTCCTCACGGCTGGACCAGCGGCGCCGGGCGCGGATCTCACGGGCGCCCCGCAGCGCGGCCGCGTAGGCGTCGAAGTACCCCCACAGCAGGGTGATCCGCGCCTCCGTTGCCTGCCAGCGTTCCCGGGTGACGCCGGTCAGTTCGGCGCCTTCGAGGAGTCTGCGGCCCGCGTGGTCCTGCAGGGCCAGCAGCGAGGTCTCGATCGCCTCGTGCTCCTGGCCGAGCCGCGCCAGCGCACGGTCCACCTCGTCCCGGTCCATCACCGGCCCGGCGGGGTCCGTGACGCCCATCGATCACCTCTCGCTGCTGTCTGGTCGGCCTGTCGTGCAATACGGGATTCAGCTGTTGCGCAGATACTGCGGCGCGGGTGGCTCGGACGCGGCCGAGTCCTTCCCCAGTGTCGCCGACAGCCAGGTGTCGTACGACGCCTGCCAGCCGTGCGCGCGGTAGTCCACCAGAATGCGATTGACCCGGCGTACCAGATCGGTCGCGTCCTTCTTCATCGCCACGCCGTAGTACTCGGTCGTGAACGCCTTGCCCTTGAGTTCGACGGTCGGGTCCTGCGCGGCCTGGCTCGCGGCGAGCGCACCGTCGGTCACCACCGCGTCCACCTCGCCCAGTTGCAGCCGGACCAGGCAGTCGAGCTGGTTGGGGACGGTGGTGGAGATGTCGGTGGAGGCGGGCAGCTCGCCCGCCTTCCTGTCGGCGTCCAGCTTGGTGTACGCCGTCGAACCGGCCGCCGTGCAGACCTTCTTGCGGGCGAGCGAGCCGTCGTAGCCGGTGACGGTGGACGACTTGGGCGCGAGCACCTGCTGGCCGGTCTTGAAGTAGGGTGCGGAGAAGGCGACTTGCGACAGCCGGTCACAGGTGATCGTCATGGTCCGCACGACCATGTCCACACGCCCGTCCTGGATCGCCGGCATGCGCTGGCTGGTCGGGATCGCCTTGAACTGCACGGCGTCGGGGTCACCGAGGATGTCCTGCGCGATGCGGTGCACCAGGTCGATGTCGAAGCCCTCCAGCTCCGCGCCCTCGGTGTTCGGGTTGCGGTAGCCCCAGTGGTAGCTGTTCTGGTCGACACCGACGATCAGCTTGCGCTTGGCGCCCGTACGGGCCTTGATCGCCTCGATCGTGGGGCCGTCGGCGCCGGACGGGGCGAGGGTCTGCTTCTGCGCCTCGGAGTCCTTGCAGCCGTCGACGCGGGCCTGGCTGCCGGTGGCCACCTTCCGCCCGGCCGGCCTGCCTCCGTCGGGCGTCTGGGTGCGGGGCAGCAACAGGACGAACGCCAGCGCCAGCGCGCACAGCACCGCCATCGCGCCGACCCCGCCCCAGCCCCGCAGGGAGGCCCGTGCACGTGCCGCGTACATCGCCCTGCCCCCTGTCACCGGTACTCCGAAAGCCTGCGCCCGATGCCGGCCACGGCACCGGCCGCGCCCAGCACCGCGAGGACGGCCGCGCCCACCGGCAGCCCGGTCATGGCGTTCCGCCCGTCACCGGCGGCCTGCTGGAACTCGGTCTGTTCGTGGTCGATGGCCCGCGCGAGGTTGGCGTCGACACTGTCGAAGCACTCACCGGTCGCTCCCTCGGCACCGATCACCTTGTCCAGCGCCTGCTGGTAGTTGCCGTTCTCGTCCTCGGCGCGGGCCGAGGCGTGGCGCTGCTTCCACACCGCCATGTTGCCCTCGGCCGCCTTGACCGGCGCGGTGCCGGCCCGGTCGTCGGCGAGCCGGCCGGCCTCGGCCAGCCCCTTGCCGAGCACGGTCATGTCCCGGTCGAAGTCGTAGTAGTAGGCGTCGTGGGGCTTTCCGCCGACCGTGATGGTCTCGGCGCCGCGCGCCACCAGGCTCAGGTTCTCGTTCCCGCGTGCCTTCAGGGACGCGATCCGGGCGTCGTGCAGGACGCTCAGCGAGCGGATGCCGTGGTCGTAGGAGCCGTCGAGGTCGGACCGGGCGACCATGTGCCCGACGACCAGCCACAGCAGGACGACCGTGGTGGCCGCGGTGCCGGCGACCAGGCCGTGGTTGAGGACGCGGTGGGTGCGCCGGTACGTGCGGTGCTGGGCCCAGCCGAGCGCGGCGAGGGCGAGCACACCGAGCGCGATGGCGGCCCACGGATAGGGCGTGGCGTCCGCGTAGTCGGCGTCGAGCCGCTGGTTCTCCTTGGTGTAGAGGTCCTCCGCCGCCGGGAGCATCTCCTTCTGCATCTTCTCGTTGGCGTACCGCAGATAGGCGCCGCCGACCGGATAGCCCTGCCGGTTGTAGGTCCGGGCCCGCTCGATGAGGCCCTTGTACTCGGGCAGCAGCCGGTTCAGCTTGGTGATGGCCGCCTCGGAGGCGGAGCCGGGCTCGGCGTTGGCGGCGGCGGTCACGAGCCCGGTGGCCGCGCTGCGGATGTCCTTCTCGTACCGGTCCCGGGAGGCGGCGGTCTCCTGGCCGCCGGCGAGGAACCCGCTCGACGCCGCCGTGTTGGCGTCCGCCAGCGAGCGGTAGATGCCGGCCGCGCCGGAACTGAGCGGCTGGCTGCGGTGCAGCACGTCGTCGGCGGCGGCCGCCCGCTCGCTGGTCTGCCAGGCGGTGACGGCGCCGAACGCGAGGACCAGCAGCGCGAGGAGGGCCCCGATGATGCGCAGCCGCCCGGGCTCGGTGGTCGCGGCGGCGCGCACCCGTTCGACGCCTTCGGCGAAGGCGGTACGGCGGGCCGGGACGGCCGGGACAGGGGACGCCGGCGGACCGGGCTGCGGGGGGATGCCAGGGGCGGCGGCGGGCACGGCGGGATTCGCCCCCGGTGGCGCCGCGCTGCTCTTCGGCGGGTGTGTCACTCGACCTCCCCCATGGTCATCCGTTCGCCGCCCAGTATCACCGCCGGGACCGGCATGCGCACCGGCCTTCACTGGATCTTGATCGGATCGCAGCGTGCCCGAGGGCGTACGGCGCCCGGCACACCACCCCCTGCCGATGAACACGCCGGGTACGGCGGATCGGTTCCGGCGCGAAGGTCACACGTTCGCCGACTCCCAGTGCGCCCGCGCCCGTTCTCGCGCCTCGGGCCCGGCCCCCAGCCGGTCCAGCCCCAGCAGCACCGCCCCCAGGACCGGGCTCGCCGTGACCACGCGGACGTCGGCCTTGGGGGCACGGGCCGCCAGCAACGCGCGGACACCGTCGTCGAGCTGGGGGTGGCCGGCCGTGAGGACGCCGCCGCCCAGCAGTACCGGGGTCTCCTCGTCGAGCAGGTCCAGGCGGGTCAGGGCCACCGTGGCCAGCACCGTCACCTCCTCCGCGAGCCGGGTGACGAGGGAGCGGGCCACCGGGTCGCCGTCGGCGGCCGTCGCGAACAGCACCGGGGTCAGCTCGTGGCGGCGGTCGTGCTCGAGGTGCTCCAGGTGCAGGGCCTCGATGAGGGCGTACATGCTCGGCAGGCCGAAGCGCGCGGGGAGGGTGCGGGCCAGGGCCGTCGGCTCGCCCCGGCCGTCCTCCGCGCGGGCGGCGTGCCACAGGGCCTCCTCCGCCAGGCCCCAGCCCCCGCCCCAGTCCCCGGAGATCCGGCCGATCGCCGGGAAGCGGGCGGTGCGGCCGTCGGGGCGCATGCCGACGCAGTTGATGCCCGCGCCGCAGACGACCGCGACGCCGCGCGGCTCGGCCACGCCCGCCCGCAGGATCGCGAACGTGTCGTTGCGGACCTCCACCGACGCCGCCCACGCGCGCGCCCGCAGAGCGGCCGCCAGCCGCTCCTCCTCCACCGGCACATCGGCGTTGGCCAGGCACGCCGAGACATGGCCGACGGACGTCACGCCCGCGTCGGCGAACGCCCGCGCGACCGGTTCGGCCAGCGCGTCGACCGCCGCCGCCACGCCCACCGCGGGCGGGCGGAAGCCGCCGCCGCGGGCCGTGGCCAGTACCCGCCCGGTCGCGCTGACCACGGCCACGTCGGTCTTGCTGTTGCCCGCGTCGACGGCGAGGACAGCCGCGGTCTCAGGTGCGGTCAGGCCCACGCCAGGTGCTCCCGGTTGTGTGCGATCAACTGGTCGGTGAGGGTCTCGGCGTACGCGTACTGGCCGATCAGGGGATGGGCGAGGAGGGCGCGGAAGACCCGGTCGCGGCCGCCGCGCAGCGCCGCCTCCAGGGCCAGGTCCTCGTACGCGGTCACGTTCGCGACGAGGCCGGTGAACAGCGGGTCCAGGGCGGGGACCGGCAGCGGCACCGGGCCCGCCGGGCCGACCGCCGCCTGCACCTCGATCACCGCGTCGCCGGGGAGGAAGGGCAGCGTGCCCTTGTTGAGCGTGTTCACCACCTGGTACGGGCTGCCGCCCCCGCCCAGCAGGGCCGCCGCGAGGTCCACGGCCGCCTCCGAGTAGTAGGCGCCGCCCCGCCTGGCGAGCAGCGCGGGCTTCTCGTCCAGGGCCGGGTCGCCGTACATCGCCAGCAACTCGCGTTCCATGGCCGCCACCTCGGCGGCGCGCGAGGGCTTGGTGCGCAGCTCGCGGACGACCTCGTCGTGGGCGTAGTAGTAGCGCAGGTAGTAGGAGGGGACCACGCCCAGGCGGTCCAGGAGGGTGCGCGGGAGGCGGACGTCGTCGGCGATCGCGTCGCCGTGCTCGGCGAGCAGCTTGGGCAGGACGTTCTCGCCCTCCGGGCCGCCCAGCCGTACGCCGGTCTCCCAGGTGAGGTGGTTGAGGCCGACGTGGCCGAGGTGGACGTCCGCCGGGGCCAGGCCCAGCAGTCCGGCGAACTTGCGCTGGAAGCCGATCGCCACGTTGCACAGGCCGACCGCCCGGTGCCCGGCCTGCAGCAGGGCGCGGGTGACGATGCCGACCGGGTTGGTGAAGTCGATGATCCAGGCGCGCGGGTTGGACCGGCGGACGCGTTCGGCGATGTCCAGGACCACCGGGACCGTGCGCAGGGCCTTGGCCAGGCCGCCCGCGCCCGTGGTCTCCTGGCCGATGCAGCCGCACTCCAGCGGCCAGGTCTCGTCCTGCTGCCGGGCCGCCTGCCCGCCGACGCGCAGCTGGAGCAGCACGGCGTCGGCGCCCTCGACCCCCGCGTCCAGGTCGGAGGTCGTGACGATCCGGCCGTCGTGGCCCTGCTTGGCGAAGATACGGCGGGCCAGGCCGCCCACCAGTTCCAGGCGTTCGGCGGCCGGGTCCACGAGGACCAGTTCCTCGATGGGCAGGGTGTCCCTGAGGCGGGCGAAGCCGTCGACGAGTTCGGGGGTGTAGGTCGAGCCTCCGCCGACCACGGTGAGTTTCATGTGTGGTTTAACCCTTCACTCCGGTGAGCGTGACGCCTTCCACGAACGCCTTCTGGGCGAAGAAGAACACGAGGATCACGGGGGCCATGACCAGCACCGTCGCGGCCATGGTGAGGTTCCAGTCGGTGTGGTGGGCGCCCTTGAAGGACTCCAGGCCGTAACTCAGGGTCCAGGCGCCGGGGTTCTCGGACGCGTAGATCTGGGGGCCGAAGTAGTCGTTCCAGGCGTAGAAGAACTGGAAGAGGCCGACGGCGGCGATGCCGGGCCGGGCCATGGGCAGCACGACCCGCACCAGGGTGCGCAGGTCTCCGCAGCCGTCGACGCGCGCCGCGTCCAGGTACTCGTTCGGGATCGTCATCAGGAACTGGCGCAGCAGGAAGATCGAGAACGCGTCCCCGAACGCCATCGGGATGATCAGCGGCCACAGCGTGCCGGACAGGTCCAGCTGCTTCGCCCAGAACAGGTACATCGGGATGATGATCACCTGCGGCGGCAGCATCATCATCGAGATCACCAGCATGAGGGACAGATTGCGGCCCCGGAAGCGGAACTTGGCGAGCGCGTACGCCACCGGGATCGAGGACACCACCGTCAGGACGGTGCCGAGGCCGGCGTAGACGAGGGTGTTCCTCCACCAGGTCAGGAAGCCGGGCGTGTCGAAGACCTTCCGGTAGTTGCCCCACTCCCAGGTGTGCGGGATCAGGTCCCGGCTGAGCGCCTGGCTGTCGCTCATCAGCGAGGTCAGGAACACGAACACGAAGGGCAGCGTGAAGAACAGCGCGGCGGCGACGCCCAGGGAGTGCACCGCGATCCACTCCAGCAGGGCACGGCGGCGGGCCGTGCGTTCGGCGCCGTACGACACCGGGGGCGCCGGCTTCACCGGCTGGTCCAGTACCTGGGTCATGGTCAGTCACCTGCCTGGATGAGACCGCCCCGGCGCCGCATCAGCAGCGCGGTGAACGCCATCGACAGGGCGAACAGCACGAGTGCGACGACACACGCCGAGCCGTAGTCGAAGCGCTGGAAGCCGAGGTTGTAGACGAGCTGGGGGAGGGTGAGCGTGGACTTGTCCGGGTAGCCGGGCTCGAACTGGGTGCCCGCGCCCTGGATCACGCCCGAGGCGACCTTTCCGGCGATCAGCGGCTGTGTGTAGTACTGCATGGTCTGGATCACGCCGGTGACGACGGCGAACATCACGATCGGGGAGATGTTCGGGAGCGTGACGAACCGGAAGCGCTGCCACGCCGAGGCGCCGTCCAGTTCCGCCGCCTCGTACTGCTCCGTCGGCACGTCGAGCAGTGCGGCCATGAAGATGACCATCAGGTCGCCGATGCCCCACAGCGCCAGCAGGGTCAGGGCCGGCTTGGACCAGTCGGGGTCGTTGAACCAGCCGGGCGCCGCGACGCCCACCTTCTCCAGGACCGAGTCGACCGGGCCGGTGCCGGGGTTGAGCAGGAACGCGAAGGCCATGGTCGCCGCGACCGGCGGGGCCAGGTAGGGCAGGTAGAACAGGGTGCGGAAGATGCCCGTGCCGGTCTTGATCCTGGTGATCAGCAGGCCGATGCCGAGCCCGAAGACCACCCGCAGGCTCACCGTGATCACGACCAGCCACAGGGTGTTGCGCAGGGCGGGCCAGAAGAGCGGGTAGTGCTCGAAGACGTAGGTCCAGTTCTTCCCGCCGCTCCACGTGGGCGGCCGGAAGCCGTCGTAGTGCATGAAGGAGAAATAGACCGTCGAGATCAGCGGGTACGCGAAGAAGACCGCGAAGCCGATCAGCCAGGGCGACATGAAGGCGGCCGTGCGAAGCGCCGCGCGGCGGCGCTTCGACGCCAGAGTGACGGTGGTCATGGGCTACTTCGCCTGCGCGATGTCCGTGTCGATCTGTGTGGCAGCCTTCTTCAGCCCGGCCTTCAGATCGGTGACCTTGCCGCTTTCGAAGTCGTAGCCGAACTGCTGGATCGTCACCAGGTACACACCGCCGTTGACGGAGGCGGGCGTCGTCGTGGAGTGCGGGTTGGCGGCGATGTCCAGGAAGGTCTTGAAACGCGGGTCGTACTTCAGCTTCGGGGACTTCAGCGCCTCCAGCGTGGAGGGCACGTTGTGGATGTCGTTGGCGAAGCCGACCACGGCGTCCGTGTTCGTGGTCATGTACTTCACCAGTTCCCAGGCCGCGTTCTGCTTGTGGCTGGTGGCGGCGACACCCGCGATGGTGCCGGTGATGTAGCCCTTGCCGTACTGGTCGGCCTGGTCGTCCGGTACGGGCAGCGGGGCGACGCCGATCTCGAACCCGGGCTTGGCCTCCTCGGCCATGCCGAGCCGCCATTCGCCGTCGAGCTGCATGGCCACCTGGCCGGTGTGGAAGGGGTGCTTGGGACCCCACTCGTCGCCGAGCGTCGCCCGGAACCTCTCCAGCTTCCGGAACCCGCCGAGTTCGTCCACGAGCCGCTTCTGGAGTTCGAAGCCCTTCTCGAAGGCCGGGTCCTCGGCGAGGTTCGACTTGCCGTCCTGGTCGAAGTAGGTGGGCGAGAACTGCCCGAAGTAGTGCTCGGTGGTGGACTCCCAGCCGTGGTAGTCCGGCATGAAGCCCAGCTGCTTGTAGCCGTCGCCCCGGGCGATGGTCAGCTTCTTGGCGTCCGCCTCGAATTCCGACCAGGTCTTCGGCGGGTGCGCGATGCCCGCCTTCTCGAACGCCGTCTTGTTGTAGTAGAGCCCGTACGCGTCACCGAGCAGCGGGACCGTGCAGCGGTTCCCGTCGAACTGGGTGTACTCGTTCATCGGCTTCGGGAACGTCGTCCCCGGGTCGATGCCCGCCTTCTTGAAGAAGGGGCCCAGGTCCACCAGCGCGCCCGAGGAGCAGAACTTGCCCACGTTGTTGGTGGTGAAGGAGGAGATGACGTCCGGGGCCTTGGCCCCGCCGGTCCGCAGCGCCTGGTTGATCTTGTCGTCGGTCATGTTGCCGACGACGTTCACGTGGATGTTGGGGTGGGCCTTCTCGAAGCCGGCGACCAGCGACCTGACCGCCTGCACCTCGTTCGGCGCGCTCCAGGCGTGCCAGAAGTTGATCGTCGTGTCCTTCGACGCGTCGTCCGTGGCGCCCGCGTCGGACTGGCCGGTACAGGCGGTGGTGAGGAGCACGGCGGAGACAGTCAGGGCAAAAGCCGCTTTTCGGGCGACTTCGGGTAGGGCTGTGGGCATGGCGAGGTCTCCCAGGGACGGGTTCGGGAAAACGGGTGGCGCTCAGCGCGAGGTGTCGAAGACCTCGTCGCGGGTGGTGGCGAGCGCGGATTCCAGTGCGCCGCGCAGTACGGGGTGTTCGCGGACGTCGCCGACGACCAGCCGGGGGCGGGCCGCCGCCAGCTCCTCCAGCTCGGCCTGGACGAGGCCGCGCAGCACCTCGCCGCCGGCCGTCAGGGCGGAGCCGCTGAGGACGACGAGTTCGGGGTCGAGGACGGAGACGAGCGAGGCGAGACCGGTGGCCAGCCGGGTCGCGTAGGTCTGCAGCAGCTCCCGGTGCGGGCCGCTCGCGTGATCGGCGGCGCGGGCCACCAGCTCCGCGGCGGCCTCGGTGTACGGCCCCGGCGGCACGTCCGCGATGCCGAGTGCGCGGGCCAGTGCGGGTACGGCCTGGGAGCCGGCCAGCTCCTGGTAGCCGCCGCTGTTGGCCTTGGTCACCTGGCGCACCAGGGGTGCGCCCGGCACCGGCAGGAAGCCGACCTCGCCGGCGCCGCCGGTCCAGCCGCGGTGCAGCCGGCCGCCGAGGACCAGGGCGGCGCCGAGGCCCTCCTGGTTCCACAGCAGGACGAAGTCCGCGTGGCCACGGGCCGCACCGAGCCGCTGCTCGGCGATGGCGGCGAGGTTGACGTCGTTCTCGTACTCGACCGGCATCGGCAGCGCCGCCGCGAGTTCGTCGAGCAGCGCGGGGGAGTGCCAGCCGGGCAGGTGGGAGGCGTAGCGCAGGCGCCCGGTGTTGGGGTCGAAGGCGCCGGGAGTGCCGATGACGAGCCGGTGCACATCGGGCCGGGTGAGCCCGGCGGCCTTCACGGCGCCGTCCAGGGCGTCGGTGACCTGCTGCACGACCGGCTGGGCCGGGCGCCGGCCGGGGGTGGGCAGCTCGTGCTCGCCGACCGTGCGGCCGGTGATGTCGGCGACGGCGGCGCGGATGCGGTGCGGGGTGACGTCGAGCCCGGCGGCGTACGCGGCACCGGGATTCACCGCGTAGAGCTGGGCGTTGGGGCCCGGCCGGCCCTCGCTGGTGCCGGTGACCCTGACCAGCCCGGCCGCCTCCAGGCGGGCCAGCAGCTGGGAGGCGGTCGGCTTGGACAGGCCGGTGAGCTTGCCGATGCGGGTGCGCGACAGCGGCCCGTGCTCCAGCAGGAGGTCCAGGGCGGCACGGTCGTTCATGGCGCGCAGGACGCGAGGAGTGCCCGGCGTACCGGCGGTTCCTGCCATGGGGGTCGACACCTGCCTTTCCAGCCGCCCAGCTTCTCAGTGACCTGACCACGGCGTCCAGCCTTGATCGTCGGCCGCAGGGAAGATCACTGTTAGGAAACTTTCCTATTCGGGTGGGAGGAACGTAAGCCCAGGACGAAGGGGGCGTCAATAGACAACGCCCCCGAGGCAACAGAGTCGTTACCTCGGGGGCGTGTCCGTACGGGCGCGCGTGCGCCCTCGGCGGCTACTTGACCGTCACGTGGTCACCGGCGGACGTCTTCGCGCCCGTGGTGGCCGTACCGGCGAAGACGAAGCGGTAGGTGCCGCTCTTCGTCGCCTTCACGGTGGTGGACAGGGCGCCACCGGTGCCGGAGGTGATCGTCTTGACGTTCGCGTACGAGCCGCCGTCCGCCTTGAACTGCAGGGCGACCTTCTGCTCCTTGTAGCCGACGTACTTGCCGGTCGACCAGTCGGCCCGGGTCAGCTTGCCCTTGACGGTGAGCGTCCTGCCCTTGACCGCGGGCTCCGGGGCGGCGTTCACGGTCAGCGCGGCCGCGCGCTGCACCTTGACGGAGGCGAGGTTGCCCCACACGGTGACGTCGCTCTCGCCGTGCAGGTAGTCGTCCGAGATGACCTCGTCGCTGTGCGCGTAGATGCCCGCGGCCTTCCATGTGGTGGCGTCGGCGGCCTCGTACAGCGCCTCGTCCGGGACGACGACGATCTTCTCGGTGCAGCTCTGGGTGACCGTCGTGTCGGTCGTGGCGGTCGTCGTGCAGGTGGGCGGCGTGTCGGGACCCAGCTCGTTGTCGATCGACTTCAGGGTGCCGCGGTACAGCATCACCGCCTGGACGTTCTTCTTCTGGTCGATGACCAGTCCCTTGGGCCGGGTCAGGGTGTACGACACCGGTACGCTCACGGCCTTGCCGGTGCCGACCACGACCGGCTTGCCCTTGTTCACGGTCACGCCGGCGAACGTCAGGTCCGGCGCACCGGCCGCCGAGGCGGCGGGAGCGGCCAGGCCGGCCAGGGCCAAAGCACCGGACAGAGCGGTGCCTATGGCGAGCTTTCGCATGTTTCCCCACATTTCGGAACGGGCCCCCGGGCGCGGCGTCGCGCTCCAGAGCAAGGGCCCGATGTGGACGTGACCCTAAAGGATCACCGAATGCGGAGAGGACGCGGGGGTCCTGTGAAGACGATCTGGATCCGACGTCTCGTCACGCGGGGCCGGACGGGTCCGGGCGGGCGGGCCACGTGGGGGCAGGTGGAGTTCCGGTGGTGCCCGTTCCGCGGCCGGCGGTCGGTCGCCGGATCGCTGAGCCGCGACCGGGCGTCGGGTCGTGCCCGGCCGCGGGTCCGGGCCGGCGAGCCGCTGACGGGCACGCCGGGTCGGCGCCGGACGAGTGCGTTCGTCGCGCTGTGCCGGCTCACGCGGCCGGCGAGGGAGGGGCCCTTCCGTCTCTTCCCGCGAGCGGGCGGGCCGACCTTCCCCTACTTCGCCGGAGGCGCCGGCCGCTGGGCGCCTATGGGGGCCGTCGCAGCCGACTGCGGGGAGTCCGCGTTGGAGTAGACCGACGGGGCGGCGACCGTCGCCGTCGGGTCCGGGACCTCCGCGTCCTCCACCGCCGTGGCGCCGCCCACGATGCGGATGCTCGCCGCGTCGAAGGCGCGCTTGATGCGCCAGCGGAGTTCGCGTTCGACCGTCACCGACTTGCCCGGCATCGTCCTGGCCGAGACCCGGATCACCATGGAGTCGATCAGGACGGAGTCCAGGCCGAGCACCTCCACCGGGCCCCACAGCAGCTCGTTCCAGGGCTCTTCCTTGCTCATCTTCTCGGCGACCTCGTCCAGCGTGGCCTTGACCCGGTCCTGGTCCTCGCTCGCCTTGACGGTCACGTCCACCCCGGCCGTCGCCCAGCCCTGGGAGAGGTTGCCGATGCGCTTGACCTCGCCGTTGCGGACGTACCAGATCTCGCCGCTGTCGCCGCGCAGCTTGGTCACCCGCAGCCCGACCTCGATCACCTCGCCGGAGGCCACCCCCGCGTCGATCACGTCACCGACGCCGTACTGGTCCTCCAGGATCATGAACACGCCCGAGAGGAAGTCCGTGACCAGGTTCCGGGCGCCGAAGCCGATCGCCACACCGGCCACACCGGCCGAGGCCAGCAGCGGCGCCAGATTGATCTTGAAGGTGCCCAGCACCATCAGCGCGGCCGTGCCGAGGATCAGGAAGCTGGCCACCGAGCGCAGCACCGACCCGATCGCGGCCGAACGCTGCCGGCGCCGCTCGGCGTTGACCAGCAGCCCGCCCAGCGCGCTGCCGTCCACGGCCTGCACGGTGCGGCCCATCCGGTCTATCAGTTTGCTGATCGCCCGCCGCACCACCGCTCTGAGCGCGATCGCCACGACCACGATCAGCAGGATCTGCAGGCCCATCGCGAGCCAGGTCGACCAGTTCTGCTCGACCCAGCTCGCCGCGTTCGTCGCGCTCTCCTGGGCGTCCTGGAGCGTCGGCACGGCCGGGGCCGTCGACCCCGAGGGGGACGGTGACGGGGACGGCGATGCACCGGCGGCCATCAGGGCGGCGGGCAAGGACGACACGGCAGGTACCTCCAAGGTGCAGCGCAGTCCGTACCGGTGGGCGGTCAAGGTCACGAAAAGGTCACCGGACGGACAGGACCACCACACTAACGGGGCATTGTGTGCGTCCCGCGCGGATCCGCCAAGGAGAGGCGCAGGAGAGACGGGACTCACCCTGGCTTGAACAGGCCATGATCCTGGGGATGTATCGGGTGTGGTCGAAAACACTCCCAGCCCGTTACCGGGACATGGTGGCGCGTTCACCAGGCATGAGGGGAGACTGACTGCAGATCGTCCCGGCGCGAGCCACGCGCCGCCGACGCCCAAGGAGGCACCCGTGCCGCATGTCCTGGTCCTCAACGCGTCGTACGAGCCGCTCGGCGTCGTACCGCTCCGCCGCGCGCTCGTCCTCGTCCTGGAGAACAAGGCCGTCTCCCTCGAGGAATCCGGCGCCTATCTGCACAGCGCGACCGTCACACTCCCCGCACCCAGCGTGGTCCGGCTCAAGCGTTTTGTGCGGGTCCCGTACCGCGGACCCGTTCCCCTCACCCGGCGGGCGCTCTTCGCCCGCGACGGGGGCCGGTGCATGTACTGCGGTGGCGTCGCAACCAGCGTCGACCACGTCATCCCGCGCAGCCGCGGGGGCAAGCACGTGTGGGACAACGTGGTCGCCTCCTGCCGCCGCTGCAACCACGTCAAGGCCGACCGCCACCTCGTCGAGCTGGGCTGGCGGCTGCGACACAAACCCGCACCGCCCACCGGCCTGGCCTGGCGCATCATCGGGACCGGCCATCGGGACCCACGCTGGCTGCCGTACCTGCAGCCGTACGGCGCGGACGACGCATTGGCCCGGATCGACGGCATCTCCGCCTAGTCGCTCCGGGCCGGTTGTATGTGGGCGGGCAGCCCCCCCGCGGCCGGCTGCCCCGCCCACCGTCTCAGGTGCGCGGCCCCTCGGGGCGAGCGCCCCGGACCGCGTACCAGGCGGTGCCCCACGCGAACGCGGCCAGGGCCGTCGCCCAGGCGCCCCGCTCCGCCCCCGGCTGCATCGGCCACGCCCACACGGTGGCCGCCCGCCCCCGGGCACCGTGGGAGCCCAGGTACACGGCGGAGACGTAGGCGAAGGCCGGCAGCCAGCTCAGCCGGGCGCCGAGCAGGACGGCGGCAGCCGCCGTGACCCCCGTGCAGCCCAGCGTGTTGCGGACCACCGCGGCCGGTCCGAAGGTCCCCGGGTGCCCGAGGACGGCCAGGGGCAGCAGCGCCGCCGCGAGCGCGGTCAGCGCCGCGAGCTGGGCCAGGCGCCGCGGCCACCACGGTCGTACGGCCGTACCGTCCAGCTCCGCCGAGGCCGAGTACAGACTCGTCCCGATCACCGCCGAGGCCAGCAGCGGGGCCAGCGCCACGATCGGCACCCGGCGGTAGGGGTCCAGATAGCTGTCCAGCCGCTCGGCGGCCCACACCGCGAACGCGGTCGTCGCGGCGAGGGCGGCCAGCGCGAGGGGCACGGCCCGGGAGCGGGCGTACAGGAGGGGACCGTTCAGCAGGGGAGCGCTCACAGGGCCGGCACCCCCTCGGCGTCGCAGCGGCCCGTCGACGCGAAGAACGCCGACAGCCAGACCCTGCGCTCCTTCGCGCTCATCGCCGCGAGGCGTGCCCGCGCGGCCTCCGTCCTGCGCTGTTCGGCACGTTCGGCCTTGGTGCCGTGCCGGTACAGGTCGTCGAAGTGCGACTCGGCGGGACTCGGCGCCAGATAGTGCTCGACCAGCTGGTCCAGCTCAGCCACCCGCGGGTCGTCGCAGTCCCCGCGCCCCACCAGCGCGGCGGCCGCCTCCCAGGCGTACTGCCGGGGATCGGTCAGCCGCCCCCGTACGACCGACCACCCGATCGGCGTCACCATCGGCAGGTGCGCCCGGTCGTCGTGCCCGCCCGGCAGGTCGTCCCAGCGCGCCGGCAGGTTCTCCACCCCCTCCAGCTTGTCCGTGATTCCCGACAGGGCCTCCTTGACCTGCGGCAACAGCCCCGCGTACCGGGCGTTGACGCAGACGGCCGGAACGGTCGAGGTGTCACAGACCTGGCGGCGCGAGAGCGGGTCGGGGCGCCACAGGCCGTCGCCGGTCTGCACCAGCAGGGCGCCCGCGGCCACGGCGGCGGCCAGCGGCAGCAGGGCCGTCACCCGGCGCCGGGCGGCGTACGCCAGCACGGCGGCGAGGGCCAGGCCGCCCGTCCAGGCGGCCATCGCCGCCGGCTGCCACCACACGGGCATCTGGTCCGCGCGGACGGCGGCGGGGCCGAGGTGGTGGCCCGCTCCCGACGGGCTGGACGCCAGTACCCCGAGGCCCACGTACCCGGCCATGGCCAGCAGCGGAGCCGCCAGCCGCGTCGCGACGACCCGCCCGGCGACCTGGCCGGCCAGCGAGGCCGACGCCACGGCCACCGTGTCACCGGGCAGCAGCCCGAGACGCGGCCCGCCGCCCAGCGCGTACGGCCAGCAGGCGAGCAGCGCCAGAGCCGCACCGGCCAGACAGCCGGCCGCGGCCCAGGCGGCCGTCGGGAGCGCCGAGGCCAGGAACCCCACGAGCGGCGGCCGTACGGCCGTGCTCCACAGCTCCTCGGTACGGCGCCGCCGCTCCCGCCCGCCCTGCCAGCAGCCCGCGGCGGCGGCCAGCGGCACCAGGATCACCAGAGCGGCGTGCAGGAGAGCGGCGGTCTCCCCCCAGTCGCCCTGCCACTGGTCCCTCTTGCCGACCAGCATCGCGGCGACCGTCAGCAGCACCACGGCCCCCGCGAACGGCGCGAAGCCGCGCACGGCCTCCGCCCGGACGGGATGCGGCGCGCGCCGCCGTACCGCCGGTGCCTTCCCCCGGATGATCGCCGTCATCACACCGCCTCCCGCGCGCCCGCGCCCGCCGCGCGGTGGGCCCGCAGCGCGGCGGTGTACCCGCGCTCCATCGGATGGTCGCCCGGACCGTCGGCGCTCTCCCCGAGTGCCGAGAGCGCCTCGGGCGTGCCCCGGTAGGCGACCCGGCCGCCGTCGAGGAGGGTGACCTCGGTGCACGCGGCGGCCACGTCCTCCACCAGGTGGGTGGAGACCACGACCGTCGCCGACACCCCCAGCTCCCGCAGCAGCGCGCGGAACTCCACGCGCTGCTCCGGATCCAGTCCGGCCGTCGGCTCGTCCAGCAGCAGCACGGCCGGCTCGTTGACGACGGCCTGCGCGATGCCGACGCGGCGGACCATGCCGCCGGACAGGGTCCGCACCTTCGCGTCGATGCGGTCCGCCAGGCCCACCCGGGCCACGGCCCGTTCCACGGCGCCCGGCACCCGCTCCGCGGGCATCTCCTTCAGCCAGGCCATGTACGCCACGAACTCCCGCACGGTGAAGCCCGGGTAGTAGCCGAACTCCTGCGGCAGGTAGCCGAGCCGGCGCCGCACCTCGGTCCGGCCGCGGTGCTCGGCGGTGTCCTCGCCGAGGATCTCCACCCGCCCGGCGTCCGGCCGGGCGACCGTGGCCAGTACCCGGATCAGCGAGGTCTTCCCGGCCCCGTTCGGCCCGAGCAGCCCGTGCACACCGAGGCCGAGGCCGAGGTCGAGGGAGTCGAGGGCGAGCGTCTTGCGGTGCCGGACCCGCAGGCCGGACACACGTATCGAAGTCAAGGTCTCTCCAGGCGGATCACTGAGAACACTGAGTGGCGGGGGTCGGCGGGGGCGGGTGTGCCGTCCGCCGTCACCGGCCGAGCGGGCGGTCGTACACCGGGCGGCGGGCCGTCACCAGGACGGCGCTCAGCACGGCCGCCGACGCCCACGCGCTCTGCGCGCCGACACCGTCGAGGCAGCGGGAGAGCTGCTCGGCCAGCCGCGCGCCGGCCCCGCCGCCCGGTGCCGCGGGCACCGGGCCGAGGACGGTCAGCAGCCAGCCGCCGCCCGTCAGCAGGGCAGCCGTCCGGCAGCCCACGAACGAGGCCAGGGCCAGCGAGCCGAGCGCCAGCGCCAGCCCCGGCAGCAGCCAGGCCGCGGCGGCCGGCGCACCGGACGCGGGCAGCAGCAGACCGGTGAGGGTCAGCAGCGGCAGGCTCACCGCGAGGACGGCGACCGTACGGGTGAGCGCGAGGCGCAGCCCGCCGCCCGGGGTGGCCGCGGCGACCTCGTGCAGCGGGTCGGCGTGCGGACCGTAGGACAGGGCGACCCCGGCGACCGGCACGACCGGGGCGATCGCCAGCAGCAGCGCCCGCGCCCCGGGGTAGCCGGTGCCGTACGCCAGGGCCAGCGCGCCGGCGGCCACCACGAGCACCGCCGGCAGCCACGCCCCGCGCACCGCGGGCCCGGCGGCCCACAGCAGCCGCGCGAACCGGTCGGGCACGGGCGGCTTCCGCGGGCGGGTGCGCCGCACGGCACCGGGCTCCGGCGGCCGTACGGCGGACGCCGCCGGCGCCGGCATCGACGCCAGTACCGCGTCCCTCACCTCCGCGAGGACCGCCCCGGCCGCCGTGCCGCGCACCGCCGCCGACACCGTGGCCGCGCAGCCACCGCAGCCCTCCACGTGCTTCTCCAGGGACCACGCGTCCGGCTCCGGCAGCACGCCCTCGGCATAGCGGGCGGCGAGGTCGTCGGACACGTGCCAGATGCGCGCGTCGCCGTTCGTCATGCCGTGCCTCCCAGCGGGGACGGGTTCAGCAGGTCCAGTGCCGCCCGCAGTTCGGTGCGGGCACGACGGGCGCGGGACTTGACCGTGCCCTCGGGTATGCCGAGCAGCCGGGCCGCCTCCCGCGTGGTCAGCCCGTCCACCACGGTCGCGCGCAGGACCTCGCGCAGCTCGGGGGAGATCCGGTCGAGGGCGGCACCGACATCGCCGTACTCCAGCCCCGCCAGCACCCGGTCCTCCGCGGACGGCGCGGCGGCGGGCTCGTACCGCCCGGCGGAACCGGGCTCCAGCGGCGGCCCGGCGAACCGCGCGACCCGCTCCTGCGCGCGCCGGGCGTCGACCAGGCGGCGCGCGGCGATCGTCCACAGCCAGCCGCCGGCGTCCTCCCCGCGATGTCCGGCCGCCGACCGCCACACCGTGACGAACGTGTCCTGCACCACCTCGCGCACGACCTCCGGGTCGGCGCACCGCCGGGTCAGCCGCGCGTGCAGCCAGCCCGCGTGCCGGTCGTACAGGGTGGCCATCGCGGCCGCGTCCCCCGCGGCGACGGCCCGCAACAGCGCCGCGTCCGCGCCGTCGCCCTTCTCCCGCTGGCCCCCCATGGGGCGGAACAGTCTCACACCCCCTCTATCGATCACCGGCCCGGCAACGGATCACCGCCATCCCTTCAGGTGCTCCGGCAACGGCCACGCGTGCCGACGCCGTCACTGGGTAGGCCTGCCGTAAACCGTCAAAAGCCGCACCATCGAAAAGGAGGCCCCAGTGGCCGCACCCACGATCCCGGCCCAGTTCAAACCCGTGGCGGAGCAGTCCGCCGACACCGACGTGGCCCGCCTGTGCGTCTTCAGTGCGGAGAGCGCCTGCACACAGGCCCCGCTCACCAGCGAACCGCCGCTGCCCGACGCCGAGCCCCTGACCAGTGAGCCCCCGCTCGCCGAGGCCGCCCCGCTGACCAGCGAGTCCGACCCGGTCCCGGACTGCTACGCCCCGGGGCTGTAGATGGCCGCGGGGCAGGACGACGCGGAGCTGCCCGGGCCGGCCGGAACCGTCGCGGCCGGACCCGGTGACACGGGCGCGGTGTCCGCGCCCGCCGGTGAGGACCTCACCCGGCTCGCCGGGCTGCACGGGGTCGCCACCTCCTACAGCCCCGCGCCGGACCGTACCGTCGAGGTCCCCGCCTCCGCCGTGGTCGCCGCCCTGGCCGCCCTCGGCGTCGACGCGGGCACCCCGGACGCCGTACGCGCCGCGCTCAGCGCGCGGGAACGCGAGCTGCGCGAGCGCCTGCTGCCGCCGACGGTGGTCCAGTGGGCCGGCGCCGAGCCCCCCGCCGCGCTCGCCGCCCTGCCCGCCGGCACCCGGCTGCGCGTGGAGACCGAGGAGGGGGAGGAGCGGGACGGGACCGCGGGCCTCCCGCTCGGCGTCCACCGGCTGACCGCGCAGGCGCCCGACGGCCGGACCGGCCACGCCCACCTCGTCGTCGCCCCCGACCGGCTGCCCGCCCCGCCCGGACGCTCCCACGGCCTCCTCGTCCAGCTGTACTCCCTGCTCTCCCGCCGCTCCTGGGGCATGGGCGACCTCGGCGACCTCGCCGAGCTGGCCGGCTGGGCCGGGCGCACCGCCGGCGCCGGATTCGTCCAGGTCAACCCGTTGCACGCGGCCGTACCCGGCGCCCCCACCGACCCGTCCCCGTACCGGCCCTCCTCCCGCCGCTTCCCCGACCCCGTGCACCTGCGGATCGAGGAGATCCCCGAACACGCCTACGTCGAGGACCGGCAGCGGCTGCACAGCGTGCTGGCGCGGGCCGAGCGGCTGCGGGCCGCTGTCCTCGACAAAGGCGCCCTCATCGACCGGGACGCGGTGTGGGAGCTGAAGCGCGAGGCACTGGAGGCGGTCCTGCGGGTCCCCCTGGGACCGGGCCGGCAGGCCGCCTACGACGACTTCCGCGCCGCCCACGGCCAGGCCCTCGACGACCACGCCACCTGGTGCGCCCTCGCCGAGATCCACGGCCCCGACTGGCACCGCTGGCCGGACGGGCTGCGCGACCCCCGCTCGGCAGCCACCGCCCGCGCCCGCACCGAACTCGCCGACCGCGTCGCCTTCCACACCCGCCTCGCCTGGCTCACCGACGGCCAGCTCCGGGCCGCACAGCGCGCCGCCCGCGAGGCCGGGATGCCCGTCGGGATCGTGCACGACCTCGCCGTCGGCGTGCACCCCGGGGGCGCCGACGCCTGGGCGCAGCAGGACGTGTTCGCAGCCGGCACGTCGGTCGGCGCCCCACCGGACGCCTTCAACGCCCGCGGCCAGGACTGGGGCCTGCCGCCCTGGCGCCCCGACCGGCTCGCGGCGTCGGGCCACGCCCCCTACCGCGACCTTCTGCGCGCCCTCTTCCGCTACGCCGGCGCCCTGCGCATCGACCACGTCATGGGCCTGTTCCGGCTCTGGTGGGTGCCCCAGGGCAGCCCGCCCACCGAGGGCACCTACGTCCGCTACGACGCCGACGCCATGCTCGCCCTCCTCGCCCTGGAGGCCACCCGCGCCGGAGCGGTCGTCATCGGCGAGGACCTCGGCACCGTCGAGCCGGGTGTGCGCGAGGCGCTCCAGCGCCGCGGGGTGCTCGGCACCTCCGTGCTGTGGTTCGAACGCGACTGGGAGGGCGACGGCCGTCCGTTGCCGCCCGAGCGCTGGCGTGCCGACTGCCTGGCCACCGCCACCACCCATGACCTGCCGCCCACCGCCGCCCGGCTCACCGGCGACCACGTCGACCTGCGCGACCGTCTCGGCCTGCTCACCCGTTCGGCGGCCGAGGAGCGCGCCGAGGCGGGCGCCGAGGCGGCGGAGTGGCTCGCCCTGCTGGGCAGCCTCGGCCTGCTGGACAGCCCGGCGGCCGGACCGCCCGGCTCCGACGAGGAGGAGGAGATCCGTGCCGTCCACCGCTTCCTGCTGCGCACCCCGGCCCGGCTGATCGGCGTCTGGCTGCCGGACGGCGTGGGTGACCGCCGTCCGCAGAACCTGCCGGGCACCTGGGACCAGTACCCCAACTGGCGGCTGCCCGTGGCGGACCGGGAGGGCCGCCCGGTACCCCTGGAGGAGCTGACGGCCTCGCCCCGGCTGCGGGCACTGCTGGAAGTGCTCCGGCCCGCCGTCCCGCCCGGCGGGGCCCGGTAAGGCACCCCGGGCGCGCGGCTCCGAGGACCGTTCGCTAATTTGATTCCGTGGACAAGAAGAACGCCCTGCGCGCCGGCGCCCTGGCCGCCGGTACGACGCTGATGATGCTGCTCATGTCGTCCCCCGCGCTCGCGCTGACCCGCGACGACGGCGACGACCCCGGCCCCGGCCTGAGCGTCATCCAGACGCTGGGCCTGTACGTGTTCCTCCCGGTGGCGCTGTTCCTGGTCATCGCGGGCCTGGTCATGCTGCTGGACAAGTCCCACTCCAAGACGGACGACACCTCGTCCAACATCAACGTGAAGGGTGACGCCCAGGCCAAGGCCTGAGCGGTCCCCCTGCTCCTCCGCCGAGGGCGCCGGTCCTCCCGTCGGTACGCGCACAGCGCCGTACCCGGGTGAGGACGGCGCCCTCGGCGTTTCCCCGCGGTGTCAGGGATCCGGCGGCCCGAGGGGCTCGGTGGTGTCAGGGGTTCGGCGCCGGGCTACTTCGCGGTCGCGTCCAGCAGTTCGCGCAACAGGTCGGCCAGGTGGCCGGCCTGTTCGGCGTTCAGGGTGCCGAGGGCGGCGCGCTGCTCGGCGAGTCCGGCGCCGACGGCCTCGTCGATCACCCGCAGCCCCTCCTCGGTGAGCGTCACCTGCAGGGCGCGCCGGTCGTGCGGGTCGGGGGAGCGGCGCAGCAGGCCGGCCCGCTCCAGCTTGTCGAGGCGGCCGGTCATCCCGCCGGTGGTGAGCATGAGGGTGGCCGACAGCTGGCGGGGCGAGAGGGTGTACGGCTCGCCGGTCCGGCGCAGGGTGGCCAGCACGTCGAACTCGCCGCGGGAGATGCCGTAGGGCTCGTACGCCTTCTCCATCCGGTCGCCCATGGCGCGGGAGAGCCGGAAGACGCGGCCGAAGACCTCCATCGCCCGGGTGTCGAGGTCGGGCCGCACCCGTGCCCACTGGTCGATGATCGCGTCGACGGGGTCGTTGCGCTGCTGCATGCGCCGAGTATCCGTGGCTTTCCGGTCGGCCGCAAGAAAGCGACTTGACTCTAAGTAGCTTAGAGCTAAGCTACTTAATAGCTACCTAATACCGGCCCTCGTGCCGGGCCTCGAACCTCGAAGGGTGCTTCCCATGGCCGCCAGCCGCGCCACCCGCCCCGCCGCCCTGATAGCCCTCACCGCCCTCGCCCCCGTCTCCTGGGGCACCACCTACGCCGTCACCACCGAGTTCCTGCCGCCGGACCGCCCCCTGTTCACGGCCCTGGCGCGGGCCCTGCCGGCCGGACTGCTGCTGCTCGCCGCCACCCGGGTGCTGCCGCGCGGCGTCTGGTGGGCCAAGGCGGCCGTGCTGGGCGCGCTGAACATCGGCGCGTTCTTCCCGCTGCTGTTCGTGTCGGCGTACCGGCTGCCCGGCGGGATGGCCGCGGTCGTCGGCTCGGTCGGGCCACTGTTCGTCGTCGGCCTGTCCGCGCTGCTGCTCGGACAGCGGCCGGCCGCGCGCACGCTCGCCACCGGGGTCGTCGCCGCGTTCGGGGTCAGCCTCGTCGTGCTCAAGGGAGCCGGCGCCCTGGACGCGGTCGGGGTGCTGGCGGCCGTCGCCTCCACCGCCTCCATGGCGGCCGGCACGGTGCTGACCAAGCGGTGGGGCCGGCCCGCCGGGGTCGGCCCGCTGGCCCTCACCGGCTGGCAGCTCACCGCGGGCGGCCTGCTCATCGCCCCCCTCGCCCTCCTGGTCGAAGGCGCCCCGCCCGCGCTCGACGGCCGGGCCGTGGGCGGCTACCTCTACCTCGCCCTGGCCAACACGGCCGTCGGCTACTGGCTCTGGTTCCGCGGCATCGGCCGCCTCACCGCCGTCCAGGTCGGCTTCCTCGGCCCGCTCTCCCCGCTGACCGCGGCCGTCGTCGGCTGGGCGGCACTCGGCCAGGCGCTCACCTCCGTGCAGATCGCGGGTATGGCGCTGGCGTTCGGGGCGACGCTGGCGGCACAGCTCGGGGGCGGTGGCCGCCGACCGTTCAGGTTCACTGAAAAGACCGGTCGAAAAGATTCGATGGACCTGACAAGTACGGCGCTGCGACGGTAGGCACACAGCCGCCCGCCACCCAGCGAAAGGACCCCTGTGGCCGCCGTCCTGCACCGGACCACCGCCTCGACCCCCTCCGCCACACCGTCCCGTACGGCCGCCCCCACCACGTCCCGCACGGTCGCCGGCCCCCTCCTCGGTCTCGCCTGCGCCGCCCTCGCCACGGTCGTCTGGTCCGGCAGCTTCGTCACCTCCCGCGGCCTGCACGACAGCGTCCCGCCCGTCCAGCACGCCTTCTGGCGCTGGGTGATCGCGCTGATCGCCGTCGCCCCCTTCGGCGCGCGGCAGGCGTGGCGGCAGCGGGCGCGGCTGCGCAGGCACGGCCGGTACGTCCTCCTGGCCTCCCTGCTCGGCGTGGCGGTCTACAACACGCTCGTCAACCAGGCCGGGCTGACCACCCCGGCCGCCACCATGGGCATGATCATGGCCGCCTCCCCGGTGCTCATGGCGGTGTTCGAGCGGCTGGGCGGCGTACGGCTCGGCGCGCGCCGCACCAGCGGCCTGCTCGCCGCCTGCGCGGGCGTGGCCCTGCTCGTCGGAGGCGGCGGCGCCGCCTTCTCGTCCGGTGCCCTGTGGATGATCACCGCGGCCTGCTGCTTCGCCGGCTACAGCGCGCTGCTGCGCCGCCGGCCCGAGGGACTCGGCGGCACAGCCTTCCTGTTCACCACCTTCCTGGTGGGCACCGTCCTGCTGCTGCCCGTGCAGGCCGCGAGCCTCGCCGTCCAGGGCGGCTTCCGGCCGACCCCCTCGACCGTGCTGCCGCTGCTCTACGTCGGCGTGGCCTCCTCCGCCCTCGCCTTCTTCGCCTGGAACAAGGCCGTCGCCCTGATCGGCGCCACCCGCGCGGGCATCGTGTACTACCTCCAGCCGGTGTGCGTGGCCCTGCTGTCCTGGGCCGTGCTCGGCGAGCGCACCGGATGGCCGCAACTGCTGTGCCTGGCACTGATCCTGGCCGGGGTCATCCTGGGCGCCGGGTCCCGTCGCTGACGGCGGGTTCCGCCAGGCCCAGCCGCACCATCGCGTCGTGGTCCGGGCCGCCCGGCTCGGCCTGGTAGACGATCAGCCGGTGGCCGTCGGTGCGGGCGACCTCGTAGGCCTCGTAGCCCAACGTCATGGTGCCCGTGGACGGATGGACGAAGTGCTTGCGGCCGGCGGTGCGGCTGCGCACCTCGTACCGCTGCCACAGTGCCGCGAACTCCTCGCTCTTCACGATCAGTTCCCCCACCACCCCGGTGACGTCGGGGGCGTCCGGATGGCGGCCGGCGGCGGCACGCAGATGGGCGACCGTGGCCGCGGCGACCTCCTCCCAGTTGCCGTACAGGCTCCGCGCGGGCGGATGGAGGAAGGTGTAGCGGGCGGTGTTGCGGCGCGGCTCCGGCCACTCCTCGATGCCGGGCAGGAGGCACAGCCCGCGCGGGTTGGCGGCCAGCAGATCGTTGGCCCGGCTGAGCACGTACGCCGGGCAGGGATCGACGATGTCCAGCATGCGCAGCACGTCCGGGCGCAGGGCGCGGGAGGGTGCCGCCGCCGGGGCCGCCCGAGGCGCCCGCGCCAGTTCGGACAGGTGCCGTCGCTCGTCCTCGTCCAGCCGGAGCACCCGGGCCACCGCCTCCAGCACCGCCGGGCCCGGGCGGTGCTGTTTGCCCTGCTCCAGCCGCCGGTAGTACTCGATGCTGACGCCCGCGAGCAGCGCCACCTCCTCCCGGCGCAGGCCCGCCGTGCGGCGGCGGCCGGTCGTGGCCGGCAGCCCGGCCTGCTCGGGGGTGACCCTGGCCCGCCGCGTGCGCAGGAACTCGCCCAGCCCGGGTGCCTTGTCGATGTCCACCCCTCGAGTATGACGATCGCCCCGCCGCGGACGGGGGCCCTGCGAGGGCCCCTCCCGGGCGGGCGTCCCCGAAGCCGGGCCCCGCGGCGCAGACTTGAGGAACAGTGATCGAAAGGAGCCGGAGATGGCACACGTCGCCGTGGTGGGACTCGGCATCATGGGCCGGGGCATGGCCGAGAACCTGCTCGCGCACGGGCACACCGTCAGCGTCTGGAACCGCACCCCGGGGCGGGCGGCCGAACTGGCCGGCGCGGGCGCCCTGGTGGCGGGGACCCCGGCCGAGGCCGCGGCGCGCGCCGACGTCGTCTTCGAGGTGACCGCCGACGACGACTCCTCCCGCGCGGTGTGGCAGGGCCCCGACGGCATCCTGGCCGGGGCCCGCGAGGACGCCGTCCTCGTCGCCTCCGCCACGCTGTCGGTCGCCTGGGTCGAGGAACTGGCCACCCGGTGCGCGAAGCGGGGCGTCCGCTTCTACGACATGCCGCTCACCGGTGGAGCCGCCGGAGCCCGCACCGGCACCCTGGTCCTGCTCGCGGGCGGCGACGCGAGCGGCCTGACGGCCCTGCGGCCGGTGACCGACGCGATCGCCAGGGACGTACGGCACTTCGGGCCGGCCGGCGCCGGCACCCGCTTCAAGCTGATCCTCAACGCCCTGCAGGCCGTCCACCTGGCCGGGTTCGGGGAGGCGCTGCGGCTGGCCGAGGCGGCGGGCCTCGACGCGCGGCAGGTCGGCGAGGCCTTGCAGGACCGCCCCGGCGGTGTGGTCACCCGCCTCGCCTGGGACAGCTGGGTCACCCCGCCCGAGCCGGTCAACTTCTCCGCCGAATGGGCCCACAAGGACCTCACCTACGCGGCCCGCATGGCGGACCGGGCCGGGCAGCACCGGCACCCCCTCCTCGACGGCGCCCTCTCCCTCTTCTCCGCGGCGCTCGCCGAGGGGCGCGGCAAGGAGGACTGGAGCACGGTCAACCCGGCGGCACCCCAGGGGTCGTAGGGGGCGGGGTGCGCAGGAGCCGTGGGGGCCTCTTCCGCGACCCGGTCGCACCCCACCGGCCGGGGAGGGGGCGTGTAGCGTGCGCGCATGGCCGAGTGGGATCTGAGGAAGCTGCGGATCCTGCGCACCCTGCGCGAGCGGGGGACCGTCACCGCGACGGCCGAGGCCCTGCACATGACCCCGTCCGCCGTCTCCCAGCAGCTCACCAACCTCGCCCGGCAGCTCGGCGTGCCCCTGCTGGAGGCCCAGGGCCGCCGGGTGCGGCTGACCGACGCCGCCCGGCTGGTGCTCACGCACGCCGAGGCGGTGTTCGAGCAGCTGGAGCGCGCCGACGCGGCGCTCGCGGCGTACGCGCAGGGGGAGGCCGGCGAGGTGCGGGTCGGCGCCTTCTCCACGGCGGTGCCCGCCCTGGTCGTCCCGGCCGTGCGGGCCCTGCGGGAGTCGCACCCCCGGGTGACCGTGCGCGTCCGGGAGGCGGAGGCCGCCGAGGCCTACGAGCTGCTGGCCGCCGGGGAGGTGGACCTCGCCCTGTCCCTCGCGGCCGAGGCGCCGAGCGCGGCCGACCCCCGCTTCACCCGCCTCCCCCTGCTCACCGACCCGCTGGACGTGGCCCTGCCCCCCGGCCACCCCCTCGCCGGCGCCGACGGTCTGCGTCTGACCGATCTCGCCGAGGAACCCTGGATCTTCGGCGGCAGCGGCCCCTGGTCGGACATCACCCGCCGCGCCTGCGAGGCGGCCGGCTTCAGCCCCCACCAGGGCCACTCGGCCTCCGGCTGGACCGCGATCCTCGCCATGGTGGAGGCGGGCATGGGCGTCGCCCTGGTGCCGAGGATGGCGGCCGGCCGCCGCGCGGGCGTCGTCCTGCGCGAACTGGGCGCGGACCGGCCGGTACGGCACGTGGTCGCGGCGGTCCGCAAAGGCGCCGAGACCGGCCGGGCGGTCGACCGGGCCCTGCGGGCGCTGCGGGACGCGGCCGCCGCCCGGGGCCGCTCAGGTGTGCACGGGTAGGCCCGCACACGAAGGGGCGCCCGGTGCGGCACCGGGCGCCCCTGTCGCCGTACGGACGGCTACTCGGCGGCGGCCGCCGAGTCGGCCGCCTGCGCCTTCAGCGCCCGCTCCACGCCCGAGCGGGACTCCGAGACGAGGCGGCGCAGGGCCGCGTTCGGCTCGGCCGAGGCCAGCCAGGTGTCCGTCTTGGCCAGGGTCTCCTCGGAGACCTGGACCGACGGGTAGAGGCCGACGGCGATCTGCTGGGCGATCTCGTGCGAACGGGAGTCCCAGACGCCCTTGAGGATCTCGAAGTACCGGTCCGTGTAGGGCTCCAGCAGCTCGCGCTGGTCGGTCTGCACGAAGCCGCCGATCACGGCCTCCTGCACGGCGTTGGGCAGCTTGTCGGACTCCACGACCGAGGCCCACGCCTCCGCCTTGGCCTCCTCCGTGGGACGGGCCGCGCGGGCGGTGGCCGCGTGCCGCTCACCGGCCGCCGTCCTGTCCCGCTCGTACTCGCCCGCGATCTCGGCCTCGTCGAACCGGCCCACGGCCGCGAGGCGCTGCACGAACGCCCAGCGCAGCTCGGTGTCCACGGCCAGGCCCTCGACGGTCTGGGTGCCGTCCAGCAGGCCCTCCAGCAGGTCCAGCTGCTCGGGGGTGCGCGCGGTCGCCGCGAACGCCCGTGCCCAGGCCAGCTGGTGGTCTCCGCCCGGCTCGGCCGCGCGCAGGTGGGCCAGCGTGGCGTCGGTCCAGCGGGTCAGCAGGGACTCGCGGGCGGCCGGGTCGGCGTACAGGTCGATCGCGAGCTTGACCTGGCGGTGCAGGGACTGCACGACGCCGATGTCGGACTCCTTGCCGATGCCGGACAGGACGAGGGAGAGGTAGTCACGGGCGGCCAGTTCGGCGTCCCGCGTCATGTCCCACGCCGACGCCCAGCACAGGGCGCGCGGCAGGGACGCCTCGAAGTCGCCGAGGTGCTCGGTGACGGCCCGCAGCGACTCCTCGTCCAGGCGGACCTTGGCGTAGGACAGGTCGTCGTCGTTGAGCAGGACGACCGCCGGGCGGCGCTTGCCGGTCAGCTGCGGTACGGCGGTCAGCTCGCCGTCGACGTCCAGCTCGATCCGCTCGGTGCGCACCAGCTTGCCGCTCGCGGCGTCGAAGTCGTACAGGCCGATCGCGATGCGGTGCGGCCGCAGCGTCGGCTCGCCCTTGGCGCCGGCGGGCAGGGCCGGGGCCTCCTGGCGGACGGCGAAGGACGTGACGACCCCGTCGGCGTCGGTGGCGATCTCGGGCCGCAGGATGTTGATGCCGGCGGTCTCCAGCCACTTCCCCGACCAGGTCTTCAGGTCCCGGCCGGAGGTCTCCTCCAGGGCGCCCAGCAGGTCCGACAGGCGCGTGTTGCCGAAGGCGTGCTGCTTGAAGTAGGCCTGCACGCCCTTGAAGAACTCGTCCTCCCCGACGTACGCGACGAGCTGCTTGAGCACGCTCGCGCCCTTGGCGTAGGTGATGCCGTCGAAGTTGACGAGCACGTCGTCCAGGTCGCGGATGTCCGCCATGATCGGGTGCGTGGACGGCAGCTGGTCCTGCCGGTACGCCCAGGTCTTCATCGAGTTGGCGAACGTGGTCCACGAGTGCGGCCACCTCGAGCCGGGCGCGGCGGCCTGGCAGGCGATGGAGGTGTAGGTGGCGAACGACTCGTTCAGCCACAGGTCGTTCCACCACTCCATGGTGACCAGGTCGCCGAACCACATGTGGGCCAGCTCGTGCAGGATCGTCTCCGCGCGCACCTCGTACGCCGCGTCGGTCACCTTGGACCGGAAGACGTACTGGTCACGGATGGTGACCGCGCCCGCGTTCTCCATGGCGCCCGCGTTGAACTCGGGCACGAAGAGCTGGTCGTACTTCCCGAACGGGTAGGCGTAGTCGAACTTCTCCTGGAACCAGTCGAAGCCCTGACGGGTGACCTCGAAGATCGCGTCCGAGTCCAGGAACTCGGCGAGCGAGGGCCGGCAGTAGATGCCGAGCGGCACGGACTGCCCGTCCTTCTCGTACACGCTGTGCACCGAGTGGTACGGGCCGACGATGAGCGCCGTGATGTACGTCGAGATGCGCGGCGTCGGCTCGAAGCTCCAGACGTTGTCCTGGGGCTCGGGCGTCGGCGAGTTGGAAATCACGGTCCAGCCCTCGGGCGCCTTCACGGTGAACCGGAAGGTGGCCTTCAGGTCGGGCTGCTCGAAGGAGGCGAAGACGCGGCGGGCGTCCGGGACCTCGAACTGGGTGTAGAGGTAGGCCTGCTCGTCGACCGGGTCGACGAAGCGGTGCAGGCCCTCGCCGGTGTTGGTGTACGCGCAGTCGGCGACGACCCGCAGGACGTTGCGCCCCTGCAGCAGCCCCGGCAGGGCGATCCGAGAGTCCTCGAAGACCTCGGCGGGGTCCAGCTGATCGCCGTTGAGGACCACCTCGTGGACGGTCGGGGCCACCAGGTCGATGAACGACTCCGCACCGTTGCGGGCCACGTCGAAGCGCACCGTGGTCACGGACCGGTAGGTACCGCCCTCCTGCGCGCCGGAGAGGTCGAGATCGATCTCGTACGAGTCAACGGTGAGCAGCTCGGCCCGCTGCTGCGCCTCTTCGCGAGTCAGGTTTGTGCCAGGCACGCGGTCATCTCCTCGTTATGTGTCGGTTGCGCCATCCTTCCATGGGAACGTCGGGGAACGCGATGTCCGGTTCCCGCCGGTGGGCGCGGCGTCGGGACGGGACGCTGGACGCATGCCGACGTACACCCCACGCCCCATCGCCCCCGCGGTCCTGAAGCAACTGCGCACCGCCGACGACGCGGGCCGCCCGATGGCCCCGTCGACCGATGCGGAGGGCGGCGCGCCGCTGCGCTGCTGTCTGCGCCGCAGCGCGCCCGGCGAGCGGATCGCGCTGGTCACGTACGCGCCGCTGCGCCGCTGGGCGGCCGCGACGGGCGCCGATCCCGGTGCCTACGACGAGCAGGGCCCGGTCTTCGTCCACGCCGAGGAGTGCGCCGGCCCGGAAGGCGGCGCCCTGCCCTTCGCGCAGGCCCACCGCACGGTCCGCCGCTACTCGGCCGACGGCCGCATCCTCGGCGGCCGCCTGGTCGAGGAGCCGTCCGGCTTCGAGCCGGCCTTCGCGGAGGCCTTCGCCGACCCGGAGGTGGCGCTGGTGCACGTACGGGCGGTGGAGTACGGGTGCTTCCTGTACGAGGTACGGCGGCCCTGACCGTACGAGGTGCGGCGGCCCCGGACCTCGTACTCCCGGCGCACCGCCCGCGCCCCCGCCGCGGGCCCGGCCGCCGGGCGGCAGCGGTAGGCACGCCGGAGCACGCCGAAGGGGCGGTCACCCGCAGGTGACCGCCCCCGTGGTGCGCGGACGCGTCACCTGGCGGACAGCTCGGCCGCCACCAGCTCCGCGATCTGCACCGCGTTCAGCGCGGCGCCCTTGCGGAGGTTGTCGTTGGAGACGAACAGGGCGAGGCCGTTGTCCACCGTCTCGTCGCGGCGGATGCGGCCGACGTACGAGGGGTCCTGGCCGGCCGCCTGGAGCGGGGTCGGGATCTCGGAGAGGGCGACACCCGGGGCCTTCGCGAGCAGCTCGGTGGCGCGCTCGGGGGTGATCGGGCGGGCGAAACGGGCGTTGATCTGGAGCGAGTGGCCCGAGAACACGGGGACGCGCACACAGGTGCCGGAGACCTTCAGCTCGGGGATCTCCAGGATCTTGCGGGACTCGTTGCGCAGCTTCTGCTCCTCGTCGGTCTCGTTCAGACCGTCGTCGACGATGTTGCCCGCGAGGGGGAGCACGTTGAAGGCGATGGTGCGCTTGTAGACGCCCGGCTCGGGGAAGTCGACCGCCGCGCCGTCGTGGGTGAGCTTGTCGGCCTCGGCGGCCACCTTCTGCACCTGGCCGTGCAGCTCGGCCACGCCCGCGAGACCGGAGCCGGACACCGCCTGGTAGGTGGCGACGATCAGCGCCTCCAGGCCGGCCTCCTCGTGCAGCACCTTCAGCACCGGCATGGCGGCCATGGTGGTGCAGTTCGGGTTGGCGATGATGCCCTTGGGACGGTCGGCGATCGCGTGCGGGTTCACCTCGGAGACGACCAGCGGGACCTCGGGGTCCTTGCGCCAGGCGGAGGAGTTGTCGATCACGACGGCGCCCTGGGAGGCGACCTTCTCGGCCAGCGCCTTGGAGGTCGCGCCGCCCGCGGAGAAGATCACGATGTCGAGGCCGGTGTAGTCGGCGCTCGCCGCGTCCTCCACCGTCACGCCGTCCAGGACCGTCCCCGCCGAGCGGGCCGAGGCGAACAGGCGCAGCTGCGTGACCGGGAAGTTCCGCTCCGCCAGGATCCTGCGCATGACCGTGCCGACCTGGCCGGTGGCTCCGACGATTCCTACCTTCACGGCGACTCCTCTGGATGACGTGCGTGTGCGTGCCCGGGCGGCCGGGGCCCTTCCATCATGCGGGGGACCCCGGCCCGTGTGTCCAATCGTTTGCCCAAGGGCTGGACGGGGACTCCTGTCAGTCGATCATCTCGATCACCCAGTCGCCGATCGCCCGGACGTGGAGAATCCCTTCCGAGATGCGGTACGGGCCGGAAGTTGCGGTGACTTTGCGCCGGGGGAACAGGTTTTCGTCCAGCTGGTAAAGATGCTGGATGCCGCCCGTGGAGACGTACGACACCTCGACGTCGGGACCGATGTGACGTACGACTCCGTACGCGGTGCCCTGGGTCCGCCGGCCCAGCAGGGGCGCCTCGGTGAAGGGCGCCGGCTCCAGCCGCCACTTCGTGTGCTCCGGGGCGGCGACGATCACGAAGCAGGTGCCACCCGGATCGACCCAGACGGGACCGAGGGCGGGGCGGTGGCGGTCGGTGACGTCGGCGATGATCGCCGATTTGCCGTACGGGTGGTTCCAGGCGTGCGCGACCAGTCTCCCGTCCTTCTTCCGCGAGGTCCGCCGGAGGGCCATCAGCGTCGGGGGACCCTGGTAGCGCAGCACCGTGGTGCCCTTGCCCTCGACGGCTCCGTTGATCAGCGGCGCCTCCTCCTCGGGCAGCAGCCGCAGGCTCCACTCACCGGAGTGCTTGACCCGCACCGCCCGCTCGGCCGCGCCCGCGCCGAAGGTCAGGGCCGTCCCGCGGATCCCGTTGCCGTAGGCGTTCAGCCAGTCGGTCTCGTCGCCGTACTCGTCGACCGACCGCACCTCGACGCCGTAGCTGCGCTCGGCGTCCTTGAACTCGTACCGCACCAGCGCCGGCCGCCCCGGCCGGGGGTTGACGAGCGTGAGCGTCTGCTCGCCCTTGCCCTCGTGGACACCGGCTTTCCGGCCCTTGGCGGGGTCGCGGGCGGGCAGCGGTGAGGCGGTGAGTTCCCACTGGTGCCGGCTCTTGTCGATCACGAGCAGGAGCGGACCCTCGGGGATCCGGACGGTCTCCTTGACCCGTTTGCCGTTCCAGGCGTGGACGAGTTCCTCGGGGCATCGGAGTTCGTCGGGAGTGTCGCCCTTGTGGTAGTTCACCTGGAACCAGCCGTTGTGGCGGTCCGTCGCCCGGACCTTGAGTTCGGCCGCACCACCCGTGTGGACCAGCACTTCGGTCCCGCTGCCCTGGATCGTCCCGGTGCCGATCGGGCGGGCCGCGGACAGGGGCAGGACGGTCAGTGTCCAGTCCCCGGAGTGGCGCACCTTCAGCTTCACCGGGCCGCCCTTGCGCGGCGGTACGAGCAGGGCGCGGCCGTGGAAGTCGGGCAGGTCGCTGCACAGGACGTCGTCGGAGCGGCCGGGGATCTGGATCTGGATGAACTGGTGGTCCTTGACCCGTGCCTCCAGGATCACCGGTGCCGAGTCCGGCGGGAACGGCAGGTCCACGGTGACGGTGGCCCCGCCGCTGCCGTGGTGGACCCACGGCTCGAACTCGAAGGAGCCGGGTTCCCAGGAGCGGCTGGAGCCCGTCCCCACCCCGGTCACGGCGGCCGGGGTGGGGACAGGCGTGGCGGGCACCTGCGTGGCGGGCACCTGCATGGCGGGCGCCGGTACGGCGGGCACCTGCACGGTGGGCACCGGCATCGGTGACGCGGCCACGCCCACAGGCGCCGAGCCGGTCTTGGACACACCCTCCAGAGGCACCGGTCCGGACGCCGGAGCCGGCGCCGGTGCCTCCACCACGATGCCGAAGTCCGTCGCCAGTCCCGCCAGCCCCGAGTCGTAGCCCTGGCCCACCGCGCGGAACTTCCAGACCCCGTCGCGCCGGTAGAACTCGCCGAGGACGAAGGCCGTCTCGGTGGCGGCGTCCGTCACCTCGTAGTGCGCGACGATCGTGCCGTCGAACGTCACCGCCTGGACGTACAGCCCCGGTATCTGCCCGAACGTCCCGCCGTCGCAGGAACCGGCGATCACCACGCGCTGGACGCCGGGCTCGACGTGCGGCAGATCCAGTTCCAGCCACTCGGCGAACTGCCCGCCGCCCTGCCCGACACCCGCGTGCCGGACCGCGCCGGAGGGGTGCGCGGGCTGGTGGTGGAAGACGAGGTCCGCGTCGCCCCGCACCCGGCCCGTCGCGTCCAGCAGCAGCGCGGACGCGTCCACGGCCGGGGTGCCGGGGACCGCGCTGCGGCCGACCGCGACCCGCAAGGGACCTGCGGGGACAGGGGTGTTGGCGCCTTTGGTGATGTGCGTCATGGGGCTCATGGTGACAGTGGAGACGATGTGAAGAAAAGATCGACGAAGTCGTTCCGGAAACCGGGCCGAACGTTTCCGCCCCCGCCCGCGTCATAGGGGAAACGCGGCGAGGAGAGGGGTGGCTGTGCTGCGCAGAAAGGCCCGCCGCGGCCAGGGGGGAGACCACGGGGTCGACGATCCGCTGGACGCGGCCCAGGAGCGCCGGGTGCGGGCGGTGCTCGCGCTCGGCGGGGTGCCGCAGTCGGACCTGCCGGACGGGGTGCAGCAGGTCCGGCTGCGGCTGCTGGAGCGGACCGCGAGCGGCCGGGAGGCACCGCGTGACGTGTCCGCGTGGGCGGCGGTGGTCGCCTCCAACCTCGCCATGGACTGGCACCGGGCCAAGCGGCGCCAGGAACGGCTGGGGGAGCGGCTGGCCGCGCTGCACGAGCCCGTACACCCCTCCGGCGAGGAGACCAGCCTGCTGTCCCTCGCCGTCGCCCGGGGCCTGGACGAACTGCCCGCCGCCCAGCGGCAGGTGCTCGTCCTGCGGTTCTTCGCCGACCTGCCGGTGCGGGGCATCGCCGCGGAGCTGGGCATCCCCGAGGGCACGGTCAAGAGCAGGCTGCACACGGCGGTCCGCGCGCTGCGCGAGAGGCTGCACGAGGACGAGGTGGTGTGACATGACCGCCGAGCACGAGAGCGCGGACGGAGCGGCCCAGGGCGGCATGGACGCCCTGATGGCCGCGATCACCGGGGACCCCCTGCCGGAGGAATCCCGCCGGGACGCGGCCTGTCACGCCGAGCACCGGGCGGCCGAGGCCGACCTGGCGGTGCTGCGGGAACAACTGACCTGGCTGGCGGAGGCACTGACCGGGGAGAGGCACGCCGGGGTGGAGGAGCCGCGGACGGATGCCGCGCGATCGGCGGAGCCGGGCCCCCGGCCCGGTCCGCGCGCACCGGCGCCCGAGGAAGGACCGGCGGCCCCCTCGCCCCCCGCGAAGCGTCCGGCGGCCGGCCGTCCCCGGAGCGTCACGCGCCCCGCCGGCCCGCCCCGGCCCCGGCGCCCGGGCCGCCCGTCGGGGCCGCGCAGGGCCTTGCGGATCGCGCTCGGCTCGCTCGCCGGTGCCACCGCGTTCTGCCTGGCCCTCGGGCTCGGTCTGCTGGTGACCCAGGCCGGTGGCGGGGCGGACGACAAGGGCGCGTCGTCGAAGAGCGCCGCCGACGACGCGGGCAAGGCCGCGCCCCAGGAAAGCGGGCGCCCGGCCGACCCGGAAGGCGACCTGGCCTGCTCCCGGCTGGTGGTCGAGGGCACCGTGGCGAAGGTGGCGCGGCAGCAGGGCTCCTCCTGGAGCCGGGTCACGCTGACCGTGACGCGCTCCTACCGGCCCGCCCACGGACCGGCCGAGGTCGGCGTCCTGCTCGAGGACGGCGCCGAACCGGCACCGCGGAAGGGCCAGCACGTGCTCGTCCGGGTGTTGCAGGGGCAGCAGACCGCGAGCCTGTGGGCCGTCGGTGACACCCGCGTGGCCGCCGAGCGCGCCTGGATCACCGAGGCACTGCCCGGGGCCCGGCACACGACGTGCCCCTACGACGAGGCGTCCTGAGCGGAGCGGGTCGGACAAGGAAGACAAGAAGGAAGAGGGGCGGGTGTCCCCCCGGACACCCGCCCCTCCCCGATGGATCACCCCGTTACGGCGTGACCTTCTCGATCTTGACGCTGCCGGTGCCCGCGACCGTGCCGCGCGCGTTCACCAGCTGGACCTGCCCGAAGAACTCGCGGCCGGCCGGGGCCGCGGCGGCCGCCGTGACCTGGCCCGTCACCGTGGCCGAGTCGCCCGTGCCGAGCTTGACCGCGGCCGAGCCGTCGACCGTGACGGAACCGAGCGAGGAGGAGAAGAACACGTCCCGGTAGTCGTAGTCGGTCGCACCGGACGGGACCGAGTAGCCCACGACCTCGATGGTGTAGGTGCCGGCGGCCGGGGACGGCACGGAGACCGCCTCCTCCGAGTCGCCGTCCGCGGACTGCGCGACCTGCTTGCCGCTCGCGTCGTACACGGTCAGGTCGAGGTCGGCCGCCGCGTCGGAGACGCCGCCGATCGCCACGTCCAGGGACTTGGCACCGGCCGGGACCTCCACCGTGGTGCTCTGCTTCTCGCCCTCCTTGATCGACGGGCGGGCCGTCTTGGAGGAGCCGAGCGGGCCGCCGACCAGCTTGCCGTCCAGGGCCGCGTACGTGTTGGTCACCTTCCAGGAGGCGGTGGCCGGAGTGCCGACCTTGGCCTCGGGGACGGTCACGGTCTCCGGGTCGAAGGCCGCGCCGAGCACGGTGACGTCCAGCTTGTACGGGTTGTCCAGCAGCGGGGACGTGCGCCGGGACTCGACCTCGACCTCCCAGACACCGGCCTGCGGGTCGGCGTAGGAGCGGACGTCCGGCTTGCAGCCGTTGCCGTCGAGGTAGTTGTTGTAGCAGTACGGGGTGCCGGTGTTGTCGACCGGGGTGCCGTACGGGTGGATGGCGATGAACCGGGTCTGGCTCTTGTCCTTCAGCCCGCCGATCGCGACCTCCAGCGACTTGGCGCCCTCGGGCACGGTCAGGAAGTAGGACTGCGTGCTGTTGCGCTGCACCGAAGCCGACGCCGAGTAGGTGAAGCCGACCGGGGCGGAGACCACGACGGTGGTGAGGATCTGCTTGTCGATCCCCTCGGTCCTCGGGTCGTCGACCTCCAGGATCGCGCTCTTGAGGCCCGCGGACTCGGGCGCGGCCTGCACCTTCACCGTCACCGGCTGGTTCAGCGGCAGCCTCACCACGTCGTCGCCGACGATCCGGAAGGTGTGCCCGGCGTTGTTCTCGAAGTGCAGCTCGTGCCGGACGGCCTTGTCCGGGCCGGAGGTGCGGGTGACGGTGACGTCGTACGTCTTCTTCTGCCCGGCCTTCAGACCGCCCTCGCGGTCGTAGAGGCCGGTGCCGAAGCCCGGGGTCTTCAGGGCGTAGTCGATCGCGGTGTCGACCGGGGCCTTGACGGTGTAGTCGTGGGCGGAGGCGCCGTCACGGATGGCGTCCCACGCGTCCACGATGTTGATCAGGCCCGCGCCCTCCTCGTACGCCTGCACACCCTTGATGTGGTCGGCGGTCGAGGTCAGCGCCGTGCGCAGCGTGGCGGGGGTGAGGTCGATGTGCTTCTGCTTCGCGGCGCTCAGCAGCAGCGCGGAGGCACCGGCGGCCTGCGGGGAGGCCATCGAGGTGCCCTGCAGCATCGAGTAGCCGGCCGGCAGCGAGTACCCCGCCTCGGCGACCGGGGAGCCGGGCAGCCAGGTCTGGGTGGTGTTGATCGCGGCGCCGGGCGCGCTCAGGGTCGGGGTGAAGCCGCCGTCCTCGCGCGGGCCGCGCGAGGAGAAGGGCATCATCGCGTACTTCTTCTCCACGGCCGAGCCGTAGTTGGCGGCCCAGGTCTCCTTGGAGACGGCCGCGCCGACCGAGATCACCTTGTCCGCGAGGCCGGGGTCGCCGATGGTGTTGGCGCCGGGGCCGGAGTTGCCCGCGGAGATCACCAGCTGGACGCCGTAGGTGTCGATGAGCCGGGTGTACAGCTCGGCGCGCGCGTTGTTGCCGTCGTTGAGCGCCGGCAGGCCGCCGATCGACATGTTGACGATGTCGACGCCGCGGTTGGTGACGAGGTCGATCATGCCCTCGGTCAGGGCGACGTTGGTGCAGCCGCCGGTCCAGGTGCAGGCACGCGAGGAGACGATCTTCGCGCCCGGGGCCGCGCCGTTCATCTTCCCGCCGAACAGGCCGTTGGCGGCGGTGATGCCGGCGACGTGGGTGCCGTGCTCGGACTCGATGACGCCGATGTTGACGAAGTCGGCCTTCTTGCCGACCCAGTCGCCGCCGTACGGGTCGGTCGGGACGTCCTTGCGGATCTGGACGACGAACGGCTGCCGCTCGGCGACGTCGGTCTTCGGGTCGTCGGTGCCGAACCAGCCGACCTGGTGGTCTTCCTTGTACGGCTTCAGCGGCGTGTCGTCGGTGAAGTCGAAGTTGTTGTTCAGGTCGACGCGGACGGTGCCGGCGGCCGGGTCGTAGAGGATGCCCCAGACGTCGGTGGTGTCGCCGTCGCGGTTGGCGTCGCCCTTGGCGTCGCCGCCGGCCGTCGCGGACTCGCGGAACAGGTTCACCTGGTAGGCGCCCGCGGGCGCCTTCCAGTCGGCGCCGCCGTAGCTGAACGACGGGCCGCTGACCGGGTTGGTCATCCGGCGCCAGGTGCCGTCGCTGTCCAGGATCGGGTCCGTCGCGGTGACCCAGTCGACGATCTTCCGCTCGCCCGTGGTGGTCTTCTGCAGCGCGGGGTGGCCGAGGTCGACGCCGGAGTCGAGGATGCCGATGGTGACGCCGCGACCGTCCGCCTTCGGGTGCTCGTCGACGAAGTCGACGGCACCGGTCTCGAAGGAGGGGTTGTACGGGTTCTCGGCCGGGGTGTTCTTCCCGGGTGCGGGATAACCGCCCGCCGTCGGGCGGGACTTGGCGGTGCTGCTCGCGTCCGGCGTCGGGTCGTCGAGCGGGATCTCGCGCCTGAGGTCGATGGCGTGCACCGAGGAGAGCCCCGCGGCGGCCTCGATGGCCGCGTCGGCCTTGGCGGTCGGGACGGTGGCGCGGACGTAGCCGACCTTGTCGTAGCTGCGGCCCACCGAGCCGCCCTTGACCGCGTCCAGCTTCTCGGCGACCTGCTCGGTCTGCCCCGGGGCCGTCGCGATCATCATCGTGATGTTCTTCGCGCCGTCGGCCTTGGCGTCGGCGAGCGCGTCGGCGTCGTCCGAACCGAGCTTGTCGTGGGCGGACTTGACGCCGGGGTCGGCGGCCGGGGCGGACGGCGCGTCCGCGGCGAGGGCCAGGGGTATCGGCCCCGCCGCGGAGAGGGCGGCCACCACGCCCACGGCCACGGCTATGCGGGCCAGGCGTCTCGGACCGGGTATGGGATCACGCTCGGGCGTGTGGGTCATCGGCATCCCTCAGGTAAAGGAACGAGCGGACGAGAGCGCTCAGCCTTACCGAAGGGACAGTTCTTTGGGGATCGTTGACCGAATCGATATGGATGTATGGGGAAAACCCGCGATGGGATTTGAGTGGATCGGACGTTGATAGTCCGTTATTTGCTCAGTTCTCCTTCGAACGCGCGTAATGGCGGGACGCCTTCGCCCGGTTGCCGCACGCGGCCATCGAGCACCAGCGGCGGGTGCCGTTCCGGGACGTGTCGAAGAAGTGCAGGATGCACGTCTCGTGGGCGCAGCTGCGGATCCGGTCCGGGGCCTGGGCGAGCAGGTCCAGGTAGTTGCGGGCGGCCAGCCAGGCCGGCCCCCAGGCGGGGTCGGCGAACTCGGGCTCCTCGGCGGCGCCCTCCTCGGTCAGCCGGGCCCGGATGCGCCCGTGTGCGAGTACGGCGTCGACGAGCGGGGCTCCCTGCGCCAGTGACCCGTCCACCGCCGCCTTCAGCGCCTCCCGGGCCTGCCGCAGATGGCGCAGCGCGTCCTCGTCGGCCGGGTGTGCTCCGGCGAGCCCGTTGCTCGCGAGCCACACCGCGAGCCCCTCGGTGTCGACGAGCAGGTCCTGGGTGGCGCCCTCCTTGTTCCACCGGGTGTTGAGCAGGTCGAGGGCGAGGGGCTCGCCGGTGAGCGGGCGGGGATCGCGGGCGGCGGACATCGGGCACTCCTTCTCGGCTAACCGCTCAAGAGTACGTGACCGGTTGCGCCTCCGCGTCTAACCCTCTAATGTCGATAACGACAGTTAGAACACCCGAAGGGGGAGTCATGACCCTGCGCACCGGCCACACCGGCCTGAACGTCACCGACCTCGACCGCTCGCTCGCCTTCTACCGCGACGTCCTGGGCTTCCGGCTGCTCACCGAGGGCAAGGAGGACGACCGCAGGTACGCGTTCCTCGGGGACGGCGGCGACGCGCCCGTGCTCACCCTCTGGCAGCAGGCCCGGGGGCCGTACGAGGGCGGCCGGGCCGGACTGCATCACCTGGCCTTCACGGCGGACTCGGTGGACCGGGTCCGGGAGTACGAGACGGCTCTGAGGGCGGCCGGCGTGGAGTTCGCCCACGAAGGCCTGGTGGCCCACCGGGAGGGCTCCGCGTCGGGCGGGATCTTCTTCCACGACCCGGACGGCACCCGCCTGGAGATCTCCGTGCCCGAGGGTGCCGAGGACGCCCCCGCCCCGCACGCCTCCGCTCCGACCTGCGGCTTCTTCTAGTCATGAGCGTCTATCACGCCGGTTCGCGTGCCGTGCAGGACCTGGTCGGCGTGCGGGACCGCGCCGATCACGTCGGACGCTCCCTCGGCCAGGACATCAAGCCGGTCGCGGCCGCGTTCCTGGGGCTGCAGCCGCTGCTCGTCGTCGGCGCGGCGGACCCCGAGACGGGCCGGGTGTGGGCCTCCGCGCTCGCCGGCGCCCCGGGGTTCGTCCGGGCCACGGGGCCCCGGCGGATGTCCGTGGACACCGTCCACGACGACCGTCCGGCCGGCCCCCGCGCAACGGCCCTGGCCACTCCCGGCACCCCCCTCGGCACCCTCGCGCTCGACCCGCGCACCCGCCGCCGGATGCGCCTCAACGGCCGGCTGCGGCCCACGGCCGGGGGCTTCACGGTCGAGGCCGACCAGGTGTTCTCCAACTGCCCGAAGTACATCCGGCGCCGCGCGTCGTTCGAGAGCGTCCCTGACCGTGAGCCGGGCCCACCGCGTTCCCGGCCCCTGCTGACCCCGGAACAGGCCGGCTTCCTCGCGGCGGCCGACACCTTCTTCCTGGCCACCGTGCACGCCCGGGGAGCCGACGTCAGCCACCGGGGCGGCGCCCCCGGCTTCGTCCGGGTCGTCTCACCGCACGAACTGACCTGGCCGGACTACCCCGGCAACGCCATGTTCCTCACCCTGGGCAACCTGCGCGCCGACCCGCGCGCCGGACTGCTCTTCCTGGACTGGACGACCGGCACCACCCTCCAGCTCACCGGCGAGGCGCACACCGAGTTCACCGCCGACGGCCAGCGGGCCGTGCGCTTCGTCGTCACGGAGGTGGTCCAGACCCCGGCCGCCCTGCCGCTGCGCTGGTCCGCACCGGAGTACTCACCGGCCGACCCCGGCCGTTAACGTCATGGGATGAAGCGGAAGTTGAGGGTGGCGGCCTACGCCGTGTGCGTCCGTGACGGACAGATCCTGCTCGCCCGCTCACCGGGGCCCGACGGCACGCCGGAGTGGGTACTGCCCGGCGGCGGCGCGGAGCACGGCGAGGATCCGTACGACACCGTCCGCCGCGAAGTCGCCGAGGAGACCGGTTACCGCGTCGAGGTGGCCGGTCTCCTCGGCATCGACTCCTCCCGCCGTGTCTTCCGCGGCGGTCGCCCGCCCCGCCGCATCGACCACCACGGCGTCCGCATCGTCTACGAGGCCGAGGTCGTCGGCGGCGAACTCCGCTACGAGGTCGGCGGTTCGACCGACTTCGCCGCCTGGCACGGCCTGGACGCCGTGGCCGGGCTCACCCGGGTGCGGCTGGTCGACGTGGGGCTGCGGCTGTGGCGGGAACGGCCGGCGCCGGGGCACCTGCGGCCCGGGGACCGTCCCCTACCCCAGGAGATGAACGAGGAGTGACCGGCCCCCGGCCGCCCGCGATCCACTCCATGACCGCACCGCCTGCCCCGTGATCCACGTACGGTGATCGGCGCTGCGCGTTGCGGCCGCGTTCACGCACAGGTCATCCCCGCTGCCAACGATCCAGAGCGAGCGGGGCGTTCGCGCCTTGGACGGCCCGCGACCACTGCCGACGCGTTCGCACTCGGGGAGATCGCGCCATGTCGCGCATACGCTCTGTCGCCACCTCCGCTCTGGGGGTCCACCGCCGTACCGTCCTCGCCGCCGCCGGAGCGGTCTCGCTCTCCGCCGGCGTCGGCTACGCACTCCGCCCGACCGACAGCGAGGCCGCCACCACCGCCGAGGAGCCCGTCGCCCACTCCGGGCAGGCCTCCGCCGCCGCCCCGCTCGCCCCCTACACCAAGGGCACGACACTCTCCTCCGTCGCCACCCCGCGGGGCGGCTCCGGCTACCGCCGGCTCGGCGACGGCCCCGGCTGGCAGCGGGTGGTGCGCAGCGAGCTGGCCACGCCCAGGTCCGGCCGCGCGAGCCGCCGCAGGGCCCTCGCCGCGTTCGTGCAGTTCACTGACATGCACCTGACGGACGTGCAGCACCCTCTGCGCGTCGAGTTCGTGCGCGCCGCCGACCCGCACGCCTGGCGCCCGCAGGAGGCGCTGACCGTGCAGGGCGCCATCGCGCTCGTCGAGCGGGTCAACGCGCTGCGCGGCGCACCCGTCACCGGTGCCCCGCTCCACTTCGTCATGACCACCGGCGACAACACCGACAACAACGCGGTGTGCGAGCTGGAGTGGTACATGAAGGTGATGAGCGGTGGCCGCATCACCCCCAACACCGGTGATCCCCGGCACTACGAGGGCGTCCAGAGCAGCGGCCTGAAGCTGTACTGGCAGCCCGACGCCACCGTCCGCGACAACGACAAGGCGGTCGGCTTCCCGCACCTGAAGGGCTTCCTGGCCGCCGCGATCCGGGAGGTGAGGAGCCCGGGCCTGAAGCTGCCCTGGTACTCCACCGTCGGCAACCACGACATGCTGCAGCTCGGTGTCTACGGCTCCCACGGCGACGCCTACCTCGCCGAGGCGGCCATCGGCGGCAGGAAGCTGATGAGCGCCTCCGCCGCCGAGGCGAAGAAGTTCCAGAACACCAACAAGAACGCCCTGGATCCCAAGGGCGTCGGCTACCGGGACTTCCTGAAGGCGCACGCGCGCTCCATGCGGTCCGTCACCCCGGACGAGAAGCGGGCACCGTACACGCCGGCCGACTATCTCAAGGCCCACCTGGACCCCGCCCACCAGGGCGTCGGCCCGGTCGGCCACGGCTACTCCGCCGCGAACCTCGACGCCGGGACCCAGTACTACACCTTCCGGGTCTCCGACGACGTCATCGGGATCAGCCTCGACACCAACGACGCCGGCGGCCACTTCGAGGGCTCCCTCGGCACCGCCCAGCTGAAGTGGCTGGAGCGGACCCTGAAGGAGAACAAGGACTCCTACGCCGTGGTCTTCAGCCACCACACCAGCAAGACGATGACCAACACCCGGCCCGACCCGGCGCGCCCCGGCGAGCGCCGGCACACCGGCGACGAGCTGGTGTCCCTCCTCTCCCGGCACCGCAATGTGCTGGCCTGGGTGAACGGGCACGTCCACAAGAACATCATCACCCCGCACAAGGCCTCCGGCGGCGGCTCCTTCTGGGAGATCTCCACCGCCTCGCACATCGACCATCCCCAGCTCGCCCGCATCGTCGAGCTGGTCGACAACAGGGACGGCACGCTCTCCCTCTTCACCACCCTCGTCGAGTCCGCCGCCCCGCACCGCACCGACTTCGCCGACCTCTCGCAGACCGGCCTGGCCGCCCTCTTCCGCGAGCTGTCCTTCAACGCCCCCGGAGCCGGCAGGACGTTCGCGGGCAAGGCCCCCGACCGGAACACGGAGCTGGTACTCAGGAAGGGCTGAAAGTCACCCAACCGGCCCACACCGAGGCAACCTTCGCGCAACACCACCAGGTCCCCTCCCCCGACCGCACCACACACCCACAGGTGGGGGAAGACATGCGCGTACGCACGACTCTGGTGGGCGTCACCGCCCTGCTCCTCACGGCGGCCCTCGCGGCCCCGGCCGTCGCGGCGGCCGGACCCGGCGCCGACCGCGACCACGGCCACGGCGCCACCCGCAAGGCCGTCGAGGCGGCGGTCGAGGCCGGCGTCCCCGGCGTGACCGCCACCGCGAAGGAGGCCCACGGCACCTGGTCCACGACGGCGGGCGCCGGCGACCTCCGCACGGGCGCGCCCCGCTCGGCCGCCGACCGCTACCGCGTCGGCAGCATCACCAAGACCTTCGTCGCGACCGTCCTCCTCCAACTGGAGGCGGAGGGCAGGCTCTCCCTGGACGACAAGGTCGACACATGGCTGCCCGGGGTCGCGCGCGGCCACGGCCACGACGGGCGCCGCATCACCGTCCGCCGGCTCCTCAACCACACCAGCGGCGTCTACAACTACACCGCCGACGAGGACTTCGGCCGCTCGTACTTCCTCAAGGAGGGGTTCTTCCGGCACCGCTACGACACGCTCGCCCCGGGCGACCTGGTGGCGGTCGCCCTGAAGCACGAGCCGGACTTCGCACCGGGCACGTCCTGGAACTACTCCAACACCAACTACGTCCTGGCCGGCATGGTGATCGAGAAGGTGACGGGCCGCTCGTACGCCACCGAGATCCGGCGCCGGATCATCGAGCCCCTGCACCTGCGGGCCACGTCCCTCCCCGGTACGAAGGTCACCGTCCCGCGCCCCAGCGGCCGCGCCTACTCCAAGCTCGGCGAGGCGGCGACGGGCCCCACGTACGACGTCACGACCCTCAACCCCTCCCTCGCCTCCGCGGCCGGCGAGATGATCTCCGACTCCGCGGACCTGGACCGCTTCTACGGCGCCCTGCTCCGCGGAAAGCTCCTGCCGGCCCAGCAGCTGAAGGAGATGAAGACCACCGTGAAGGTCACCGGCGTACCGAACACCGGCTACGGCCTCGGCCTCATGGACCGCACGCTGACCTGCGGCGTCCACGTCTGGGGCCATGACGGAGGCATCCACGGCTCCGCGTCCGCTGCGGCGACGACGACGGACGGCCGCCACTCCCTCGCGCTGAACTTCAACGGGGACTGGGCGGGGGACATGGACGCGGTGATCGAAGGAGAATTCTGTTAGGCAACGTTGCATTCGCGTAGTTCCGTGTTAACACGTCCGTAATGTCCATACCGCCTCATATCGGCTAACCCGGTCTTCACGGGGATGGCTCGATTCATATGCAAGGCGGGTGGTCGTGTGCACGCGAGGCACGGACTGCGTGTGCTGTCGGTCTACGAGGGCTTCTTCTCCGGAGGGGCCCGGATCGTGCACAGCGACGTCGTACGGGGACTGGCCGAGGGCGGCCAGTCCCACCAGGTGCTCAGCATCCATGGCGAGGTTCACCGCGAAGCCACCCGGCAGCGGATGGAGGACGATCACTGCTACCGGACGCTGACGGCCGCCGGGGTCGCCGTCACCTCGCTGGGCCGCAGCGCCGGGCTGGTCGACGGCACGCTCGCGGCGAACGTTTTCAGCGGGCCCGAGCTGGCCGGAACCGCGCGGTCGATGGCGGGGGCGGATGTGATCCTCTCCCTGAAGGAGCAGCCGCTGGCCCTGCTGAACCAGCGCGGGCTGCCCCGCCGCCCGGTCGTGGTCTGCCTGCACCGCTCCGACCCCGAGAACCAGGGGCGCGCCCTGGCCGAGCTGAAGGCCGCGATCGCCGACGGCACGGTGGTGGCCTGCGTGTGCTGCGCCGAGTCCACCCGGGCGGCGTACGAGGCCGCGGGCGTCCCGCGCGAGCTGCTGCACGTCATACCCAATGGCGTGGACCTGCTCCGCTTCCGCCCGGACGCGGCGGTCCGGCTCGCCTTCCGGGCCTCCCTGGGCATCCCCGCCACCGCCCCGGTGATCGTCTTCGCGGCCCGCTACGCCGCGATGAAGAACGTTCCGCTCTTCCTCCGGGCGGCCCGGGCCTGGCTGTCCCGGACGGACGGCGGCCACGTACTGATGTGCGGGGCCGGGATGACACCGGGCAACCCCGGCCTGCGCGCGGACCTGGAGGCCGCCTTCGCCGGGGAGCGCCGGCTCACCGACCGGGTGCGTCCGCTCGGCGTCCGGCACGACATGGAGGCCGTCTACGCCGCCGCCGACGTGGTCGCCCTCACCTCCGTCTCCGGCGAGGCGGCCCCGCTGTGCCTGATCGAGGGCATGATGTGCGGCGCGGTCCCGGTCACGACCGACGTGGGCGACAGCGCGGCGATCGTCACCGGGCACGGCTTCGTCACCCCGCCGGACCCCGGCGCGATCGCCCTGGCCTGGTCGGCGGCGGTCGCGGGACGCACGGAGCTGACACCCGCGCTGGAGCGGAGCCGGGAGCGGTTCAGCCGTACCAGGATGATCGCCGCGTACGCCGCGCTGCTCGACGGGGTGTACGCCGCGCACCCCGGTCACGCCGGCGCGTACGGCGAGCGGGCCGCGTGGTGATCAATTCGGTTGACGGTGGACACGCCATGCGCGAGTGTTCCGGCCGATGACACGAACTGATACGCCTTCCTCCTGGGACGAGCGCACCCAGCTGACCACCTTCCTCGACTACGCCCGGGCCACCGCCCGTGCCAAGTGCGAGGGCGTCTCGCCGCAGGACGCCCGCCGGGCGCCGCTGCCGGGCTCGCCGCTCATGACCCTGTGCGGTCTGGTCAACCACCTGCGCTGGGTGGAGTACTGGTGGTTCCAGGTGGTCCTCCTCGGCGAGGAGGACCAGGGGCCGTGGACCGACGAGGACCCCGACCGGGAGATGCGGATCGCGGTCGACATCCCGCTGGAGCAGTTGCTCGCCGAGTACGAGGAGCAGTCCGCCCGCTACCGCGAACTGGTCGCGGAAACCGACCTGGACACGCAGGTGAAGCGGCCGATCCGCGACGGCCGGCACCCCGACCTCCGCTGGGTGCTGCTGCACCTGATCGAGGAGATCTCCCGGCACAACGGGCACATCGACGTCGTTCGGGAGCTGGTCGACGGGACCACGGGCAGCTAGGCGACCACACGAAGAGGGGCCACCGGGATCGTCCCGGTGGCCCCTCTTCTCCCCTCCTGGTGGCCCTCTTGGTGTTCTCCCGGTCCGTCACTACCGGGGCAGCACCACGACGTACGCGGCCGGATCACGGTCGCCGGACGCCATCAGCGCCGTCCGTACCACCGCCGCCTGCTGCTCCATCGCGTCCCTGAGCTTCTTCGGCGTGACGTACACGACCGTGATCCCCAGGCGCTCCAGGTGCTCGCGCTTGCGGGCGTACTCCGACCACAGGGCGTCCTCGTCCTGGCGGGGTGCGCGGGTGTCGAGTTCGACGGCGACCGCCTGGTCCGGCCAGTACGCGTCCAGGCCGCCCAGGTGCGGGCCGCCGGGCAGGCGCAGGTCGACGTTCCAGACCGGGTCGGGCAGGCCGTACTCGTGGACCATCCGGTACAGGCGGTCCTCGGCGATCGAGCGGCCCTGCTCCAGCAGCGAGTCCACCGCGTCCACCACGTGCGGCCGGTTCAGCAGCTTGGCCTGCGTCAACTCCTTGACCACCGCGGCCGGTTCGCAGTGCCCGCCGCGTACCGCCTCGGTCAGCAGCCGCCGTACCGCCTGGGCGTCCGTCAGTTCCGCCACCGCGTCCGCCAGCGCCCGCGCCACCGGCGCCACCGGCAGGCCCGTCACCACCCGGGGGGTGGGCAGGGCCGCGGCGCGCAGGACGTGGACGTACCCCGAGGAGCGCAGCCGGCGCAGGCGCGGGACCAGGACGTCGACGTGGTCCAGGGAGAGCAGCGGCGGGACGGCGGAGAAGCCGTACAGGGTGAGGGCCGCGAGGCCCGTGACCATCGCGTCCGCGTACAGCGGGCGGTGCGGGCCCTCGGCCGTCGGCTGGGCCGGGACGCCCGGTGCCGACTCGCGGGCCGCGTACAGCAGGGCCCCGTGCAGCCGCTCCTCACTCGTCGGCGGGCCGGGGTGCAGCAGGACCACGTTCGGGAGCAGCTGCTGCCAGGGGCCGTCGGGGCGGCACTGCTCGGTCAGCTCGGCCGGGGTCACGCCGTGGGCGCGGAGCTGGGCCGCCGTCAGGACGCGGCGGTGGACCTCGGAGAGGTGACGGAGGGGGCGGGGGGAGAGCGGGGTGTTGTGCGTCATGGCCTGGGGATTCCCGCACCTGGTCCGCTCCTTAACCGCTGTTACACGGTCGTCGAGAAATGCGGACAAGACGGGACTAAAGGTCAGGTGTTCGGATGCCGAGTAGGAACCGAAAACCCCTGGTCCGATCGGGTGCGGGCCAGGGGTTACGGCTACTCTTGACCGAATTTCGTAACGGTCACCGCGCGGGGAAGCTCAGGCCAAAGCTCACCGGTCGGCGGCCGCCGCGTCGCACTCCTGTGCGCGCAGCGCCCGCGCCAGGTCGTCCCGCGCCTCCAGCACCAGCCGGCGCAGCGCCGGCGCCGCGTCCGCGTGCGCCGCCAGCCACGCGTCCGTCGCGTCGAGGGTCTCCTGACGGTCCTGGAAGGACGGGAACAGCCCCCGGACCACGTCCATGCCGATCTGGATCGACCGCTCCCGCCACACCCGCTCGATCGCCGCGAAGTACAACTGCGCGTACGGCGCGGTCAGCTCCCGCTGCGAGGGCTGGCCGAAGCCCGCGATCGTCGCCTCCACCAGCGCGTTCGACAGCGCGTCGGACTCCACCACCTGCGCCCACGCCTGCGCCTTGACCGCCGCCGACGGGCGGGCCGCCAGGCAGCGCACCTGGTGCCGCTTGCCGGAGGCCGTGTCGTCCCGGGCCAGCTCGGCCGCCAGCACCGGCTCCTCGGCCGCCCCGTGCGCGGCCAGCGGCTCCAGGAACGCCCAGCGCAGCTCCTGGTCCACCTCCAGGCCGTCGATCGAGGTCGTACCGTCCAGCAGGTCCGTCAGCAACTTCAGGTCCGGCTCGGCGAAGGCCACGGCCGCGAAGAACCGCGCCCAGGCCAGCTGGTGCTCACTGCCCGGCTCGGCCGCCCTCAGCTCCCGCAGGGCACCCTCGGCGAGCAGCTCCCCGCCGGTCTCCCGCCAGGCCGGTGCCGCGTAGTGCACCAGCGCCGAGTTCGCCCAGGCGTGCAGCATCTGCAGCACGCCGATGTCCGACTCGCGGCCCGCGAACCGCAGCACGAGATCGATGAAGTCCCGCGCGGGGAGCAGTGCGTCCCGGGTCGAGTTCCACAGCGCCGACCAGCACAGCGCACGGGCCAGCGGGTCGGTCAGCGCGCCCAGGTGCGCGCGCAGGGTCGCCAGCGAGGTCTCGTCGAAGCGGACCTTGCAGTAGGTCAGGTCGTCGTCGTTGACCAGCACCAGCTCCGGCGCCTCGCCGCCCGCCAGCTCCGCCACGACCGTACGCGGGCCGTGCACGTCCGCCTCCACGCGCGCGTACCGCTCCACCGCGCCCTCGGGGGTGCGGCGGTACAGGCCCACCGCGACCCGGTGCGGCCGCAGCTCCGGGTGCGCCTCCGGGGCCTCCTGGACGATCGCCAGCTCGGCGATCCGGCCGCCCTCGGTGTCCAGCAGCACCTGCGGGGTCAGCGAGTTCACCCCGGCCGTCTGCAGCCAGGACCGCGACCACGCGGTCATGTCCCGGCCGCTGGTCTCCGCCAGCACCGACAGCAGGTCGCCGAGCCGCGTGTTGCCGTACGCGTTGCGCTTGAAGTAGCGGCGGGCGCCCTCCAGGAACGCGTCCTGGCCGACGTACGCCACCAGCTGCTTGAGCACGGAGGCGCCCTTGGCGTAGGTGATGCCGTCGAAGTTCAGCTTGGCGTCCTCCAGGTCACGGATGTCCGCCGTGATCGGATGCGTGGACGGCAGCTGGTCGGCGCGGTACGCCCAGGCCTTGCGGCGGTTGGCGAAGGTGATCCAGGCGTCGGTGAACCGGGTCGCGCCGACGTTCGCGAACGTGCCCATGAAGTCCGCGAAGGACTCCTTCAGCCACAGGTCGTCCCACCACTCCATGGTGACCAGGTCGCCGAACCACATGTGCGCCATCTCGTGCAGGATGACGTTGGCCCGCGCCTCGTACGACGCCTGCGTCACCTTCCCGCGGAAGATGTACTCCTCGCGGAACGTCACCAGACCCGGGTTCTCCATCGCCCCCAGGTTGTACTCGGGCACGAACGCCTGGTCGTACTTCCCGAACGGGTACGGGTAGTCGAAGTGGTCGTGGAAGAAGTCCAGGCCCTGCTTGGTGACGAGGAAGACGTCCTCGGCGTCGAAGTGCGGGGCGAGCCCCTTGCGGCACATCGCGCCCAGCGGGATCTCCAGCTTCGTCCCGTCCTCGAAGGTGCGGGAGTAGGAGTCCGTCACGTAGTGGTATGGGCCGGCCACCACACACGTGATGTACGTCGAGATCGGCTTGGTCTCCGCGAACCGCCACACGCCGTCGGTGAGTTCGCCCGCGCCGTTGCTCCACACCGTCCAGCCCTCGGGCGCCCGCACCTCGAAGCGGTACGGGGCCTTCAGGTCCGGCTGCTCGAAGTTCGCGAAGACACGGCGGGCGTCTGCCGGCTCGTACTGCGTGTAGAGGTAGACCTCGCCGTCCTCGGGGTCGACGAAGCGGTGCAGGCCCTCGCCGGTGCGCGAGTAGGCGCACCGGGCGTCGACCACCAGCTCGTTCTCGGCGGCCAGGTCCTCCAGCGCGATCCGCGAGCCGTCGAAGACCTCGCTCGGGTCCAGGTCCTTGCCGTTGAGCGACACGGAGGTCACGCCCGGCGCGATCAGATCGGCGAAGCTCGACGCGCCCGGCTCGTTGCAGCGGAAGCGGACGGTGGTCACCGAGCGGAAGGTGCGCGGCTCGCCGTCCCCGTCGCCGACGGCGGACCTCAGGTCCAGGGACACGTCGTACCCGTCGACGGACAGCAGTGCGGCCCGCTCCCGGGCCTCGTCGCGGGACAGATTCTCACCGGGCACGGGCGGCACTCCCTCGTGGTCGCGTGAATGGTGGCTGAACAGGACCGATCCTGCCATGTGCACCTGACGGGGGCAGCAGGGAATGCGGCTGCCGGCGACGTCGTTGACGGTTGAAAAGACCTTTTCGCTGAGGAGAACCATGTCCGAGACCGCGATCTCGTCCGGCAAGACCCCCGTCGACTTCTGGTTCGACCCGCTGTGCCCCTGGGCATGGATGACCTCCCGGTGGGTGCTGGAGGTGGAGAAGGTCCGCGACATCGAGGTCCGCTGGCACATCATGAGCCTCGCCGTCCTCAACGAGAACAAGCTGGACGAGCTGCCCGAGGACTACCGGGAGCTGCTCACCACCAAGGCGTGGAAGGCGGTGCGCGTGGTCACCGCGGCCTGGCAGAAGCACGGTGACGACGTCCTGGGCCCGCTCTACACCGCCCTCGGCACCCGCATCCACAACAACGCCGAGGGCGTCACCCTGGAGGCCATCGCCGGGGCGCTCACGGACGCCGGCCTGCCCGCCGAGCTGATCGAGTACGCCGACCAGGAGGACTTCGAGTTCGACGCCGAGCTGCGCGCCTCCCACAAGGAGGGCATCGAGAAGGTCGGCCAGGACGTCGGCACCCCGGTCATCGCGGTCCCGGGCGCCGACGGCGAGCAGATCGCCTTCTTCGGCCCGGTCGTCACCCCCGCCCCTCAGGGCGAGGAGGCGGCCCGCCTGTGGGACGGCACGATCGCCGTGGCCTCGGTCCCGGGCTTCTACGAGATCAAGCGGACCCGCACCAAGGGCCCCGACTTCAGCAACCTGTAGATCCTCCGCCGGGTCCGGCGCCGCTCGGCGCCGGGCCCGTGTCGTGGCCCGGCCGGCGACCGTGCCGGTCACGGCCGCCGCAGCAGTCCCCGCTCCATGGCCACCACCACCGCCCGGGTCCGGTCGTTGACGTCCAGCTTGGCGAACAGGCGCAGCAGATGGGTCTTGACGGTGGCCTCGGAGATGACGAGGCGGCGGCCGATCTCGGCGTTGGTGAGGCCGTCCGCCACCGCGTCGAGTACGTCGGTCTCGCGGGCGGTGAGCGGGTCCTGGACCGGGCGTCGCATCCGGGCGATCAGCTTCTCCGCCACGCGCGGAGCGAGCACGGTCTCGCCCCGTGCGGCCGAGCGGATCGCGTCGGCCAGCTGTTGCCGGGTGGTGTCCTTGAGCAGGTAGCCGATGGCGCCGGCCTCGACGCCCCGCTCGATGTCGGCGTCCGTGTCGTACGTGGTGAGGATCAGCACCCGGGTGCGCGGGTGCCGGGCGGCGATCCCGGCGGTCGTGGCGACCCCGTCCAGCACCGGCATGCGCAGATCGACCAGCGCCACGTCCGGTTCGTGCAGGGCGACCAGATCGAGTCCGGCACGGCCGTCGCCCGCCTCGCCGACGACCTCGATGTCGCTCTCCCCGTCGAGCAGGGCGATCACCCCGGCCCGCATCACGGTGTGGTCGTCCACCACGACGACGCGCAGCTTCCCCCCGGTCATACCGCTCCCTCCACCGGGACCACGGCCAGGACCCTCGTCCCGTCGCCGACCGAACTGGTCACCGTCAGCCGCCCGCCCAGCTCGGCGAGCCGCTTGCGCATCCCGTCCAGCCCGAAGCCCGTCGAGGCCTCCACCGCGAACCCGGCACCGTCGTCGGTCACCTCCAGCTCCACGCCGTGCGGCCGCCGGGCCAGCACCACCCCGACCGTGGAGGCCCGGGCGTGCTTGCGCACGTTGGCCAGGGACTCCTGGGTGCAGCGCAGCAGCGCGATCCGGGTCTGCTGGTCGCAGTCGAGGTCGGCCAGCTCGGCGTCCACGGTCAGCCCGGTGTCCTCGGCGAACCGGTCCAGGATGCGACGCAGCGTCTGCGCCACGGAACCGGACTGCGGCCGCTGCCCCTGTCCGCCCGAGGCGACCAGTTCCCGGGCCTCGGCGAGGTTCTCGCGCGCCGTCGACTCGATCGAGCGCAGCCGGCGGGCACTGCGCCCGGGATCCGTCGCCAGGCCCGCCCGGGCCGCCTCCGCCAGGACGACGATGGACGCGAAGCCCTGCGCCAGTGTGTCGTGGATCTCCCGGGCCATCCGCTCCCTCTCGTCGGCCGCGCCCTGCCGTTGGTGCGCCTGCGACAGCTCCGCCTGCGTGCGCTCCAACTCGACGATGAGCCGGGCGCGTTCGGTGCTCTGCTCGACGACGGCCCGCGCCCACAGTCCGATCAGCACGCCCACCGCGACGACGATCAGCGTGCCCACGACCGTCTCGCCGAAGAACTCCCCCGACCAGCCCTGCCGCACCCAACTCCCCACCAGGGTGGTGGCGGTGGCCAGTCCGAGGAAGGCGAGCGAGATCCGCGGGGTCCGCCCGAACATCCAGTAGTGCGGCAGCGTCACCATGAACAGGGCCGCGTAACTGGTGCGCAGGTAGGCCAGTCCGCCGAGCGCCAGCACCAGCACCGCCAGGTATCCGTGCGGCCGCACCAGAGCGTTGGCCGGGAAGCGGTGCAGGACGGCGAAGCCCAGGGCCACGCAGCCGAGCAGGGCCAGGGCCGCGTACCGGGCGCCGCCCTCGCCCAGCGCGGTGATCCCGACGGCCATCGCCGCGAACAGCACCCAGCACACCGCGTTCCATCGGCGCAGCGTCGTCGCCCAGAAGGCGTCGGCGGACAATCCGGCAGGAGAGGTCATGCGGATCAACGTACGACGGCCGGCCGGCTCAGGGGGGCCGGTGCCGGGGCCCGCCCCGCCCGCGACGGCCACCAGCTCCGCTCGCCGAGCAGCAGCATCGCCGACGGCAGGACGAGGACGCGCACCACGAAGGCGTCGATCAGCACGGCCGCCGCGAGCACGAACCCGATCTGCTTCATCTCGATGATGTGCAGGAAGACGAAGCTCACGAACACGGTCGTCATCACCACGGCCGCGCTGGTCACCACGCTCGCCGAGCGCCGGAGCCCGTCCAGCACCGCCTGCCGTGTGGGGGTGCCGGCCCGTACCGCCTCCTGGATCCGGCTGACCACGAACACCTGGTAGTCCATCGACAGCCCGAAGAGGATCACGAAGAGGAACAGGGGCACCCGCGAACCGATCGACCCCGTGGAATCGAAGGCCAGCAGCCCCTCGGCCCAGGTGTGCTGGAAGACGAGGACCAGCAGGCCGAGAGCGGCAGCCGCCGACAGCAGGTTGAGTACGACGCCGATCAGGGCGAGGACGGCGGAGCGGAACGCGTACAGGGTCATCAGGAACGTCACGAGGAGCAACGCCCCCAGAACGAGCGGGAGTCTGCCGTCCTGATGGGCGGGATAGTCCTGGTAGCGGGCGACGTCGCCGGTCACGCCGTACTCGGCGCCGGCGATCCGGCCGACGGTGGCGGGCAGGAGACCGTGCCGCAGGCGGTCCAGGGAGTCGTACGCCTGACGGGAGTTGCCGAGGTACGGGACCCTCAGCTCCAGGGTGCTGGTCCGGTGGTCGGCGGAGGTGCGCACCGGGGAGGAGCCGGCGAACATCGGGTCGCCGGCGGCCCGTCGGGCCAGCTCGCGCAGCTCCCCGGTGACCTCCGCGGACCGCGCCGCCTCGGCCCGTACGACGACCTGGTGGGTGACCCGCCGCTCGGGGAACGCGTCGTTGAGCCGGTCGTACACGCGCATCGCGGGGATCGCGCGGGAGTGCGTGTCCCGGCTCATCTCGGTGATCCTCAGGCCGGTCAGCGGGAGGGCCAGGGCGAGGAGGGCGAGGAGGGAGACGCACAGCGTGGCCAGCGGGTGCCGGGCGGCGGGCCGCAGCAGCGCGGACCAGAACCGGCCGTCGCCCTCGCCCCGGATCCGCCGTGCGGGCTTCCCGCGCTCCGCCCGCCGCCGGGCCCTGCGCTCGGCCCGCCTGCCCAGCACGGTCAGCAGGGCGGGCAGTGCGGTCAGGGAGCTGGCCATCGCGACGAGGACGACCACGACCGTGCCGGTGGCGAGCGAGGAGAAGATGACGTCCGAGGCGAGGTACAGGGTGGCGGTGGAGGCGACGACCGCGAGCCCCGAGACGACCACGGCCCGCCCGGAGGTCGCCGCGGCCAGCTCGACCAGTGCCTCGCTGCTCAGCCGGCCGCCGGCGCGGGCTCGCTCCTCGCGTTCCCGCTTGAGGTGGAAGAGCGTGTAGTCGACGCCGACCGCCAGACCGATCATGAGGATGACGTTCGTGCCCACGCCCGCGTCGGGAGCGAGGTGCGAGGCGAGCGTCGCCAGGCCCACCGCCGCCGCGATCGACGACAGGGCCAGCAGCAGCGGTACGGCGGCCATGGTGACCGAGCCGAACACGGCCAGCAGGGTGAGCAGGGTGACCGGAAGCGTGATCCGCTCGGAGAGGGCGAGGTCCGCACCGCGCTGCTGGTCGACGCCCTTGCTGATGGAGGGGCTTCCGGTCTCCTGCAGGAGCAGTCCGGGGTGGTCCTTCCGGACGGCGGCGGTCTGCGCGAGCAGGGCGTCGACCTTGTCCTTCGCGTCCCGTTCCTCGCCCTTCAGGGCCACCTCGACCATGAGGACGCGGCCGTCGGAGGAGCGCACCGGGGCGTCCACGCGTGCGACCTCCGGCAGCTCTCGCATACGGCTGGTCAGCTCCCGCGCGGCCGAGGCGGCGGCCCGGTCGTCCCGGGCGCCAGAGCGGGCCGAGATCAGCACCTGTTCGGTGGACAGGCGTTCCAGGTGGGCGTCGGTCGCCAGGGCCTCGGCCCGCCCTGCCTCGCCGACCCGGTAGTCCGCCGTCTTCGCGCTCCGGGTGCCCACGGCGCTGCCGGCGCCCAGGCACAGCGCGACGAACAGCAGCCAGCCGAGGAGGGCCCGCCAGGGGTGCCGGGCGCTCCAGCGCGCCGCGCGCACAGTGAGTGTCTTCATGCCCAAAAGCCTTGCTGGGCAGGGCGTTTCATGGACACGGGTGCTCGGTTGAACCTGGCGTCAGCCGATCGGTGGACTCCGGGGGTGGGGAGAACCCCCGCGAGTCACGTCCTCGCGGGGGTTCTCTTTCATCCGCCTGCCGACGTGAAGGGTGAGAAGACGATCACGAGGCAGGACGATGCGGGGCGCCCGGGGGCCTCAGGGCGCCAGCAGCAGGGCGTTCGCGCGGGACTTGGCGGCCTCGTACCGGCGGGCCACGTCCTGCCAGTCGACCACCTGCCACATGGCCTCGACGAAGTCCACCTTCTGGTTCCTGTACTGCAGGTAGAAGGCGTGCTCCCAGGCGTCGAAGACGAGGATCGGGGTCGAGCCCTGGCCGACGTTGCCCTGGTGGTCGTAGACCTGCTCCACGATCAGGCGGCCGCTGAGCGGCTCGTAGGCGAGCACGCCCCAGCCCGAGCCCTGGGTGGTGGCCGCGGCCTTGGACAGCTGGGTCCTGAACGCGGCGAAGGAGCCGAAGGACTCGGTGATCGCCTCCGCCAGTTCACCCACGCCGTCGGCCGCCAGCGGCTCGCCGCCGCCGCCCTTCGGGCCGGTCATGTTCTGCCAGTAGATCGAGTGCAGGATGTGCCCCGAGAGGTGGAAGGCCAGGTTCTTCTCCAGGCCGTTGATCGACCCCCACGACTCCTTGTCCCGCGCTTCGGCGAGCTGCTCGATCGTGTCGTTGGCGCCCTTCACGTAAGCCGCGTGGTGCTTGTCGTGGTGCAGCTCGATGATCTCGGGGCTGATCACGGGCGCGAGCGCGGAGTAGTCGTAGGGCAGCTCGGGCAACGTGTACACGGGCATGGGTGATCCCCTCCGGAACCTTATTGCAAATAGCTTGCAACTACACGCTAGCAACAAGAGTGCCGGAACAACAGAAAGGCCCCCACGTGTCGTACGTGGGGGCCTTGCCGGGACGGCGCCGGGCGGGGATCAGCGCTTGGCGCGCAGCCGCTGCCAGGCGTAGCCGATCGCCGCCAGGGTCAGCGTCATGCCGCCCGTCGAGTAGAGCTGGAGGCGGGTGTCCGGCTCGCGGGCCATGAGGACGAAGATCGCGGCCATGCCGGCCAGGGCGACCCAGGTCAGCCAGGGGAAGGCCCACATGCGGACCACGAGCTTCTCGGGGGCCTCGCGCTCGATCCGGCGGCGCAGCAGCAGCTGGGAGACGGCGATGAAGATCCAGACGACCAGGATGACCGCGCCGATCATGTTCAGCAGCCACTTGAAGATGTCGTCCGGCCGCCAGTAGCTGAGCAGCACGCAGACGAAGCCCAGCACGCAGGAGGTCAGGACCGCGACCCGCGGAACCCCGCCGGAGAGCTTGGCCAGCACCTTCGGGCCCTGGCCGCGGTGCACCAGCGAGAAGGCGATGCGCGAGGAGCCGTAGATGTTGGCGTTCATCGCGGACAGCAGCGCCACCAGCACGACCACGTTCATCAGCTGGCCCGCGCCGGGGATGCCCAGGTGGTCGAGCGTGGCGACGTACGGGCCCTTCGCCACGACCTCCTCGGAGTCCCACGGGACCAGGGTGACGACGACCGCCATGGAGCCGATGTAGAAGAGGGCGATGCGCCACATCGCCGTGCGTACGGCGCTCGCCACGCCCCGCACCGGGTCCTCCGACTCGGCCGCCGCGATGGTGACCGTCTCCAGGCCGCCGTACGCGAAGACGGAGGCCAGCAGGCCGATGATCAGGCCGTTGCTGCCGTGCGGGAGGAAGTCCGTCAGGTGCGAGGTGCCGGGGGAGTCCGTGCCGGGCAGGACGCCCGCGATGGCCAGCCCGCCCAGGATCAGGAACAGGCTGATCGCGCCGACCTTCAGCGCGGCGAACCAGAACTCGAACTCGCCGAAGTTCTTCACGGCGGCCAGGTTCGTCCCGCTGAAGACGACCATGAACAGCGCGACCCAGACCCACTCGGGTGTGCCGGGCAGCCAGCCGGAGACGATGTGCGCGGCGCCGATGCCCTCCAGCCCGACCGCCGTGCACAGCAGGATCCAGAAGGACCAGCCGGCCGCGAAGCCGGCCCAGGGGCCGATCGCCCGCTCGGCGTGGGCGGAGAAGGAGCCCGACGACGGGTAGGCGGCGGACATCTCGCCGAGCATCCGCATCACCAGCATCACGAGGATGCCGGAGACGGCGTAGGCGATGACGATGGACGGACCGGCGGCGGCGATGCCCGCACCGGAACCGACGAACAGGCCCGCGCCGATCACGCCACCGAGGGCGATCATCGACAGGTGACGCTGCTTGAGGCCGTGGGAGAGGGTGGCGCCGTCGCTCTGTCGCGGGGGCGTCCCGGTCTTCGTACTGCTGGGCATAAGCGCGGCTCGTCCAGTGCAATAGAAGGGCAAAATCGCCCACAGTCTGGGCGGCCCGTCCGCTCACGCGAAGGGGCCGCCCAGTATCCGGACACCGGCCGTACGGAGAGTGAACGTCAGGTTACGCCGCGGCGAGCACCGGGGTGTAGTGCGAGGCGTCGCCCTCGATCGAGTGGCTCTCCTTGCCCTCGATGCCGACCGGCACGTCACCGGCGACGGTCACCCGGTGCAGGCGGCGCGGCTGACCGTCGTAGTTGTCGATGGCGTAGTGCTGGGTGATGCGGTTGTCGAAGAGGACCAGCTGGTTCTCCGACCAGCGCCAGCGCAGCACGTTCTCCGGACGGGTGACGTACGACTGGAACAGGTCGAGGACCTTGCGCGACTCGCCGGTGGACAGACCCACGATCCGCTGCGCGAACCCGCCGACGAACAGCCCGCGCTCCCCGGTCAGCGGGTGGACGCGGACCACCGGGTGGGCGGTGCGGTAGGTGATGGAGGTGAACTGGGCGCGCTGGGCGGCCCTGTCCTCGTCGATCTCCTCCTCCGGCACCGCGTAGTCGTAGTCGTTGGTGTGCTCGGCCCACAGCGTGTCGGCGAAGCGGCGCAGCGGCTCGGGCAGGTCGCGGTAGGCGGCCGCCGCGTTGGCGATCAGGGTCTCGCCGCCGTACGGCGGGATCGTGATCGAGCGCAGGGTGCTGGCCTGCGGCGGGTTGAGGACGAAGGTGACGTCGGTGTGCCAGTGGTTGGCGCGGCCCCGCTCGCTGTCCACGGGCAGCACGTTCGGGGCGCCCTCGACGGCGCCGACCGTGGGGTGGGCGGTGGTCAGGTCGCCGAAGTGGCGGGCGAAGGCCTGCTGGCCGGCGTCGTCCAGGTCCACGTCGTCGAAGACGAGCGCCTTGTGGGCGTTCAGGGCCTCGCGGATCGCGGTGACCTGCTCCTCGTCCAGCGGGCGGGAGATGTCGACGCCGGAGACCTTCGCGCCGATGCGTGCGGTGACCTTGGTGATCTCGATGGACATGTGCACAGGTCCTTTCAGACGAGGGTGGAGGCGGGGGCGAGGTACTGGTTGGCGGGGCGGGGCAGGCCGTAGCGCTCCCGCAGGGTCTGGCGGGGGCTGTCCTCGTATTCGGTGCGCAGCAGGCCGCGGGCGCGCAGCAGCGGGACGACGTGCCCGACGAAGGCGTCCAGGCCGGAGGGCAGCACGGCGGGCATGATGTTGAAGCCGTCGGCGGCGCCCTGCGTGAACCAGGTCTCGATCTGGTCGGCGACCTGCTCGGGCGTCCCGGCGAAGGTGAGGTGCCCGCGCCCGCCGCCGAGCCGGCCGATCAGCTGCCGTACGGTCAGCCGCTCGCGCCGGGCCAGCTCGACCACGAGGGTGTAGCGGCTCTTCGCCCCCTCGATGGCGGACTCGGGCGGCAGGTCGGCGGGGAGCGGGGCGTCCAGCTCCAGGGTCCCGGGCGGGAGCTGCAGCAGGCTCTCCAGACGGTCCACCCCGTGCTCGTGCACGATGTGCTCCTCCAGCAGCCGCTCGGCGGCCCGCGCCTCGGCCTCCGTCGACCCGAGGACGGGGACGATCCCGGGCAGCACCTTGATGTGCTCGGGGTCCCGCCCGGCCCGGGCGGTACGCGCCTTGAGGTCGGCGTAGAAGCCCTGCGCGTCGGCGAGGGTCTGCTGGGCGGTGAACACCGCCTCCGCGTACCGGGCGGCGAACGCCTTGCCGTCCTCCGAGGAGCCCGCCTGGACCAGCAGCGGATAGCCCTGCGGGGTGCGGGGCACGTTGAGGGCGCCGGCGACGCTGAAGTACGTCCCGCTGTGCCGGGGCGGGTGGATCTTGCTGTCGTCGCCCCAGACGCCGGCCGCCTTGTCGCCGACGATCGCGTCGTCCTCCCAGCTGTCCCACAGCTTCAGGGCGACATCGAGGAACTCGGCGGCGCGGGCGTACCGCTCGGCGTGCGCGGGCTCGGCGTCCAGGCCGAAGTTGCGGGCGGCCTCGGCGCCTGCGGTGGTGACGATGTTCCAGCCCGCGCGGCCGCCGCTGATGATGTCCAGCGACGCGAACTTGCGGGCCAGGTTGTAGGGGGAGTTGTAGGAGGTGGAGGCGGTGGCGATCAGGCCGATGTGCTCGGTGGCCGTGGCCAGCGCGGTCAGCAGCGTGAGCGGTTCCAGGGCGCCGGCCGGCCGCTGCGCGAGGTTGCTCCACAGCTGGGGGCCGTCGGCGAGGAAGAGCGAGTCGAAGGTGCCGCGTTCGGCGATCCGCGCCAGCTCGACGTAGTGGGCGAGGTCGACGTGCGCGTACGGGTCGCTCTCCGGCAGCCGCCACGACGCCTCGTGGTGGCCGGTGTTCATCAGGAACGCGTTGAGGTGGAGCCTTCTCGTGGTCACTGGTGGTCCTCCGTGACACCGAGCGCGGCCAGCAGCCGCTCGCGGTACTCGCCCAGCACCGGCTCGCGGTAGGAGCGCGGGTGGGGACGGTCGATGGTGAGGTCGAGTCCGATCCGGCCCCGGTCCAGGACGAGGACCCGGTCGGCGAGCACGATCGCCTCGTCCACGTCGTGGGTGACCAGCAGCACGGACGGCCGGTGGCGTTTCCACAGATCGCGCAGCAGGTTGTGCATCTTGATCCGGGTCAGCGCGTCCAGCGCGCCGAACGGCTCGTCCGCCAGCAGCAGTTCGGGCTCGCGGACCAGGGAGCGGGCCAGTGCCGCCCGCTGGGCCTCGCCGCCGGACAGCTCGCCCGGCCAGGCCCGCTCGCGGCCCCCCAGGCCGACCTCGGCCAGCGCGGCCCGGCCCCGCTCCTCGGCGTCCTTGCCGCCCAGGCCGAGCAGGACGTTCTCCAGCACCCGTCGCCAGGGCAGCAGCCGGGAGTCCTGGAACACCACCGAGACCCGCTCGGGCGCGGTGAGCTGCCCGCTCCCGGCCACCCCGTGGTCCAGGCCGGCGACCGCGCGCAGCAGGGTGGACTTGCCGGAGCCGCTGTGCCCGAGCAGGGCGGTGAACTGTCCTGCAGGCAGGTCCAGATCGATGCCGTCGAGGACCGTACGGCCCTCGAAGGAGCGGGTCAGGCCGCGCAGCTGGACGGCGGGCCGGGTCAGTTGCTCAGTGTGCGGCGCCACGACAGCACCCTCCGTTCGACGAGACGGACCACGCTGTCGGAGACCAGGCCGAAGACGCCGTAGATCAGCAGGCCGACCAGGATGACGTCGGTCTGGCCGTAGTTCTGCGCCTGGAACATCATGTAGCCGAGTCCGCTGGTGGCGTTGATCTGCTCCAGGACCACCAGGCCCAGCCAGGACCCGGTGACGCCGAGCCGGAGTCCCACGAAGAATCCGGGCAGCGCGCCGGGGATCACGACCTGGCGGATGAAGGCGAACCTGGACAGCCCCTGCACTTCGGCGAGTTCGACGAAGCGGCTGTCGATGCCGGACAGCGCGGCGTGCGTGTTCAGATAGAGGGGTATGTAGACGACGATCGCGATGATCGCGATCTTGAAGGTCTCCCCGATGCCCAGCCAGAGGATGAACAGCGGTATCAGACCGAGGGTGGGGATCGCCCGGTTGAGCTGCACGGTCCCGTCGATCAGCGCTTCCCCGGTCCGGCTGAGGCCGGAGGCGAGCGCGAGCAGCACCCCGGCGGTCAGGCCGATCGCGAAGCCGTAGCCGGCCCGCTCGAGGGAGGTCAGCACATCGGTGGGCAGTGTGCCGTCGGTCCACAGATGCCCGGCGGTCCTCAGCACCGTCCAGGGCGCCGGGATGGCACCGGTGTCGAGGGTTCCGGCGGCCGAGGCGCCGGCCCACAGGGCGAGCACGGCCAGCGGGCCGGCCAGCCGGGCGGCGGGCAGCCGCCGGCCGGGGGAGAGGCGGCGGCGCCTGCGGACCTGGGGGAGTTCCCCGGCCGCTGTCGCCGGTGCCGTGGTCGTCGTGGTCACGGTGGTCACCTCCGGTACTCCTCGGGTACGGCCTTGGCGGCGAGGGGCTCGAAGCGGTGGTCGAAGAGGTCGGACACGTCGAACTTCTTCACGAAGCCGCCCTCGGCGAGCAGGTCGGCGGTCTCCTGCTCCCACCTGATCGCCTCGTCCCAGCTGGGCGGGAAGAACGGCTTGTTGGCGAGCGCGGTGACGGCCTTGGCCTGGTCGAGGGTCAGGTTCTGCGTCTTGACGTAGAACTCCTCGTTCCACTCGTCCGGGTGCTCGTACGTCCACACCTGGCCCTTGGCCCACTGGGGGATGTAGGCGGCGATCGCGGCGGCCTTCGCCGGGTCGTTCAGCACGGACTGCGGCGCCCACAGCAGGTTGAGCAGGTCGACGACGTCCGTCTTGATGACGTGGGCGCCCTTGCCCTCGTACTGCTTCAGGTACGCCGGTGCCTGGCTGTTGCCGAGCGGTGCGATGTCCACCTGGCCGGACTGCAGGGCGGTCAGGAACTGGTTGCTGGTCAGCGGGACCAGCTTCACCTCGTCGTACTTCAGCCCCGCCTGCTTCAGTGCCCGCAGCAGGACGACGCCCTGGGCCTGCCCCTGGGAGAAGGCGAGCCGCTTGCCCTTGAAGTCCTCGACCGTGCCGATGTCGCTGCCGGGCTTGGTGGCGAAGAGGTAGTTGGGCTTGCGGGTGACGTTGATCGCCACGATCTTCGCTTCGAAGCCCTGGTAGTGCGCCTGGATCGGCGGGATGCCCGCGTTGTTGGCGAGGTCCAGGGACTTGGCGCGGAAGGCGTTGATGACGTCCGGGCCCGCCCCGATGTTCGCCCAGCTCGACACCGTGAAGGGCAGCTTGGGCAGCTTCGCCAGCTTGAACTGGAGCTGCTGGGTGTTCTGGTACGAGGCGATCTTGAGGCTGGTGCCGGCCGGGACCGTGCCGGCGAGCGGCTTGGCGGCGGCGGCCTTGGTGTCGGCGGAGGCATCGCCCTCGGCGCAGCCGCTGAGGCCCGCGACGGCGGCGGACGCCCCGACCAGGGACGTGAGAAAGGTACGACGGTGCATGGGAGGACTCCCAGGAGAAAAAGAGCGGAAAGGCAGGAGGAATTCCGGGAAACCAGGCCGGAGGAAGGGAAACTCACACAGCGGGAAACACGCGCTTCATGCGCGGCAATATGTCAGCAACAGAAGGTGCGACAGCTGGTGAGTACGTCCATGACCAGGATGTTCCCGGTCATCAGCGGCTCCTGTCAACATTCGGAGTTTCTGAATTAAATAGCCTCAGGTGATGCGCCCAGCGGATCCCGGTACAACACGTCGAGCGCCACGGATCCGCCCGCAAGTGCCAGCACGGAATCCGGGAAACTGGTCGGCAGCACGGCCGCCGCACGGCTGTCTCCGGCCGCTTCCCGCAGCGCGTTCAGGCAGTCCTCGAAGTGGATGACACCCAGCTCGGTCACCACGACGGTCTCCGGGTTCAGCACGTCCAGCAGCAGCCCGGCCGCCCGCCCGGTCATCCGGGCCCGGTCCACCAGCAGCCGCCGGGCCACCAGGTCCCCGTGCGCCGCCGCGGCCACCACATGCACCGGATTCGCCGAGTCGATCACCCCGGCCGCCCGGGCCCGCCGGCACAACGTCCGCTCGCTCAGCTCCACCTGGAGGCAGCCGGTACGGCCGCACGCGCACGGCTCGGTACCGCCCGGCACCGGCAGATGGGCGATCGCCCCGGCCGCCGAACGCGGCCCGTGATGCACCTCGTCGCCGGTCGCGAAGGCCGCGTCGACCACGTTGCCCACGAACAGGTGCAGCACGCTGCGGCTGCCCCGGGCCCGCCCGAACAGCCGCTCCCCGTGCACCAACGCCCGTGCGTGGCCGTCCACATGGACGGGCAGGCCGGTGCGGGCGCCTAGCAGCTCCCGCACCGGCACCTCCCGCCAGCCCAGCAGCTCGTGCTCGACCACGGTGCCCGTGTCCCGGTCCACCCAGCCGCCGACCGCCACCCCGACCCCCAGCGGGCGGCGCCCCGGCACCGTGGCGAGCAGCCCCGCGAGCCCCTCGGCGGCCCGCGCCAGCACCCGGCCCGGATCGGTCCGCTCGTGCTTCAACTCCCGCCGGGCCACCACCCGGCCCCGCAGATCCAGCAGCGCCACCGTGGTGTACGGCACGGCCACATGCACTCCGGCGACCAGGAACCGCGTGTCGTCCAGGTCGACGGGCACGTGCGGGCGGCCCACCCCGTTCGAGCGGCGGGGCGCGGCCGACTCCCGGATCAGGCCCAGGTCGGCGAGCCGGGCACAGTGCTCGGTCACCGACGCCGGGGACAGCCCGGTCAGCCGGGCGACGGTGCTGCGCGCCACCGGCCCGTGCTCCAGCACGGAGCGCAGCACGACGCTGGCACTGGTGCGCCGCCGGTCGCTGTCGGCGGCACGCGGAACGGGGGAGGGCAGGGTGGAAACCGCGGTACGGGGCATGGAGACCGTCCTCGGGAACGGGGCCGACACGTCTCGGAAGGCGAGGCGTGCCGCGCGGCCCGCCCCTACGGGGTTTCGTTCGGATCAGCTCGGATCAGGCCGCGGCGTCCGGTGCGGTGCGTCGCGAGGCGGAGGATCACCCGCGTACCGGGCGTACTCGGGTGGTCCGACAACGCGGCGAGGTGCCGTGCCGGACGTCGCGGACCCGGGCTGACCGAAACGAAGTCCCTTAACCCGGGCGGCGACAGGTGGCCGTGCCCTGGCGTCGCAGGTCGACATAGCGACGCGACGTGAAGTACCGGGCCTGGGCAACCATGCGTCCGAAGCTAGCAAAGCGCCCCCACGCTGCCCAGACGGCGACCGACGGGCGAGACGGGCGGCCGCCCGGCTTCGGCGGGCCCCGCTGCGACCGCGACGGGCGTCCGGATGTCCCCGACCACTCCACCGCAGTGACCGGTATCACGCCATGACCGGTGTAACCGGCAGCCTTTGTCTGGAGCCCACCACGTGCCCGTTCGAGCCTTTGTCGAGCGCTGACGGTGATCGGCGCGAGGGCGCCGGTATAGCGTCACGGTGTTCCCACCTGCCCAGACACCCGCGGAGTCCCCATGAGCACCGCCACCGCCACCGCTCGCCCCGGCGCAGTCCTCGCCGACCTGCTGCCAGCGTCCCGCGTCCGCGACGCCGCCCTCGTGCTCGGCGGTGCCGTGTTCACCGGCCTCGCGGCCCAGCTGTCGGTCCCGGTGCCCGGCTCCCCGGTGCCGGTGACCGGGCAGACCTTCGCCGCGCTGCTCGTCGGCACCTCGCTCGGCGCCCGCCGCGGCTTCCTCTCCCTCGCCCTGTACGCGCTCGCCGGTGTGGCCGGCATGCCGTGGTTCGCGGGCGGCACCTCCGGCGCGGGCGCCGTCTCCTTCGGCTACATCCTCGGCATGCTGCTGGCCTCCGCGGCCGTGGGCGCCCTGGCCCGCCGCGGCGCCGACCGCTCCCCACTGCGCATGGTGGGCACGATGATCGTCGGCGAGGCGATCATCTACGCGATCGGCGTGCCCTACCTGGCCCTGGCCGCCCACATCTCCGCGTCCCAGGCGATCGCGGCCGGCCTCACCCCGTTCCTGATCGGTGACGCCCTCAAGGCCGCCCTGGCGATGGGCGTGCTGCCCACCGCCTGGAAGTTCGTCAGCAAGCGCTGACGCCGTAGTTCCCGCGGAAGAGGTTCGCCGGATCGTGGCTCTCCTTGAGTCCGGCGAGCCTCTTCCGCGTCTCCGGGTCGTACAGCCCCGCCCCCCGGTCGCCCGCCCCGAAGGCGAAGTTGAGGGACCGGCCCAGCGTGTCACCGGCCAGCAGCGCGAACGCCGGGTCCAGCACGGACCGCGCCCGCTCCCGCTCCCCGACGCCGAGCAGCCGCACCAGGAACCGGCCCTCGCGGTACGGCACGGCGTTCGGCGCCGGCCGGGCCAGCGCCCCGCCCAGGTGATTGACCTGCACGACACACATCAGGTCCGCCTCCGGCCCGGTCCGCGCCAGCAGCTCCCCGGCCCGCTCGACGTCCAGCTCCCGCAGCACCGCGCTGTCGCCGTAGTAGGCGTGCGGGAAGTCCGGGTCGCTGTGGATGGTGTGGCTCTCGGCGTACGGCATCACACGCAGCGAGTCCGACAGCACCGGCCCGATCTCCCGCAGCGGCGCGACGAGTTCCTCGCCGTCCCCGCCCGTGTGGGCCACCCTGATCGAGACCACGTACGCGCCGCGCAGATGCGGTGGCAGGGCGGGCAGGTCGGGGTAGGGGACGGCGGCGAAGGACGAGGTCAGCCCGTCCGGCACGGTCCGCGTCCAGGCCTCGTACGCCCGCAGCACCACCGCCGGGTCCACCACGCGCCCGTCGAAGGCGAGCGAACCGCCGTACAGCGTCCGCACGGGTACGAGGCCGATCTCCAGCTCGGTGACGATGCCGAAGTTCTGCCCGGCGCCGAGCAGCGCCCAGTACAGGTCGGGGTCGGAGCCGGGCGTGACCCGGCGCGGTTCCCCGTCGGCGGTGACGACCTCCAGCCACCGCACATGGTCGGCCGCGTAGCCGAACCGGCGGGCCAGGATGCCCAGCCCGCCGCCCAGCGTGTACGACACCGCGCCCACGCTCGGCGCCGAGCCGCTCAGCGGTGCCAGGCCGTAGGGCTCGGCCGCCGCTATGACCTGGCCCCACCGCACACCCGCCTGCACGCGGACGGTACGGGCCCCGGGGTCGACCGTGATCCCGTCCATCCGCTTCGTCGTCACCAGCATCCCGCCCTCGTGACCCCCCGGCAGCCCGTGGCCGGTGGCCTGCACCGCCACCGGCAGGCCCTCGGCGGCGGCACACCGCACGGCGGCCGCCACCTCGGCGGCCGAGCGGGCGGCCACCACCACGGCCGGCCGCTGGGTGAACCCGAGCTGGAATCCGGCGAGTTCACCGGCGTAGCCGGGGTCGCCGGGGCGGAGGAGGATCAGGTCTGTGAGGTCGTCCACGAAGGTCATACGGCACAGGATGGCCGCATAACCTGACAGCTTCCGTCAGGTTATGCGGCCGCTTCCCGCCCGCTCCGCTCAGACCGGCCGGCGCCGCTGCGACCACCACAGCCCGGCCGCTCCGGTCGCGACCAGCGCCGCGCCGGCCGCGCCGAGCGGCAGCACGTCACGGCCCACACCGGTCCTGGGCAGCTCGTCGCCGCCCGGGGCGGCCGGCTTGTTGTCGGTGCCGAGCAGCAGCGGGGTGGCCGGGGCGTTCGGCGACGGGTTGGCCGTACCGAACGGCACCGGGCCCTGCTGCCAGAACGTCTTCTTCCCGTCCGCGGTCTGCACGGGCAGACAGATCCTGCCCTTCTTGCCCAGGTCGTACGTGGCCTGGACCGGGTACGACTTCGACGCGCCGGCCGCGAGCGTGCCGACCGGGCAGCTGAAGCCGCTGTTCGAACCGTCCGGCAGGTCCTTTTCGGGAATCGCCGAACAGCCCGGCACACCCGTGATCCTCAGTCCCTCGAAACCGACCACCAAAAGCCGCAGGCCCTTGGCGTCCCTGGTCCCCTCGTTCTTCACCGTGGCGGTGATCGCCGTTTTATTCGAACTGTTGTCGACCGAGATCTTCTCCGGCAGCAGCGTGCGCAGCCCGACACCTTCCGGAGCCTGGTCGACCGCCTTTCCCCCCTTGCCGCTGCCCGGTCCCTGGTCATCGGCCACCGACAGACCCGAAAGGATCAGCACGGCCGAGAAGGATGCCGTGACCAGCGATCCCATGATGGCCATCCGTTGACGAGAACTCATGTTCGCCCCCCTTGTAACCCCTGTACTGCGCCTGAATTCGCAGTACTTGAAGAGGTACCACAAGATTTCGCCACACTATGCTGGTACGGCCTGAAGCGTGACCGTTGTGTGGGGGCGGACACGCTCGTTGAGGGGGGTGCGCGGAATTGCCGGGGAATTTCACACGTGGTGGTGTTCCGGGGTTACTCGTGATGGGGCGCTACCGGTTGGTCGAAAGCATCGGCCAGGGGGGAATGGGGCGTGTGTGGCGGGCCGTCGACGAAATGCTGGACCGGTTGGTCGCGGTGAAGGAGATACGCATAGACGGCCTGGACGCCGAGGACGTCCGCACCCGCCGGGAACGCACCCTGCGCGAGGCCAGGGCGACGGCCAGGATCGACCATCCCCACGTCGTCCGCGTGTACGACGTGGTCGACGAGGGCGAACGCCTCTGGATCGTCATGGAGTTGGTCGCCGGACACTCGCTGGAGCGGATCACCGCGGAAGGGGGTGCGCTGAGCCTGCGTGAGACGGCGCGGATCGGACTGGGCCTGGTGGCGGCACTGCGGCAGGTCCATGCCCGGGGCGTGCTGCACCGGGACATCAAACCGGGGAACGTCCTGGTGGAGGACAGGGCCGGGGGCCGGGTGGTCCTGACCGACTTCGGCATCGCCGCGATCCAGGACGCGAAGGCGCTCACGATGGCCGGCATGCTCGTCGGATCCCCCGACTACATGGCCCCCGAACGCGTCTCCGGTCGCCGCCAGGGCCCGCCGTCGGACCTGTGGTCGCTCGGCGCGACCCTGTGCGCGGCCCTGGCGGGCCGGTCCCCGTTCTCCCGGCACACGACACTCGCGACCCTGCACGCCGTGCTGTACGAGGAGCCCGAACTCCCGCCTGCGGGCCCGTTGCGCGACCTCCTGGCGGCCCTCCTGCACAAGGACCCGCACTCCCGACCCGGCCTGGCGGACGTGGAGGCGGCCCTGGCGGCGGTGGCCCTGCCTGCGCCTGCGCCTCCGCCTCCGCCTCCGCCTCCGCCTCCGCCTGCGCCGGCGGAGGCAGGAGAGCGGGCGGAGCAAAGGGCGTCCGCCCGGGCCGGCGACGGCTCCGGCACCACCCCCGCCGGCCTTCCCGGCCGGGCTCAGGCCGTGACCGAGCCGCGCGCGGGCGGGCCGTACGGCTCCCCGCCCACGGCGGATCCCCGTGGTCCCGCGGACCCCGGCCTGTCCGACGGCCGTCCGGTGGGCCCCCGTCGCCGTACCGCCCTTCTGGCCGTGCTGGGAGCCGGTGCGGTGACGGTCGTGGTCACCCTGCTCCTCGTCACCGCCTCCACCGGCGCGCGCCACGGCGCCCGCGCGGGCGGCACCGCGGCCTCCTCCGCGTCCCCTCCCTCTCCGGCCTCCTCACCCGTGTCCTCCTCGCCGGCGTCCCCCACGCCCGCGCCCGACGGCACCGTCCGTCCGCGCACCCTGCCGCCGGGCGCGCGACGGGAGGCCGGCGGCTTCGCGTGGGTCACGCCGGACGGCTGGCGCAGGGACGTGAAGACTGGCGCCGAGGTGCACTACACCTCGCCCGACGGGCGCCAGGAACTCGTGGCCAAGTCCTCGCTGGCCCGGGGCGATCTCATGGAGACCTGGCGCCGCTCCGAGCGCGACGCCCGCCGGGGCAGGGACTACGTCAAGATCCGGCTGGCGGAGACCACCTTCCAAGGGCACCCGGCGGTCGTCTGGGAGTACACCTTCTCCCTCGCGGGCACCCCCTGGCACGCCCGCCTGCTCGGCTTCGAGGCGGAGGGGACGTCGTACCAGGTCAACACCTGGTACCAGCCGGGCATCGAACCACGGGCCCTGAAGACGTACAGCACGGTGAAGGAGACCTTCACCGTGCTGTAGCCGGGGACGAGGGAGGGTCAGGCGGTGGGCACCTTGTCCTCGATCTCGGCCGCGGGCGCCTCGGCGGTGCGGCCCGCCGACATCTTCTGCTTCACGAAGGCGAGCCCGATCACGACGGCCGCGACCAGCAGCGACAGGCTGACGGTCTTGCGACCGCTGCTCGGGCCCTCCGTGTCGGTGAGCATGTAGCCGAGGACGAACACGATCATCGCGGCCGTGGCCCAGGTCAGGTACGGGTACAGCCACATCTTCACGACGAGCTTCTCCGGCGCCTCACGCTGGATGATCTTGCGCATCCGCAGCTGCGAGAAGCAGATCGCCAGCCACACGAACAGGGCCACCGCACCGCTGGAGTTGAGCAGGAACAGGAAGACGGTGTCCGGGAACTTGTAGTTGAAGAAGACCGCCACGAAGCCGAAGACGACCGACACCAGGATGGCCGTCATCGGCACACCGCGGGAGTTGGTGCGGGCGAACGCCTTGGGGGCGTCACCGCGCTGGCCGAGCGAGAAGGCCATCCGGGAGGCCGTGTAGAGGCCGGAGTTGAGGCAGGACAGCACCGAGGTCAGCACGATGACGTTCATGATCTCGCCGGCGTGCGCGATGCCGAGGGAGTTCAGGGCGGCGACGTAGGAGCCGTCCTTCGCGATGGACGGGTCGTTCCACGGCAGCAGCGAGACCACGACGAGGATCGAGCCCAGGTAGAAGACGCCGATCCGCCAGATGATGCTGTTGGTGGACTTGGTGACCGCGCGCTGCGGGTCCTCCGACTCGCCGGCCGCCAGGGTGGCGATCTCGCTGCCCATGAAGGAGAAGACGACCAGCAGCACACCGGTGAGGATCGCGCCCGGACCGTGCGGCAGGAATCCGCCGTGACTCGTCAGATTGCCGAAGCCCGCCTTGTCGGAGTCCACGCCCGGCAGCACGCCGAACACGGCGAGCAGGCCGATGACGACGAACGCGCCGATCGCCACGACCTTGATGCCGGCGAACCAGAACTCGAACTCGCCGTAGGAGCCGACGGAGACCAGGTTGGTCGCGGTCAGGACGACCATCACGATCAGTGCCCAGCCCCACTGCGGGACGGCCGGGATCCAGCCCTCGAGGATCTTGGCGCCGGCGGTCGCCTCCACGGCGAGCACGACGACCCAGAAGAACCAGTACAGCCAGCCGATGGAGAAGCCGGCCCAGCCGCCGAGGGCACGGTCGGCGTGAGCGGAGAAGGAGCCGGAGGTGGGGTTCGCGGCCGACATCTCACCCAGCATCCGCATCACGAGGACGACGAGGGTGCCGACGAGGGCGTACGACAGGAGGATGCCGGGGCCCGCGGTGGCGATACCGGTACTGGAGCCGACGAAGAGTCCGGCACCGATCACACCACCGATGGCGATCATCGACAGGTGACGGTTCTTGAGACCTGCTTGAAGTCCGGAACCAGGGGTCATGGGACGGATTTCCTTTGCGCCGGTGTGCATTTCCCGCACAGGAGGGGGGTGCCGTTGTGTGGCGATGTACGGGGCCTCGCACGAGCGGTGTACGAGGCGGTCCAGTGAATCCGAGGCGAATCAATTCGGGAACCTCTGAATCCAGATTGTTACTTGAGGTTTCCTTGAGGTTCTATGCCCTAGCTCACATCTCACCGGCGTCGGCACCCGGAGCTGCTGCCCCGATACAGGCGTGTCACACTCGTGGCATGCGCGTGTATCTCGGCTCCGACCATGCGGGCTACGAACTCAAGAACCACCTCGTCGAGTGGCTCAAGGCCGCCGGCCACGAGCCCGTCGACTGCGGGCCGCACATCTATGACGCCCAGGACGACTACCCGCCCTTCTGCCTGCGGGCCGCGGAGAAGGCGGCCGGGGACCCGGACGCCCTCGGTGTCGTGATCGGCGGCTCCGGCAACGGCGAGCAGATCGCCGCGAACAAGGTGAAGGGCGTGCGGGCGGCCCTGGCCTGGAGCGAGGAGACGGCGGCCCTCGGCCGGCAGCACAACGACGCCAACGTGGTGGCCGTGGGTGCGCGCATGCACAGCACCGACGAGGCGACCAAGTTCGTCGAGGTCTTCCTCAGCACCCCGTTCTCGGGTGACGAGCGTCACATCCGCCGCATCGACATGCTGTCGGCGTACGAGACGACCGGCGACCTGCCCCCGATCCCGGCCCACCACCCGCAGCAGGACTGAGGCTCCCCCTGGGGGCGGGAAGGAACAGAGGACCGTGCCAGAGGGGCACACGATCCACCGGCTGGCGCATGACTACGCCGCCCGCTTCTCCGGCACGGCTCCCCGCGTCACCAGCCCCCAGGGCAAGTTCTCCGACGCCGCGGACCTGCTGAACGGTGCCGTGCTCACGGCCACCGAGGCCCACGGCAAACACCTCTTCCTGCGGTTCCGGGACGCCGACTGGGTCCACATCCACCTCGGCCTCTTCGGCAAGGTCGGCTTCGGGGACGCCCCCGCGCCCCCGCCCACCGACACCGTCCGGCTCCGGCTCGCGACCGACACCTCGTACGTCGACCTGCGCGGCCCCACCACCTGCGCGCTGATCACGGACGACGAGAAGCGGGCCGTCCACAGCCGGCTCGGCCCCGACCCGCTCCGCGAGGACGCCGACCCGGGCGCGGCGTACCGCAGGATCTCCCGCAGCCGTACGACGATCGCCGCGCTGCTCATGGACCAGAAGGTCGTGGCGGGCGTCGGCAACGTCTACCGCGCCGAGGTCCTCTTCCGGCACGGCATCGACCCGTACCGCGCGGGCCGGGACATCACCCCGGCCGAGTGGGACGCCCTCTGGGCCGACCTGGTCGAGCTGATGCGCGAAGGGGTCCGCAACAACCGGATCGACACCGTACGGCCCGAGCACACCCCGGAGGCGATGGGCCGCCCGCCCCGCGTGGACGACCACGGCGGCGAGGTCTACGTCTACCGCCGCGCGGCCCGGCCCTGCCACATCTGCGGCGACGACGTCCGCACCGCCGGCCTCGCCGCCCGCAACCTCTTCTGGTGCCCGACCTGCCAGACACGGTGACCCGGGGTCCGTCCCCGGACGGCAGGCCCTAGAAGCCGTGCGAGAGCCACGGCGCCACCGGTGAGCCGAACGCCACCGACGCCTGCGCCAGCGCCCCCGGCCGCAGCTCGCGTACCCGCCCGGCCGCCGCCAGCGACAACAGGGTCACGCCGCCGAGGCAGGCCGCGCCCAGCTCCCGTACCGCGAGGGCGAGATCGGGTGCGTCCGTCGTGCGCGCGCAGGACGCGCCCGCGGCGTCCCCGGTCAGCCGCCAACGCCCCGCGTTCCACGGGCAGAAGGCGTCCTCGACGTCGAACACGACGTCCACCGGTGTCAGATACGTGCGGGCCGACAGGGCCGCGCCGACGTCCACGAGACGGATGTACCCGGCGTCCCGCATCCGCGTCCGGCAGCGGCGGATGTCGGAGACCAGGTGCTGCCAGGCGTCGTCGACCGGGCGGCGCCGCACCGTCAGCGTCGTCATCAGGTCGATGCCGAACAGGAAACGCCACAGCGCGCCCTCGGTCGCCGGATCGAGCGCGGCCAGGTCCTCCAGGGTGACCGTGCCGTCGTGTCCGCTCGGCCCCCAGCCCATCTTGGTGCGGAAGCGCGCGTAGCCGGTGACCTCGCCGTCCTGTTCGGCGACCACGCACTGCAGCGCGGACGCCCCCTCCCGGTCGCTCTCCGGGTCGACCAGGCCGGCCCGCTCCCAGCCGGGCCGGCGGGCCAGCATGCCCGGGCGGCGGGGCACCAGGGCCGCGTACACCGCCTCGCACTCCTTCAGGGCGTCGGCGGGCGACGTGTAGCGCACGCGGACCTCGTCGGTGCCCGCGGGCAGCGCCAGGGCGACCCGGCCGGTGTCGATCTCGGCGCCGACCTGGAAGGTCGCCGCGCCGTACCCGAAGCGGCCGTAGATCGCGGGCTCGGAGGCGAACAGCGCCGCCAGCGGCTCGCCCTTGGCGTGCGCGTCGTCCAGCAGCCGCCGCATCATCGACGTCAGCACCCCGCGCCGCCGGTGCGTCGCGGCCACGCTGACCATGGTCACGCCCGCGGTGGGCACCTCCGCCCCGCCCGGCACGGTCATCCGGAAGCTGAAGGCCCCGGACGTACCGACGATCGCGTCCTTGTCCCAGACGGCCAGGGAACGGTCGAACTCGGTGAGTGATTTGTCCAGTTCACGCTCTTCGGGCGAGGTCGGCCCACCGCCGAACGCGCGGACCAGGTGGTCCCACCACCGGTCGAACTCCTCCGGGCGCAGCGTCTTCAACTCGGTCGTGTGGTCAGTCCCCATGAGCCATGCCTATCAGGGCATTGCGGGACGAGCCAGCGAATTTCTCCCGGACGGCGGCGCGACGGCCGCGCGTGCCGTTCACTGTGAGGACGCACCGCGAAGCGAGCGGCGACGACGAACGGCGCGGCGGAGCCTCGCACGGGGGACAAGTGGGACCTCCCGTGCCAAGCGGCCGGTCCGATGGATAGGGTCCCGAACTGATGGCAGCAGGACGAGAGCGGCGTGCGAAGGCCGAGACGTTCACAGCCCGGTGCAAGATGCAGTGGCACCGGGCACGCGTCGGCCTGCGCAGAAGTGCCGTCGACTACTTCCGCGGCGACGGCTCGGACTGGATCGCGTTCGTCGGACTGCTGCTCGTCATACCCGTTCTCGCGGCCATGACCCTCGTCGACTCGGTGTGGTGCTCGCCGGCCACCCTGGTGCTGCCGATCGTCGCGGGCGGCCTGCTGCTGCGCCCGGCGAGCCTGCTCGGGCTGTACGCGGCGGCGGCCACCGCGCTGATCGTGGAGTCGGTGCGCCTCGGCCCGTACACCGAGGGGCCGTCGCGGGTCACCCCGGGCGTGGTCCTCGTGGTCGCCGCGTGCGGCTTCTTCGGGCTGCTGACCGCGCAGTTCCGCAGCCGGGTCGGGGTGCCCTGGCGGCGCGGCGGCACCATGCTCTTCGACCTGCGCGAGCGGATCCGGGTGCAGAGCAAGCTGCCGAAGCTGCCGCAGGGCTGGCACCACGAGATGGCGCTGCGCCCGGCCGGCGGACAGTCCTTCTCCGGTGACTTCGTCGTCGCGGCCCGCACGAACGGCGGCCGCACGCTGGAGGTCGTGCTCACGGACGTGTCCGGCAAGGGCATGGACGCGGGCTCGCGCGCCCTGCTGCTGTCCGGTGCCTTCGGCGGCCTCCTCGGCTCGCTCCCCCCGCACGCCTTCCTCCCGGCCGCGAACGGCTACCTGCTGCGCCAGGACTGGGACGAGGGCTTCGCCACCTCCATCCACCTGGTCCTGGACCTGGACTCCGGGGACTACGAGTTGTACTCCGCGGGCCACCCGCCGGGGCTGCAGCTCAGCGCGGGCAGCGGCCGCTGGGAGGAGAAGGCCGCCGAGGGGCCGCTGCTGGGTGTGTACGACGGTGCCCAGTTCGACCCCGTGAAGGGGGCGCTGCGGCCCGGTGACGTGCTGATGGTGTTCACGGACGGACTGGTGGAGACCTCCGACCGCGACATCGTCGAGGGCATCGACCGCCTCACCGGCGAGGCCGACCGCTACGTCGCCGGCGGCTTCCACGGTGCCGCCTGGCACCTCATCGAAGCGGTCGCGAAGGATGTCAACGACGACCGCGCCCTCCTGCTCATCTGCCGCCAGGCCTCGCCGAACGGCCACTGAGCCGGGACCGGGGGCCTGCCCTCGGGCGCACCGCGGTCACCGTTCCGGCCCCGGGCGGCCCCGCGGCGGGAGACACTGGCGGGGTGACCGAGACGCAACTCACCCCGGCCGAGGTCGAAGCCGTCGCGCGCGCCGCCCACGAGGGGCAGACCGACAAGGCGGGACGGCCCTACGCCGAACACCTCGCGGCCGTCGCCGAGGGCGTCCGCGCCCGCGGCGGCGACCCGGAGCAGATCGCGGCGGCCTGGCTGCACGACTCGGTCGAGGACGCCGCGCTCACCCGGGAGTGGCTGGCCGCGGCCGCCCTGACCCCGCGCACCAAGGCCATCGTGGACGCCCTCACCAAGCGCCCGGGGGAGGAACCGCAGGAGTACGCCCGCCGGATCCTCGCCACCCCGGGCGCGCTGCTGGTGAAGGAGTCCGACCTGGCGCACAACGCCGACCCGGGGCGGCTGGCCGCCCTGCCCGAGGCGACCCGGAGACGACTGACCGAGAAGTACGCCCGGATGCGCGCACTTCTCGGCCTGGACCCGGCCGGCTAGACGCCGACCTTCTCGCGCTCGCGTTCCTCGCGCTGCCGTTCCCGGGCCAGTTCGGCCGCGTCCTGCTTGAACGCCCACTCCATCTTCGGCTCCATCGCGAAGCGGAAGACGCGCTGCACCGGCTTGGTGCACAGCAGGGTGACGGCGGCGGCCGCGAGGACGGTGACCGCCATGTCGCCCAGGGCCCCGTACTGATCGGCGAGGTCGAACCCGCCCGTGTAGACGGCGCTCTTGACCACGAAGCCGTGCAGCAGATAGCCGTACAGCGTGCCCGCGCCGAGCGCGGTGAACCACGTGCGGCGGCCCGGCACCCAGGCGAGGAAGCAGGCGGTCAGCAGCAGCGCGCAGCCGAACATGGCCAGCGTCATGAGCGGCCCGGTCCACCAGGGCGCACCGAGATCCTGCGCGGAGAACTGCCGGTAGAACCATCCGCCGTCCACGCGCGGCACGGTCCACCAGCCGACCGCCAGCGCGGCGGCGAACACCGGCACGGACAGGATCCGCACCCGCCGTCGGCGTATCAGCGCGAAGTGCTCCGGCTTCAGCAGCAGACCGACGACGAAGCACGGCAGGAACTGCAGGACGCGGCCGAGGTCCAGATTGTCGTCGATGCCCCGGGTGGCCGACGCGACCATGGCGATGCCGAGCGCGATGGGCAGCGGCCAGCGCACCACCTTCCACAAGGGGGTGGTCAGCCGCCAGATGAACAGCGCGCACAGGAACCAGGTCAGGTAGTACGGGGAGACCAGGCTGATCGGGTCGTCGGCCTGGCCCGCGTAGCGGCGGAAGAGCGAATAGGCGACCTGGAACAGCAGGTAGGGGACCGCGATGCCGGTGACCAGCCGCTTCAGCCGGTCCGGGCGCATGTCGAAACTGCGGGAGAAGTAGCCGGAGATGACGATGAACGCCGGCATGTGGAAGGTGTACACGACGTTGTACAGGCCTTCGAGCACCCGGTTGTCGGTCTTGATCGCCGACCAGGAGTGTCCCAGCGCCACCAGCACGATCGCCAGGTACTTGGCGTTGTCGAAGAACGCGTCGCGCTGTCTGCCCGGTCTGTCGGTCGGTGACTGCCTTTCCTGCGCACGCGTCGGGGTACGCGGACCGGGCACTCCGCGCGCCGGCGACTGTGCCGGGGGGAGCGGCCTGCGGTTGTGGCCGGGGGACGGGGCGGCGTCAAACATCTCAGGCACCCTAGCGTCGGCTGTGGGATTCCGTAAAACCCGCGTTGTTATTCCTGGTTATCACGCCCGGGTACCCCGTAATTCGACGAACTTGCCTGCCTAGCCGACGTGATGATGGGCACACAGGTGTCGCCCGTTCACCCTGGATGTACCGATTAATCCAGACTAATTCGGGCATACGGCGCCTCTGCGTTATGTACTTCGAATCGCCGGCCCAGATGGTGCGTGGATATGGAAACGAAGTCTCGTAAATTCGTGGGGATTTCGTGACCGGGTGTCCTGTCGCATTCCTGTGCGAGGTGTCGCACGCGCGAGTACTTGCCCGACGTTGTGTCACGAACGGCATGAGGAAGCCGGGTTGGTGGCACGATGGTTCTGGCGGGGGTGCGCGGGCCGTACCCCCGGGCCGGCGGAGCGGACCGACCGAGGGTGTGATCAGTTGTGGCCATTTCACTGTCAGTGGTGCTGCTGTTGGCGATCATCCTGGTGGTGCTGATCCGAGGGGGGAACATCAAGGCCGGACCCGCGATCGTCGCGATCCTCTTCGGGTTCTTCCTCGCCTCGACCGGCATGGCGCCGTCCATCAACAGATTCCTGAACTCGATAGCGGAGTCCATCAACTCGATCAGGTTCTGACCCGGCGGGGGGCCGGTAGATCCTGGACGACTGTGACAACGGGGGATGCAAAGGGCATGGCGCTGCGCGACTCCGACCCGGCGGAGGTCGGCGGCTACCGGATCGAGGACCGCCTCGGCAGCGGCGGCATGGGCGTGGTCTACCTCGCCCGCTCCGCGTCCGGCCGCCGGCTCGCCGTGAAGGTCGTCCACGGCCAGTACGCCGACGACGACGAGTTCCGCATCCGGTTCCGCCGCGAGGTGGCCGCCGCCCGCCAGGTCAGCGGCGCCTTCACGGCGCCCGTGGTGGACGCGGACGCCGACGCGCCGCGCCCCTGGATGGCCACGCTCTACATCCCCGCCGAGGACCTCGGCACCCACGTCCGCCACCACGGCCCGCTCCCGCCCGACCGGCTGCGCGAACTCGCCGCCGGCCTCGCCGAGGCCCTGCGCGACATCCACCGCGCCGGAGTGGTCCACCGTGACCTGAAACCGGCCAACGTCATGCTCGCCGAGGACGGCCCCCGGGTCATCGACTTCGGCATCTCCCGCGCCGCCGAGTTCGCCGCCATGGACGCCCTCACCCAGACCGGCCGCGTGATGGGCACCCCGCCCTTCATGTCCCCCGAGCAGTTCGCCTCCCCGCACGAGGTCGGCCCGGCCACCGACATCTTCTCGCTCGGCGCCGTCGTCGTGTACGCCGCCACCCGGCGCGGCCCGTTCGACAGCACCAGCCCCTGGGAGACGGCGACACGTGTCGTCGAGGGACGTGCCGACCTCGACGGCGTCCCGGACGCGCTGCTCCCCTTCGTCCGCCTCTGCCTGGAGAAACACCCCAAGTCCCGGGCCACCCCGGACGAGCTGCTGGGCCTGCTCCGCGACGGCCGGCTGCCCGACCGCGCCCCGGCACCCGAGGCGGAGGCGGCCGGACCGGCGACCCGGCCCGAGCAGCCGCCGCGCCGCCGCCGGCGCCGGTGGTGGCCGGCGGCGGTGGCCACCGCCGCCGTGCTGGCCGCCGTGACCGCCGCCACCACCGTCCTCGCCCGCGACGGCGGCAGCGCGCCGCACGCGCTGCCGGCCGGCTGGCACGCCTGGCACCGGCAGGCCGCGGACCCCACGGCCGAGAAGCCGAACGCCATGGGACCGAGCAGCTCCTTCAACCGCTGCGTCGTCTCGCGGCAGTCGCTGCTGTGCGCCGGCGACGGCATCATGGCCGCCCGGTTCGACCTCGCCGACGGCCGCAACGCCTGGACCCGGCCCATGGACCCCACACCCGCCGCGACCACCAGCAGCGGCGGAGGCACGATCATCGGCACCCGCCCCGGCGGCGTGTACGCCTTCGGCGCCGACGACCGTGACATCAAGGGCGCTAAGCCGGACCCGGAGAGCCGGACCCGCTACACCGTGCAGTCCCTGGACACGGCCACCGGCAAGGCGGCCTGGACGACGGTCGTCGCCGACAACGTGAACGGCGTCGGACCGGACTCCGGCGGCGCGGTCGCCGTCCCCGCGGGCGTCATCACCACCTACGGCGACGCGTCCGGCTCCTACGCCCTCCTCGACGCCGCACACGGCCGGGTCCGCTGGCACCACCGGCTGCCCTACGGCATGAACGACGAGGGCGACTGCATGCTGAGCGGCGCCGGCGGCCAGGCCTACCTGGTGTGCCACACCCCCGACGGCAAGGGCGACGCCGACCACACCACCATCGCCCAGCTCGACCCCGCCACCGGCAAGCCCCGCTGGACCCGGACGGCCGAGGGCGGGGTGTACCCGTTCGGCCAGGCACGGGGCCGCCTGGTGCTGGGCACCGACCCGTTCCTGGGGAGACTGAGCCGCCTGACCCTCATCGACCTCTCCTCGCGCGTCGTGACGACCGTACGGCTGACCGTCCCGAAGGCCGCCACGGGCGTCTACCTGGTCCGGGGCACCCTCTACCTCACCCTCGGCAGCGGCAGTGTCCGCGCGGTCGACCCGGACACCGGCCGGCAGCTGTGGCAGAGCAACTCCACCGTCGAACAGCCCGGCCCGCCCACCGCCTCCGCCACCCGGCTCTACCTGGCCTCGCCCACCGGTCGGCTGGCTGCCCTGGACCTGCGCACCGGCCGGGTCACGGGCACGCTCCCCGGCCGGGACGACAGCGACACCACCGGCTCCTCCGAGAGCCCCGCGTCCCCCGTCCTGTCCGGCGACGCCCTCTACGTCCCCTACGGCATCCGCTCGGTCTACAGCGTGGACGTCAAAGACCTGTGAACACGCCAGGGGCCCGGCTCCGCCGAAGCGGAGACCGGGCCCCTGGACCGATCGAGCCCAGCCCGTCCCTAGGCGGTCGTCTGCGGCAGCCGCGCTGACACGGCCCTCACCGCCGAGCCCGAGACGAGCACTCCTGACAGGGCGACCAGAGTGGTCAGGATGTCCTGGATCTGCGCCGCCGGGACATAGACGATCACGATGACGATGAGCAGGGCCGCCCAGTCCCTCGGGCGAGCGATTGACAGTGCAGAGCGGATCGGAGCCACACTCATAGCGGTACCTCCTGGTACTCGGTGCCCGCCCCACCGATCTTGCCGCCAAGCCCGTTCGGTGGTGCGGGCCTCCTGCTTGAGACCCATAGTGACGTCTCTTCCGCCAGGACGTATCCAGGGCGCCTCGGGCAAGGCCCACGGTCCCTCGGACGGGTGATTGCGGAGGCGTGTGCCTACGCCGAACACGCTGCCGAGGGGCCGCGCCGCGCTGATCCCAGCTCCGGGAAACGGCTCAGGGCCGGGTCGGAGGAATCATCCTCCGACCCGGCCCTGAGCCGTACAGAGCGGGCGACGGGAATCGAACCCGCGTAGCTAGTTTGGAAGACTAGGGCTCTACCATTGAGCTACGCCCGCAGCACTGCGCCGCAGGTCCGTGACCGCGGCACTGGAGGCATCGTAGCGGGTCGCACACCGCCGAGGCCAACGTGTTGCCCGGCGCGTGGACCGCGCGCATGCCGCACCCGACCGCTCCCGTGAATGCGGCCGACGTATCCGGCCGGGGCATGTACCCTACGTGTCGCACCAGACGGGGTGTGGCGCAGCTTGGTAGCGCGTCCGCTTTGGGAGCGGAAGGCCGTGGGTTCAAATCCCGCCACCCCGACCACCGGCTCGTGACCTCGTGATGATCGCCTTTTGGGGCGCTGACCGGCTGCGGTTACTATGCAAGCTGCGCGCCCGTGTGTCCCGGCCCACTCGGCCTACGAACTCCTCCGGGCGACGAAATCCGCCGGACCAGTCTGGCTCCGGCAGAAACCAAGAAGTCAGCCACAAGGAGACCGAACCGTGAAGAGCGCCGTGGAGACCCTGAACCCGACCCGGGTTCGGCTCACTGTCGAGGTGCCCTTCGAGGAGCTCAAGGACAGCCTCGACGCGGCGTACAAGAAGATCAACCAGCAGGTCACGGTGAAGGGCTTCCGTAAGGGCAAGATCCCGGCCCGCGTCATCGACCAGCGCTTCGGCCGCGGTGCGGTGCTGGAGGAGGCCGTCAACGACGCGCTGCCGAAGTTCTACACCGAGGCGGTCAACGAGGCCGAGCTGAACCCGCTGGGCCAGCCCGAGGTCGACATCACCGAGCTGAAGGACGGCGAGACGCTGAACTTCACCGCCGAGGTCGACATCCGCCCGGCCCTGGAGATCCCGGACTACTCCGGTATCGAGGTCGAGGTCGACGCCGTCGAGGTGACCGACGAGGACGTGGAGAAGTCGGTCGAGCAGCTGCGCGAGCGCTTCGCCTCCACCTCCCCGGTCGAGCGTGCCGCCGAGGACGGCGACGTCGTCACCATCGACCTGCAGGCCAAGGTCGACGGCGAGGTCCTCGAGGACGGCGTCGCCGACGGCGTGTCCTACACCATCGGCTCCGGTGAGCTGCTGGACGGCATCGACGACGCCGTCAAGGGCCTGTCCGCCGACGAGGAGGCCACCTTCACCTCCGAGCTGAAGGGCGGCTCCGCCGCGGGCAAGGAGGCCGAGGTCACCGTCAAGGTCACCCAGGTCGCCGCCCGTGAACTGCCCGAGCTGGACGACGAGTTCGCGCAGCTCGCCTCCGAGTTCGACACCCTGGACGAGCTGAAGGCCGACAGCCGCAAGCGCCTGGCCAACATGAAGCAGTTCGACCAGGCCACCCAGGCCCAGGAGCGCGTCCTGGAGAAGCTCCTCGAGCTGGTCGAGGTCCCGGTCCCCGAGAAGCTGCTCGAGGACGAGATCAACACCCGCAAGCACAACCTGGAGCACCACCAGCTCGGCCAGATGGGCCTCACCCTCGACAAGTACCTGGAGATCCAGGGCAAGACCGCCGAGGAGTTCGAGACCGAGACCCGCGAGGCCGCGGTCAAGGGCATCAAGACCCAGTTCGTCCTCGACGAGCTGGTCAAGAAGGAGCAGCTGAACGTCAACCAGGAGGAGCTGACCGAGCACCTCATGCGGCGCGCGGCCTCCTCCGGCATGTCCCCCGACCAGTTCGCCCAGGCCGTCGTCGAGGGTGGCCAGGTGCCGCTCCTGGTCGGCGAGGTCGCCCGCGGCAAGGCCCTGGCCGTCGTGGTCGAGGCCGCCACGGTGAAGGACACCAACGGCGAGGTCATCGACCTGGACGACGAGGAGGAGGAGACCGAGGCCGCCGCCGAGGCTCCGGCCGCCGAGTCCGACGAGGAGAAGACCGAGGGCTGAACCGCCCTACGGCGCCTCTGACGCGCGTACGACGGGCCCTGGGGACTTTCCCCGGGGCCCGTTCGTCTCCCCGGGCGGTGCCGCCGGCCCAAGGGGCGCGGGGAACCGCGTGAGGGGCCCCGCGCATCGCGCGGTCCGGATCACGGCGGGGCCGCCTCCTACGAACCGCACCGGTCCGTCTGCGGAGCGCTACGCCCCCGGCGAACACTCCCATCTCCGGGATTCCCCGAAGGGACCCGCGCGTTAGGGTCCATGAGTACGGGGGCAGGGGAGTCTCCTGAAACCCCCAGCCAAGCCTCCGGCAGGACGACGTGAGACGGCCCGGCGCCGTCGTAAGACGAGCAGGTGGATACGTGACGAATCTGATGCCTTCAGCCGCCGGCGAGCCTTCCATCGGTGGTGGCCTCGGCGACCAGGTCTACAACCGGCTGCTCAACGAGCGGATCATCTTCCTCGGCCAGCAGGTTGACGACGACATCGCCAACAAGATCACCGCACAGCTGCTGCTCCTTGCCGCCGATCCGGACAAGGACATCTTCCTCTACATCAACAGCCCCGGTGGCTCGGTGACGGCCGGCATGGCGATCTACGACACCATGCAGTACATCCCGAACGACGTGGTCACCATCGCCATGGGCATGGCCGCCTCGATGGGCCAGTTCCTGCTCACCGGTGGCGCCGCGGGCAAGCGCTTCGCGCTGCCGCACGCGGACATCATGATGCACCAGGGTTCCGCGGGCCTCGGCGGCACGGTCTCGGACATCAAGATCCAGGCCGAGTACCTGCTGCGCACCAAGAAGCGCATGTCCGAGCTGACCGCGCAGCACTCCGGCCAGACGGTCGAGACGATCATCCGCGACGGCGACCGCGACCGCTGGTTCACCCCGGAAGAGGCCAAGGAGTACGGTCTCATTGACGAGATCATCACGCACGCCTCGGGTGTTCCGGGAGGCGGCGGCACCGGTGCCTGACCGGCCAGGCCACGCCACGCACCGCCGAGACCGAAGCCCCCAGAACGCCACCAGGACGGTGAACACCCCATGAGCAACTTCCCCGGCGCCGCCAGCGGCATGTACGAAGGGCCCCGCCCCGACAGCCGCTACGTCATCCCGCGCTTCGTCGAGCGCACCTCCCAGGGCATCCGCGAGTACGACCCGTACGCGAAGCTCTTCGAGGAGCGCGTGATCTTCCTGGGCGTCCAGATCGACGACGCCTCCGCCAACGACGTCATGGCGCAGCTGCTGTGCCTGGAGTCGATGGACCCGGACCGGGACATCTCGATCTACATCAACAGCCCCGGTGGCGACATGACCGCCCTGACGGCGATCTACGACACCATGCAGTTCGTGAAGCCGGACATCCAGACGGTGTGCATGGGCCAGGCGGCCTCCGCCGCGGCCATCCTGCTGGCCGCCGGTACCCCGGGCAAGCGCATGGCGCTGCCGAACTCCCGCGTGCTGATCCACCAGCCGGCGGGTTCCACCGGCCGTGGCCAGCTCTCCGACCTGGAGATCATCGCCAAGGAGTTCACCCGGATGCGCGAGCAGCTGGAGGACATGCTGGCGAAGCACTCGAACCAGCCGATCGAGAAGATCCGCGAGGACATCGAGCGCGACAAGATCCTCACGGCCGAGGAGGCGCTGCAGTACGGCCTCGTCGACCAGATCATCTCCACCCGCAAGCTGAACAACTCCGCGGTCCGCTGACCCGGAGGGCGTACTTTCTGCCCCTCTTGGCACGGTGCACGTCAAAGTGAACCCTGCCAAGGGGGGCCCGAACACCGGGCCCGGCAAGGTACCGTCGGACATAAGGCAGCACCAGGAGCCGCTGGATCTCAGTGTCCAGGCGTCTCCCAGGCGAAGGGGAAGCACACCGTGGCACGCATCGGTGACGGCGGCGATCTGCTCAAGTGCTCGTTCTGCGGCAAGAGCCAGAAGCAGGTCAAGAAGCTCATCGCAGGGCCCGGTGTGTACATCTGCGACGAATGCATCGACCTCTGCAACGAGATCATCGAGGAAGAACTCGCGGAGACCAGCGAGGTCCGCTGGGAGGAACTGCCCAAGCCCCGCGAGATCTACGAGTTCCTCGAGGGCTACGTGGTCGGCCAGGAAGCGGCCAAGAAGGCGCTCTCCGTCGCGGTGTACAACCACTACAAGCGGGTCCAGGCGGGCGAGAACGGCGGCGCGAGCGGCCGTGACGACGCCATCGAGCTGGCGAAGTCCAACATCCTGCTGCTGGGCCCCACGGGCTCCGGCAAGACCCTCCTCGCGCAGACCCTGGCGCGCATGCTGAACGTCCCCTTCGCGATCGCCGACGCGACGGCGCTGACCGAGGCGGGCTACGTCGGCGAGGACGTCGAGAACATCCTGCTGAAGCTCATCCAGGCGGCGGACTACGACGTCAAGAAGGCCGAGACGGGCATCATCTACATCGACGAGATCGACAAGGTGGCCCGCAAGAGCGAGAACCCGTCGATCACCCGCGACGTGAGCGGCGAGGGCGTGCAGCAGGCGCTCCTGAAGATCCTCGAGGGCACCACGGCCTCGGTCCCTCCCCAGGGCGGCCGCAAGCACCCCCACCAGGAGTTCATCCAGATCGACACGACGAACGTCCTGTTCATCGTGGGCGGTGCCTTCGCGGGCCTGGAGAAGATCATCGAGGCCCGGGCCGGCGCCAAGGGCATCGGCTTCGGCGCGACGATCCTCTCCAAGCGCGAGCTGGAGGCCAAGGACGTCTTCGAGGACGTCATGCCGGAGGACCTGGTCAAGTTCGGCATGATCCCCGAGTTCATCGGCCGCCTCCCCGTGATCACGAGCGTCCACAACCTGGACCGTGAGGCCCTGCTCAAGATCCTGGTGGAGCCCCGCAACGCGCTGGTCAAGCAGTACCAGCGCCTCTTCGAACTCGACGGCGTGGAGCTGGACTTCGAGCGCGAGGCGCTGGAGGCCATCGCCGACCAGGCCATCCTCCGCCAGACCGGCGCCCGCGGCCTGCGCGCCATCATGGAGGAGGTCCTCCAGGGCGTGATGTACGAGGTCCCGTCCCGCAAGGACGTGGCGCGCGTCGTCATCACGGCCGACGTGGTCCTCTCCAACGTCAACCCGACCCTCATCCCGCGGGAGGCCCGGGGCCGGGGTTCGGGCGAGCAGAAGACGGCATGACCCCAGGTACGAGAAAGGGCCCCGGTCGACCGACCGGGGCCCTTTCGGCGTAGCGCCGTCCGCGTCAGGCCTTGACGCGGACCTCGTTGCGGAACTTGGCCGCCAGTTCGGCGTCGGCCGCCGGGTCGCTGGACCGGCCGGCCGCGAGGGTGGCGATGTCCATCGGCATGACCATGCCCAGGGTGCTCTTGTCGCCCCAGATGCAGACGTCGAACGTCATCTCCTTGGGACCGCTGGCGGTGCTGTCGGGGTTCGTGCCCTTGATCTGCTGGCACTTGAGGACCGCGCCCTTGAGCGAGGCGGGCTTGTACTGCTTAGGCTCGCCCACGAGGCCGACACCCTCGCTGCTGTCCTTGTTGCTCTCCTTCTTCATGTACGCGAACATCGCGTCGACGGCCTTCTCGGGGTCGTCGATCGTCCCGTACACCCCGCCGAACTTGATCATCTTCTGGCTGAGCGGGTTGCTCTCGTCACCGGACTTGTATTCGGCGCTGACGTCCTTGGGGTCGTGCACGCCCCAGTTCTCGGCGTCCTTGAGGTCACTGGACGTCATGGTGTCGGACTCGCTCTTGGACTTCTTGTACTCCGTCAGCACCGTCGCCGGAGTCGTCAGCTTGTGCGGGCCGTCGTCCGCGACGTCGCTGCCGCCGCTCCCGCCGCCGATCACGAAGTACGCACCCACGGCCACGGCCGCCACCACGGCCACCGCGGCGATGATCAGGCCCGTCTTCTTCTTCCCCCCGCTCGGCTGCGGCGCCTGCGGCATGCCGTAGGGCTGCTGCTGCCCGTACGGGTTCGGCTGCGGCGGCACGCCCTGCTGCGGGTAGCCGTACCCCGGCTGCGCCGGAGGGGTCTGCTGGGGGTAGCCGTAGCCGGGCTGCGGAGCCTGCGGCTGCTGGCCGTAGGGGCCTGCCTGGCCGTAGGGGCCCGACTGGCCGTACGGACCGGGCTGCCCCTGCTGGCCGTACGGACCCGGCTGCTGGGGCGGGCCGCCGTACGGGCCCGGCTGGTTGTTGCTCATTCCTGCGTTCCCCTCCAGGAGCTTATGTGTTCCTGACATCCTGGCCCAGGCCCGGCAAACACACGGCACCGGGGGTCGCACCGTTACAGAACAAACGCGTTTCGGGACCACCCCGTGACACCTCTAAACTGACCCCCGTGACCGAGAACGCTCAGCAGCAGCCACCCGCGCCCGACTCCGAACTGCCGACCCAGTACGCGCCGGCCGATGTAGAGGGGCCGCTGTACGAGCGCTGGGTAGAGCGCGGTTACTTCGAGGCCGACGCGAAGAGCGACAAGCCGCCGTACACGGTCGTCATCCCGCCGCCGAACGTCACCGGCAGCCTGCACCTCGGGCACGCCTTCGAGCACACCCTCATCGACGCCCTGACCCGCCGCAAGCGCATGCAGGGCCACGAGACGCTGTGGCAGCCCGGTATGGACCACGCCGGCATCGCCACGCAGAACGTGGTCGAGCGCGAGCTGGCCAAGGAGGGCAAGTCCCGCCACGACCTGGGCCGGGAGGCGTTCGTCGAGCGCGTCTGGCGGTGGAAGGGCGAGTCCGGCGGCCAGATCAGCGGCCAGATGCGCCGCCTCGGCGACGGCGTCGCCTGGTCCCGTGAGCGCTTCACCATGGACGAGGGCCTCTCCCAGGCCGTCCAGACCATCTTCAAGCGCCTCTACGACGACGAGCTGATCTACCGCGCCGAGCGCATCATCAACTGGTGCCCGCGCTGTCTGACGGCCATCTCGGACATCGAGGTCGAGTACCAGGACGACGACGGCGAGCTGGTCTCGATGAAGTACGGCGACGGGGACGACACGATCGTCGTCGCCACCACCCGTGCCGAGACGATGCTCGGCGACACCGCCGTCGCCGTCCACCCCGACGACGAGCGCTACCGGCACCTCATCGGCAAGCTCGTCAAGCTCCCGCTGACCGACCGCTCCATCCCGGTCGTCGCCGACACGCACGTCGACCCCGAGTTCGGTACCGGCGCGGTCAAGGTCACCCCGGCCCACGACCCGAACGACTTCGAGATCGGCCAGCGGCACAACCTGCCGTCCCTCACCGTGATGGACGAGCACGCCGTCATCACCGCCCACGGCCCCTTCCAGGGCCTGGACCGCCTCGAGGCCCGCTCCGCCATCGTCGCCGCGCTGCGCGCCGAGGGCCGGATCGTCGCCGAGAAGCGGCCGTACGTCCACTCCGTCGGCCACTGCTCGCGCTGCAAGACCACCATCGAGCCGCGCCTGTCGATGCAGTGGTGGGTCAAGGTCGGCCCGCTGGCCAAGGCGGCCGGTGACGCCGTCCGCGAGGGCAAGGTCAAGATCCACCCGCAGGAGATGGAGAAGCGGTACTTCGACTGGGTCGACAACCTCCACGACTGGTGCATCTCGCGGCAGCTGTGGTGGGGCCACCGCATCCCGGTCTGGTACGGCCCGAACGGCGAGGTCGTCTGCGTCGGCCCCGACGAGCAGCCGCCCGGGACCGAGGCGGAGGGCTGGAAGCAGGACACCGACGTCCTCGACACCTGGTTCTCCTCCGGCCTGTGGCCGTTCTCCACCCTCGGCTGGCCCGAACAGACCGAGTCGCTCGCGAAGTTCTACCCGAACTCCGTGCTGGTCACCGGCTACGACATCCTGTTCTTCTGGGTCGCCCGGATGATGATGTTCGGCCTGTACGCGATGGACGGCACCCCGCCGTTCCACACCATCGCCCTGCACGGCATGGTCCGCGACCAGTTCGGCAAGAAGATGTCGAAGTCCTTCGGCAACGCGGTCAACCCGCTGGACTGGATGGACAAGTACGGCTCCGACGCCCTGCGCTTCACCCTGGCCCGCGGCGCCAACCCGGGTGTCGACGTGCCGATCGGCGAGGACTGGGTCCAGGGCTCCCGCAACTTCGCCAACAAGATCTGGAACGCGACCCGCTTCGCGCTGATGAACGGCGCGACGGTCGAGGGCCCGCTGCCGGACGCCTCCGCCATGTCCGCCACGGAACGCTGGATCCTCTCCCGCCTCAACTCCGTCATCGCCGAAGTCGACGCGTTCTACGAGGACTTCCAGTTCGCGAAGCTCTCCGACGCCCTCTTCCACTTCGCCTGGGACGAGGTCTTCGACTGGTACGTCGAGCTGTCCAAGACGACGTTCCAGGCGGGCGGCGAGCCGGCCGAGGTCTCCAAGCGGGTCCTGGGCGAGGTCCTGGACGTCACGCTGAAGCTGCTGCACCCGGTGGTCCCGTTCGTCACGGAGACCCTGTGGACCACCCTCACCGGCGGCGAGTCGCTCGTCATCGCCGACTGGCCGGCCGACAGCGGCTTCCGCGACGCGGCCGCCGAGCGGGAGATCGAGAGCCTGCAGTCCGTCATCACCGAGGTCCGCCGCTTCCGCGCCGACCAGGGCCTGCAGCCGGGGCAGCGGGTCCCGGCCCGCCTGACCCTGGACGGTACGGCGCTGGCCCCGCACGAGGCGGCCATCCGCCAGCTGCTGCGCCTGCAGCCGGAGGGCGAGTCCTTCACGGCCACGGCCACCCTGCCGGTCGCCGGCGCGGAGGTCGCCCTCGACCTCTCCGGCACGATCGACGTGGCCGCGGAGCGCAAGCGCCTCGCCAAGGACCTCGCGGCCGCGGAGAAGGAGAAGGCCCAGGCCACGGCCAAGCTCGGCAACGAGGCGTTCCTGGCCAAGGCCCCGGAGAACGTGGTGGACAAGATCCGCACGCGCCTTTCCAAGGCCGAGGACGACATCGCCCGCATCCAGGCCCAGCTGGACAAGCTGCCGCCCGCGTAAGGGTTCGTTCCGACGCCAGGCCCCCGGAGCCGTTCATACACCGGGGGCCTTCGCGTACCCCGCGAGAGGCGCCGCTCGCCGCGAGGTGCCGCCCGCGCCCACCCGTACCGCCCCGAGCGGCATCACCGCCCGGGGGCCGTGCCGCCTCGACGGCAGACGGCACCGCGGCTCCCCGAGGGCGCGGGGCCGTGCCGGGGTGCGGCTCCGCCGCGTGGGCGCGACCAGCCACGAGACACCCGCAGCCCGCCGACGAGACAAGCCATCCCATACCGGCGCCGCAACGCCACCGCCCGCTCCGTAGACTGGGCCTCGTGAGCGACCCGAACGGCACCGACCAGCCAGACCCCCTCGACGACTTCGAGGAGATCGTCTCGGCCGAGACCGACCGCGACCCCGACCTCGCCGTGATCGAGGCCGGCAGCCGCACCCTGCGTACCCAGGGCGGCCCGCCGCAGGCCGACGTCCCGGCCCGACCGGAGGACCCCGAGGTCGACAAGGCCCTGCGCGAGGTCGAGGCGGAGCTGGCCACCCGCTGGGGCGAGACCAAGCTGGAGCCCTCGGTCAGCAGGATCGCCGCGCTGATGGACGTACTCGGCGAGCCGCAGCGCTCCTACCCGTCCATCCACATCACGGGCACGAACGGCAAGACCTCCACCGCCCGCATGATCGAGGCCCTGCTCGGCGCCTTCGAACTGCGCACCGGCCGCTACACCAGCCCCCACGTGCAGTCGATCACCGAGCGGATCAGCCTGGACGGCGCCCCGATCTCCGCCGAGCGGTTCATCGAGACGTACCAGGACATCAAGCCGTACGTGGAGATGGTCGACTCCTCGCAGGAGTACCGGCTGTCCTTCTTCGAGGTGCTCACCGGCATGGCGTACGCGGCCTTCGCGGACGCCCCCGTGGACGTCGCCGTCGTCGAGGTCGGCATGGGCGGTTCCTGGGACGCGACCAACGTGATCGACGGCGACGTCGCCGTGGTCACCCCGATCGACCTGGACCACACCGACCGGCTCGGCGAGACGCACGCGGAGATCGCCGCCGAGAAGAGCGGCATCATCAAGCAGGACGCGACCGTCATCCTGGCCCAGCAGCCGGTGGACGCGGCGCAGGTGCTGCTGAAGAAGGCGGTCGAGGTGGACGCGACCGTGGCCCGCGAGGGCCTGGAGTTCGGGGTCGTCGCCCGGCAGGTCGCCGTCGGCGGGCAGCTGCTCACCCTGCGTGGCCTCGGCGGCGAGTACCAGGAGGTCTACCTCCCGCTGCACGGCGCCCACCAGGCGCACAACGCGGCCGTCGCCCTCGCCGCCGTCGAGGCGTTCTTCGGCGTCGGCGCGCAGCGCGCGGAGCCGCTGGACCTGGACACCGTCCGCAAGGCCTTCGCGGCCGTCTCCTCGCCGGGCCGCCTGGAGATCGTCCGGCGCTCCCCGACGGTCGTGCTGGACGCCGCGCACAATCCGGCGGGCGCCGCGGCCACCGCGGAGGCCGTGCGGGAGGCGTTCGACTTCACCCGGCTGATCGGTGTCGTCGGCGCGAGCGGCGACAAGAACGTGCGCGGGCTGCTGGAGGCCTTCGAACCGATCTTCGCCGAGGTCGTCGTCACCCAGAACTCCAGCCACCGCGCCATGGACGCGGACGAGCTGGCCGCGATCGCCGTCGAGGTGTTCGGCGAGGAGCGGGTGCAGGTCGAACCGCGCCTGCCGGACGCCCTGGAGGCCGCGATCACGCTGGCCGAGGAGGAGGGCGAGTTCGCCGGCGGTGGCGTGCTGGTCACCGGTTCCGTCATCACGGTCGGCGAGGCCCGGCTGCTGCTCGGGAAGGGCTGAGATCTCCTGTGCGTACGCTCTGTGCATCGACGCTCATCGGCGAGTTCTTCATCGTCGGGTTCGCCGCGCTCGTCGCCATGAAGGACCCTGACCTGTCCACCTCGACGGTGTGGCTGGTCAGCGGCATCGCCATGGTCCTGTGCCTGCTGCTGTGCGGCATGGTGACCCGGCCGGGCGGCGTCGCCCTCGGCTGGGCCCTGCAGCTCGCCCTGATCGCCTCCGGCGTCTTCGTCCCGAGCATGTACTTCCTCGGCGCGATCTTCGCGGCGCTGTGGTGGGCGTCGGTGCACTTCGGCAGAAAGGTGGACGAGGCGAAGGCGCGCTTCGCGGCGCAGGCGGAGTCCTCCTCCTCCACGGCTGACGCTGCGTGACGGGCGCCCCGACACGCCCTGTAACCTCGTCCCACCGCACCCGTCAGTCGCGTAAGGAGTCCTCCCGTGAGCCAGCGCACCCTCGTCCTCCTCAAGCCCGACGCCGTCCGTCGCGGCCTGACCGGCGAGATCATCAGCCGTATCGAGCGCAAGGCCGACTGGCAGATCACCGCGCTGGAGCTGCGCACCCTGGACCAGGAGACGCTGGAGCAGCACTACGGTGAGCACAAGGGCAAGCCGTTCTACGAGCCGCTGGTCGCGTTCATGTCCTCCGGTCCGGTCGTCGCCCTGATCGTCGAGGGTGAGCGGGTCATCGAGGGCGTGCGTCAGCTGGCCGGCCCGACCGACCCGATCGCCGCCGCCCCCGGTTCGATCCGCGGCGACTACGGCGTGATCGTCCGCGAGAACCTGATCCACGCCTCCGACTCCGAGGAGTCCGCCGAGCGCGAGGTGAAGATCTTCTTCCCCGGCCGCGCGTAACGCCTCGAGGCCGGCCGAAGCGGAATGTCCGGGGGCCCGCTCCCGGACACCCGTTTTCCTGGCACGAGTGCATGAGTACCGGCGATTGAGGGAACGAGCGCCCCCGAACGCCCGTCTCCACAAGCGGGGCGGCCCGCCATCTGGTGACAATGGCGGAGACCCTCGCGCAGTGTTCGTGCAGGCCCGTTTACGATGGAAGCCTTCACGTCACAGCACCCGCCTCGCCGACCTGACATGCCCTCAAAAGCGCAGGAAGGCCAGATGAATCCGGATGGGGAACTCAATGTCGTTCATCGGCCGTGACATGGCTGTCGACCTCGGGACCGCCAACACGCTGGTGTACGTCAGGGGTCGCGGCATCGTGCTCAACGAGCCGTCCGTCGTCGCGATCAACACCAACACGGGCGGGATTCTCGCGGTCGGTGCCGAAGCGAAGAAGATGATCGGCCGGACGCCGGGCAACATCGTCGCCGTGCGGCCGCTGAAGGACGGCGTGATCGCCGACTTCGAGATCACCGAGCGGATGCTCCGCTACTTCATCCTGAAGATCCACAAGCGTCGTTATCTCGCCCGGCCGCGGGTCGTGGTCTGCGTGCCCTCGGGCATCACGGGCGTCGAGCGCCGCGCCGTCATCGAGGCGTCCTCCCAGGCCGGTGCCCGCCAGGTGCACATCATCGAGGAGCCCATGGCGGCGGCCATCGGCTCCGGTCTGCCGGTCCACGAGGCCACCGGCAACATGGTGGTGGACATCGGCGGCGGCACCACGGAGGTCGCGGTCATCTCGCTCGGCGGCATCGTCACCGCCCAGTCCATCCGCGTCGCCGGCGACGAACTGGACAACGCGATCATCCAGTACATCAAGAAGGAGTACAGCCTCCTGCTGGGTGAGCGCACGGCCGAGCAGATCAAGATCACGATCGGTTCGGCGTACGACCTCGACGCCGACGAGCACACCGAAGTCCGGGGCCGGGACCTGGTCTCCGGACTGCCCAAGACCGTCGTCATCTCGGCCGCCGAGGTCCGCAAGGCGATCGAGGAACCGGTCAACGCGATCGTCGACGCGGTCAAGACGACCCTCGACAAGTGCCCGCCGGAGCTGTCCGGCGACATCATGGACCGAGGAATCGTTCTGACCGGCGGCGGAGCCCTGTTGCGCGGGCTCGACGAGCGGCTGCGCCGGGAGACCGGCATGCCGATCCACATCGCCGAGGACCCGCTGGACAGCGTCGCGCTCGGCTCCGGCAAGTGCGTCGAGGAGTTCGAGGCGCTGCAGCAGGTCCTGGACGCTCAGCCGCGCCGATGACACAACTCTTCGATGCCGCCGTACGAGACGTTCCCCTCTCGTGCGGCGGATCGTTGATATAGAGGCATAAGCTCCCCCAAATGGGCCTTTTGGGTTTGCGTGGCACCATGCGCGTCTTCCAGGGGCCCGCCGAATTCCTACTTGAGGAAGGGCACGGCCGCCGCACGTGAGGGACACGAAAGAGAGCCGGCTGCTCCTGGTCCTGCTGATCGCCATCGCGTTCGCGCTGATCACGGTGGACATCCGCGGAGGCCGCAACTCCCCGGTGGACGGTGCCCGGCAGGCCGCGGCCGCGGTGTTCGGCCCGGTCGAGAACGGACTGTCCTCGGCGGTCGACCCGGTCGGCAACGCCGTCTCCGCGATCCGGGACTCCGGCGGCCGGCACGACCGGCTCGCGGCACTGGAGAAGGAGAACGCGGCCCTCAAGGCGAAGCTCGGCAGCGACGACCGCAACCGCAGCCGCCTGGGCCAGCTCGACAAGATGCTCAAGATCGCCGGCGAGGGCCAGTACGGCATCAAGGGCGCCCAGGTCATCGCCATCGGGGCGGCGCAGGGCTTCTCCTGGACCATCACCATCGACGCCGGCGCCGACGACGGCATCAAGCGGGACATGACCGTGCTCAACGGCGACGGGCTGGTCGGCCGGGTCACCACCGTCGGCCCCGGCACCGCCACCGTGCTGCTCGCCAACGACCCCGACTTCACCGTCGGCACCCGCATGGAGGGCAGCGACGAACTCGGCTTCGCCTCCGGGCAGGGCGACCGCCCGCTGCGCGTCGAACTGCTCAACGGCAAGGCGGAGGTCGAGAAGGGCGACCGGCTCATCACCTTCGGCTCGCAGGCCGACAAGCCGTTCGTGCCGGGCGTCCCGGTCGGTGTCGTCTCCCGCGTCGACCCCTCCGGTGGCGGCCTCACCCGCACCCTCTACGTCACCCCCTACGTCAGCTTCACCAAGCTGGACGTCGTCGGCGTGGTCGTCGAGGCCCCGAAGAAGGATCCGCGGGACACCGTGCTCCCGGCCAAGCCCAAGCCGATTCCGACGCCGACGGTGACCGTCACGGTGACCCCCTCGGCGGACGCACCCGCCGACGAGCAGCAGCAGTAGGAGCTGACTTCCCCATGCGTCTCAACCGGATCCTGCTCTCCAGCGCGCTGGTGGTCGTGGCCCTGGTGGTCCAGGTGAGCGTCCTGGCCCGCCTGCACCTGCCGGGCGCGGTCCCCGACCTGCTGCTGCTCACCGTCCTCGGCCTCGCCATGGTGTACGGCCATGTCGGCGGCGCCCTCGTCGGATTCGGCGCGGGCCTGCTGGCCGACCTGGCCCCGCCCGCCGACCACGCCGCCGGCCGCTACGCGCTCGTGCTCTGCGTCATCGGCTACTTCGCCGGGCTCATCAAGCCGGAGAACGGGCGCCTGAAGTCGGCGACCGGCCCGATGGCCGTCGTGGTCGCCGCCGCAGTCGGCTCCACCCTGCTGTACGCCGGCGTGGGCGCCCTGGTCGGCGACACCGCCGCCCGCCACGTCGGCCTGACCGGGCTGCTGATCTCGGCCGCCCTGTACGACCTGCTCCTCGCCCCGTTCGTGGTCCCCGGAATCATGTGGCTGGCCCGCCGCTCCGACAACGACCCGCTCACCGAGACCGGCCCCGCCGCCAAGGCGGGCGACATCTCCTCCGGCTGGCTCTCCTCCGGTACCGGCCTGCGCATCGGCAGCCAGCGCGGCGGCCTCGGCGCCCTGAAGGCCAAGGCTCGCACCCGCTCCGCCCGGGTCGGCCGCATCAAGGGGGTCAAGCGGCTGTGAGCGCCGGGGAGTTCACCCGAACGAGGCAGCTTTCGCGGAACGTCCGTTCACAGGACGGTCGTTCATCATTCGTACACGCGCAGCCGGTTCGTACACACGCGCTTCGCGTGCGGACGTCCGTGCACTGAGAGGGGGAGACAGCCGCAGTGACCAACATCCCCGAGACCGGTCGGACCCAACGGGTCCAGATCCGGCTCGTCGTGATCCAGATCCTCGTCCTCTCCCTCCTCGGCACGCTCGGCGGCCGGTTGTGGTACCTGCAGATCCGGGAGGGCGCCGAGTACCAGAAGGAGGCGTCCGGCAACCACGTCCAGCAGGTCGTCGACCCCGCCGTGCGCGGCGACATCCTGGACGCCCGGGGCGTGCCCCTCGCCGACAACGAGACCCGCCTGGTCGTCTCCGCCTCCCGCACCGACCTGCTCAAGCAGCCGGACGGCGGCAAGGCCGTCCTCAGCAAGCTGGCAGGCGTCCTCGGCATGAAGCCCGAGGAGGTCGGGCAGAAGGTCCGGCTGTGCGACGCCAAGACCCCCCAGCCCTGCTGGAACGGCTCGCCCTACCAGCCGATCCCGATCACCGACGAGGCAACGCCCAAGCAGGCCCTGCAGATCCGCGAACGCTCCGAGGACTTCCCCGGCATCACCGCCGAGCCCGAGGCCGTGCGCCGCTACGCGGGCCCCGGCAAGTCCAACTCCGCGCAGGTGCTGGGCTATCTCTCGCCGGTCACCGACACCGAGATCCAGAAGGCCCAGGACACCGACTCGCCCTACCTGCGTTCCGACATGGTCGGCCGCTCCGGCCTGGAGCGTCAGTACGACAAGGTGCTGCGCGGCAAGGCCGGCGTGACCCGCTACGAGGTGGACAACCTCGGCCGGGTCATCGGCAAGGCCAAGTCGGACGCCGCCGAGGCCGGTTCCAACCTGGTCACCAGCATCGACTCCCGGGTGCAGCGGGTCGCCGAGTACGAGCTGGACAAGGCGATGAAGATCGCCCGCCAGCAGTTCGACAAGATCACCGGTGAGAACTACAAGGCCGACTCCGGCGCGGTCGTCGTCATGGAGGCCAAGACCGGGCGGATCGTCGCCATGGCCTCCGCGCCGACGTACGACCCGAACGTGTGGGTCGGCGGCATCTCCGCCAAGGACTACAAGGCCCTCACCGGGAAGGGATCCGACTACCCGCTGCTCAACAGGGCCATACAGGGTCAGGCCGCGCCCGGCTCGACCTTCAAGGTGGTCTCCACGGCCGCCGCGGTCCAGGCCGGCTACCCGTGGGACGGCGGCTACCCGTGCACCAGCTCGTACTCCGTGGGCGGCCAGGTCTTCAAGAACTTCGAGGGAGAGAGCTTCGGCCCGATCTCGCTCGGCCGCGCGCTGGAGGTCTCCTGCGACACCGTCTTCTACGGCCTCGCCGACAAGGAGTGGAAGCGGGACGGCGGCATCAACCCCAAGAAGGGCCAGCCCAAGGACTGGTTCTTCAAGACCGCCCACCAGTTCGGCCTCGGCAAGGAGACCGGCGTCGACCTGCCCAACGAGGTCACCGGCCGCGTCCCCGACCGCCAGTGGAAGGAGGCGTACTGGAAGGCCAACAAGGACGCCTGGTGCAAGTCCGGCAAGAAGGACGGCTCCTACGTCGAGAAGATCGCCTACGAGAACTGCCTCGAGGGCAACAAGATGCGCGAGGGTGACGAGATCAACTACTCCATCGGCCAGGGCGACACCCTCGTCACGCCGATCCAGGAGGCCGTGATCTACGGCGCCGTCGCCAACGGCGGCACCATGTACCAGCCGACCATCGGCAAGGCGATCATCAGCGCGGACGGCAGGACCGTCACGCCGATCAAGCCGAAGAAGAGCGGGAAGCTGCCGGTCAGCCAGGCCACCCTCAAGGGCATGGACGACGCCTTCGCGGGCGTCATCACGCGCGGTACGGCCGCCTGGAAGTTCGGGGGCTGGCCGCAGGACGAGATCGCGCTGCACGGCAAGACCGGTACGGCCGAGGTCTACGGCAAGCAGACCACCTCCTGGCTGGCCACGTACTCCGAGGACTACACGGTGATCATGACGATCGCCCAGGCCGGTACGGGTTCCGGCGCCTCCGGTGAGGCCGTGCGCAACATCTACAGCGCGCTCTACGGCGTCCAGGGCGACGGCTCCGTCGACCACAAGAAGGCGCTGCTGCCGGAGCCGCAGAAGGGCCTGCCGAAGGTCCGCCCGGACGGCACCATCGTCAATCCCAAGGTCACCGGCGACCCGGCCAAGGACGTCGAGGCCTCCCAGAAGGACAACACCACCAACGGCGACGACCAGCAGCCGCCGGCCACCACACCCCCGCCCACCACGGGCAACCGTGACACCCGCAGGCGGCCTCGCAGGAGGGGAAGCCGGAGGATGCCCTCATGACCGGCGCCAACAGCTTCTCCGTCTCCGGGTACGGCCCCGAGCGGGCCGGCTGGACCAGGATCTTCGCCCGCGACTCGCTGACCCGCAGGCTGGACTGGCCGATGCTGTTCGCGGCCACCGCCCTGTCCCTGCTGGGCTCGCTGCTGGTGTACTCCGCGACCCGCAACCGCACCGAGATCAACCAGGGCGACCCGTACTTCTTCCTGGTCCGGCACCTGATGAACCTCGGCATCGGGATCGCCCTGATGACCGGCACGCTCTGGCTCGGCCACCGGGCCCTGCGCAACGCCGTGCCGATCCTGTACGGCCTGTCGGTGCTCCTCGCCCTGGTGGTCCTCACCCCGCTCGGCGCGACCATCAACGGCCAGCGCAACTGGCTCGTCATCGGCGGCTTCTCGCTCCAGCCCGCCGAGTTCCTCAAGGTGACGATCATCCTGGGCATGGCGATGCTGCTGGCCGCGCGGGTGGACGCGGGCGACAAGCCGTACCCGGACCACCGGACCGTCTTCCAGTCCCTGTGCCTGGCCGCCGTACCGGTCCTGATCCTGCTGCTCATGCCCGACCTCGGCTCGGTGCTGGCCATGGTGGCGATCGTCCTGGGCGTGCTGCTCGCCTCCGGCGCCTCCAACCGCTGGGTCTTCGGCCTGCTCACCGCCGGTGTGATCGGCTGCATCGCCATCTGGCAGCTGCACATCCTGGACGAGTACCAGATCAACCGCTTCGCGGCCTTCGCCAACCCCGACCTGGACCCGGCCGGAGTCGGCTACAACACCAACCAGGCCCGCATCGCCATCGGCTCCGGCGGACTGACCGGATCCGGGCTCTTCCACGGCTCGCAGACCACCGGCCAGTTCGTGCCCGAGCAGCAGACGGACTTCGTCTTCACGGTCGCGGGGGAGGAGCTGGGCTTCGTCGGCGCGGGCCTGATCATCTTCCTGCTCGGGGTCGTCCTCTGGCGTGCCTGCCGGATAGCGCGTGACTCGACCGAGCTGTACGGGACGATCGTCGCCGCCGGGATCGTCGCCTGGTTCGCCTTCCAGTCCTTCGAGAACATCGGCATGACCCTCGGCATCATGCCGGTCACCGGCCTCCCCCTGCCGTTCGTGTCGTACGGAGGCTCATCGATGTTCGCGGTGTGGATGGCGATCGGGCTCCTGCAGTCGATCAAGGTGCAGCGGCCCATGTCGGCGTAGTGGTGGGAGGCGGGCGGTGCCCCCTGCCATCGGGGCCCGCCTCCCACTAGATTCGTTTCATGGCGGATACGAAACGCGAGATCGAGCGCAAGTACGAATCCGACGACAGCGGGCTGCCCGACCTGACCGGCGTCGGCGGGGTGGCGGCCGTCCTGGACAAGGGCCTGGTCGAACTCGACGCCCTCTACTACGACACCCCCGACGAGCGCCTGGCAGCCGCCGCCCTCACCCTGCGCCGCCGCACGGGAGGCACCGACGCCGGATGGCATCTGAAGTTCCCGGTCTCCCCCGGAGTCCGCGACGAGATCAGGGCCCCGCTCTCCGACACCGTCCCCGAGGAGATCGCGGCTCTCGTCCGCTCCCGCGTCCGGGACGTCGAACTGGTCCCGCTGGTGCGGCTGCGCTCCGCCCGTGACGTCCGCCACCTGGTCGACGCCGACGGCGCCCTGCTGGCGGAGGCGAGCGTCGACGCCGTGACCGCCGAGCGGCTCACCGGCAAGGGCGGAACCGCCCAGTGGACCGAGATCGAGGTGGAACTCGCCGAGGGCGGCGACCCCGCCTTCCTCGACCGGGTGGAGAAACGGCTGCGCAAAGCGGGTGTACGCCCCGCCGAGTCGCCGTCCAAACTGGCCCGCGCCCTGGAACAGACCGCCGCAGGCAGCCGCGCCCGCCGCCGGAGGAGAACCGGGCCCGCGCGCCCGGAGACCGCCGGAGACCACGTCCTCGCCTACCTCCGCGCCCAGCGGGACGTGCTCGTCGAACTCGACCCCGCCGTCCGCCGCGACGTACCCGACTCCGTGCACCGCATGCGGGTCGCCACCCGGCGCGCCCGCAGCACCCTGCGCACCTTCCGCACCGTCCTCGACCGCGCCGTCACCGACCCCGTCGGCGCCGAGCTGAAGTGGCTCGCGGGCGAGCTGGGCGTGGACCGCGACCAGGAGGTACTGGCCGAACGCCTGACGACCGCGCTCGCCGCCCTCCCGCCGGACCTGGTCGCCGGCCCCGTCCCCGAACGGCTCGCGGCCTGGGCGGACACCCGCCGCGGCGGCGCCCACGGCCACCTCACCGGCGTCCTGGACTCCCGCCGCTATCTGACCCTCCTGGACACCCTGGACACGCTCCTCGCCGACCCCCCCTTGCGGAAGGCCGCCGGCAAGAAGCCCCACAAGGCGCTCGACAAGGCCGTACAGAAGGACCTGGCCGCGCTGTCGGGCCTGGTGGAGCAGGCGCTGGACCTGCCGCCGGGCAAGGAACGCGACCTCGCCCTGCACGAGGCCCGCAAGAAGGCCAAGCGCACCCGCTACGCGGCCGAGGCGGCCACCCCGGCCCTGGGCAACCCCGCGCGCTCCCTGACCAAGGCGATGAAATCCCTGACCACCCTCCTCGGCGACCACCAGGACAGCGTCATGGCCCGCCTCACCCTGCGCGAGCTGTCCGCCGTGGCCCACGCGGCGGGGGAGAACGCGTTCACCTACGGGCTCCTGTACGGCAGGGAGGAGGCCCGCGCGGCGGCGGCGGAGACGGACCTGCCCGGCCTGTGGAAGGAGATCGGCACCGGGGCGTCCGGCTGAGCGTACGGAGGAGGCCGCCGATCGGGTTACGCTTGATGGTCACCCCCGTCAGCTCATGAAGGTTCGCGAGATGCCTGTCGAGTCGGTTTTCCCGCAGCTCGAAGCTCTGCTTCCCCACGTGCAGAAGCCCATCCAGTACGTCGGCGGAGAACTCAACTCCACCGTGAAGAACTGGGACGAGTGCGACGTCCGCTGGGCGCTCATGTACCCGGACGCCTACGAGGTGGGTCTGCCCAACCAGGGCGTCATGATCCTCTACGAGGTCCTCAACGAGCGGGAGGGCGTCCTCGCCGAACGCACCTACAGCGTCTGGCCGGACCTGGAGGCGCTGATGCGTGAGCACGGCGTCCCGCAGTTCACGGTCGACAGCCACCGCCCGGTGAAGGCCTTCGACGTGTTCGGCCTCAGCTTCTCCACGGAGCTGGGCTACACGAACATGCTCACGGCCCTGGACCTGGCCGGTATCCCGCTGGAGTCCAAGGACCGCACCCTCGACGACCCGATCGTCCTGGCCGGCGGCCACGCGGCCTTCAACCCCGAGCCGATCGCCGACTTCATCGACGCGGCGGTCATCGGCGACGGCGAGCAGGCCGTGCTCGACATGACCCGGATCATCCGCGAGTGGAAGGCCGAGGGCCGTCCCGGCGGCCGCGAGGAGGTCCTCCTCCGCCTGGCGAAGACCGGCGCGGTGTACATCCCGGCGTTCTACGACGTCGAGTACCTGGCGGACGGCCGGATCGCCCGCGTGGTCCCGAACCGCTCCGGCGTCCCGTGGCGCGTGTCCAAGCACACGGTGATGGACCTGGACGAGTGGCCGTACCCCAAGCAGCCCCTGGTCCCGCTCGCGGAGACGGTCCACGAGCGCATGTCGGTCGAGATCTTCCGCGGCTGCACCCGCGGCTGCCGCTTCTGCCAGGCCGGCATGATCACCCGCCCGGTGCGCGAGCGCTCGATCACCGGTATCGGCGACATGGTCGACAAGGGCCTGAAGGCCACGGGCTTCGAGGAGGTCGGCCTCCTCTCCCTGTCCTCCGCGGACCACTCGGAGATCGGCGACATCGCCAAGGGCCTGGCGGACCGCTACGAGGACGACAAGATCGGCCTCTCGCTCCCCTCCACCCGCGTGGACGCCTTCAACGTCGACCTGGCGAACGAGCTGACCCGCAACGGCCGCCGCTCCGGCCTCACCTTCGCCCCCGAGGGCGGCTCGGAGCGCATGCGCAAGGTCATCAACAAGATGGTCTCGGAAGAGGACCTGATCCGGACCGTCGCCACCGCCTACGGCAACGGCTGGCGCCAGGTGAAGCTGTACTTCATGTGCGGCCTGCCGACGGAGACGGACGACGACGTCCTCCAGATCGCCGACATGGCGACCCACGTCATCCAGAAGGGCCGCGAGGTCTCCGGCTCCAACGACATCCGCTGCACGGTCTCGATCGGCGGCTTCGTCCCCAAGCCCCACACCCCCTTTCAGTGGGCGCCGCAGCTCTCCGCCGAGGAGACGGACGCGCGCCTCGAGAAGCTCCGCGACAAGATCCGCGGGGACAAGAAGTACGGCCGCTCCATCGGCTTCCGCTACCACGACGGCAAGCCCGGCATCGTCGAGGGCCTGCTCTCGCGCGGCGACCGCCGCATCGGCGCCGTGATCCGCGCGGTCTACGACGACGGCGGCCGCTTCGACGGCTGGCGCGAGCACTTCTCCTACGACCGCTGGATGGCCTGCGCCGACAAGGCCCTCGTCCCCTTCGGCGTCGACGTCGACTGGTACACCACCCGTGAGCGCACCTACGAGGAAGTCCTCCCCTGGGACCACCTCGACTCCGGCCTGGACAAGGACTGGCTCTGGGAGGACTGGCAGGACGCCCTCGACGAGACCGAGGTCGAGGACTGCCGCTGGACGCCGTGCTTCGACTGCGGTGTCTGCCCGCAGATGGACACGCACATTCAAATCGGCCCGACCGGCAAGAAGTTGCTCCCTCTGACGGTCAAGAACGCGGGTCCGACGCCGGCTTCGAGCGGTCACGTGCACTGAGCGACGCCGGCGACCGTCAGAGCCCCCTTCGACCCGGAGGGGGCTCTGTGGTGTCGACGTGAGGCGTTCGAGGGCGCCCTGAGCCTGCCCGGTTCGCGGCGAGTTGTCTTGCTTGCGCAGTGGGCCGCTGCTAGGCCTTGGGCACACAACTCTCAGGGAGAACGCTGTGCATCAAGGGCCCCCTCTTCCCGTTCCTCCGCGTTCACGTGTCCGAGCATTCGTCTGCGCCGTCGCGGCCATCGCCCTCGTGACGCTCACCGCCGCGACAAGTCCCCCCGACGCGGGCACCCGGACCGCGGCGGATCCGGCAGCCGTGGTCCGCGAGTGGAACGCCATCGCCACCGACACGATCAAGACGAGCCTTGGTCCACGCCCCTCCGGGCAGGTGGCGATCTGGGAGGGGTTCGTCTCCGTCGCCGTGTACAACGCCGTGGTGGGGATCGAGGGCGGCTACGCCCTGTACCAATGGCGCGAGCGCGGTCCGGCCAAGGCGTCCTCCGCGGCGGCCGCCGCCACCGCGGCCCATGACGTGCTGCTCACGTACTTCCCTGCCTTCAAGGAGCAGCTCGACACCGCCTACGCGGACTCGCTCGCAGCCCTCCCGGCCGGTCAGGCCAGGGACCGGGGCGTGAACTACGGAAAGCGCGCCGCCGCCCGCGTCATCGAACTCCGGCAAGGAGACGGCAGGTTCGCGGACGTTCCTTTCACCGCTGCCCCGGCACCGGGGGTCTGGCGGCCCACCCCGCCCGCGTTCCAGCCCTTCATCGACACCTGGCTCGCCAGGCTCCGCCCCCTCCTGCTCGCCTCCCCGCAGCAATTCCGACCCGGCGCACCACCGGCCCTCTCCTCGGCCGCTTACGCCGAGGATGTCCAGGAGCTGAAGGCCATGGGTGTGAAGACCGGCTCGGGCCGGAGCGCGCAGCAGACCGAGACCGCCCTCTTCTTCAGCGGCAACCTGATCGAACAGGTCCAGACAGCCGTACGGGACCACGCCGCCCGGCACCGGCTCGGCATCGCCGAGACGGCCCGGCTGTTCGCCGCGGTGAACGCGTCGGCGACCGACGCCGTCATCACCGCATGGGACGCCAAGCTCCACTACGGCTCCTGGCGGCCGATCACCGCCATCCGCCTCGCCGACACCGACGGCAACCCCGCGACGACGGCGGACCCGGTCTGGGAGCCGCTGCTCCTCACCCCACCCCACCCGGACTACATCGCCGGCCATACGACCGTCGCCGCTGCCGTGACACGTGCCCTGACCGGCGTCCTCGGCACTGCGCGCATCGACCTTCACGTCCCCTCCGGGGTCACCGGCACCACGCGGTTCTACGGGTCCGCCGACGACCTCAACCAGGACGTCGTCGACGCCCGTGTGTGGGGCGGCGTCCACTCCCGCACGGCGGACGTGGCCGGCTGCCGGGCCGGTACCCGCGTGGCCGCCTGGGCGCTGGACCACTACTTCCAGCCGGTCGCCAAGGGGAGTACCCAGTCGTCCTCCCCGACACGAACGGCTCGGCAGGGCCGGTCCGCCGAGCCGAAGTGCGGCGACGGCACCGACTGAACCAAAGAGCCGAAGCGGACGCGGCGTCGAGCCGGGGAGGGGTCACCCCTCCCCGGCGACAGGCGTCACCGTGGGAGGTCTTGTGCCGCGTCACATGAGGGTTGCCGCAACGGCAACCACAGGGCGTGGCGGCGCCGTACGTCGGCAGCCGGTTCCGCTCGCGGTTGTCAGCCGCCCAGGATGACCTCCTCGACCTGGTGGGCGGCGTTGGCGTGGCCGCGGGCGTTGGGGTGGACGAGTGCCCAGGTGTCGGGGTCGTCGTCGACGCCGAGGCGTTCCTTGGCCCCCTCCACCCATTTGTCCTCGCCGGTGGCGCACACGCTGTGGCCCCTGCTGGAGGTGTAGATGTCGGCGTAGGTGTCGCCGTGTCTGGTGGAGGCGCGGTGGATGGCGGCGTTGAGCGGTTTGAGGACCGCGTCGCGCAGCCAGTTCAGGTCGGCGTGGCGGACGGTGGCGAACTGCAGGAGGTCGCCGTACAGGCAGTCGGCGGCGTTGTCGGGGATGACCGCCGGGTAGCCGACGGTCACGACCCTGGCGAAGGGCGCGCGCTGGTGGATGGTGTCGAGCATGGTGTCGTACTCGTGCTCCATGGACCGAAGCCGGGTTTCGACGCTCGGCGTTTCTCCGGACGTGTAGTGGTCCTTGCACGGGCTGGAGTCGGCACCTCCGCCGGGACCGAGGTTGATGCACGTGCCGAGGATGTCGCCCAGGCCGAGGCTGTTGCCTCCGATGCCCACGGTGACCAGGTCGGTGCGGGGGGACAGGGCGTCGGTCTGCGGGGGGACCGGATCGAAGGGATGGTCGGGGTCGTGGATGTCGACGACGCCGGGGATGTGCAGCTCGTAGCCGACGGGCGTCTGCCGGTCGTGCGAGACCTCGGCGATGGTCGCGTTGGCGCAGCTGACGTTGCGGAGATCGACCAGAGAGCCCAGATCCCGCCTGACGACCTCCGGATAGGAGCCGGTGGTGCGCTGGCAGCCGTCGCGGGGTTCCTCGAAGGTGGGGCCTGTCGCATGGATGCCACCGGCGGTGTAGGAGTCGCCGAGCGCGACCCAGCTCAAGCGTTCCGCCGCTGACGCGTGGGTGGAGTAGGTGCCGGCGCCGAGGAGGCAGAGGGTCGCGGCGACTGCCGCTCCTGCCGGCCGCGCGCGGAATCGAGACATGCCAACCCCCATCGGGACGGGTGGGACAGAGCACGGACGCGATGCGGGCTCGACGCCGAGAGACCGCGACCCGCCCAGGCGATCACCTGGAGTAGTCGTAAGAATACTATGAGTGCTCATCCAGGCTGTGACAGGGGGTCCGGAAAGCTCGTCTTTTCATACCGGTGCCGCCGCTGTGGCGTGAGTATGGAAGGGGCGCCGGGTGTGCCCCTGAGGGCTCTCGAGCGCGAGGTGTGCGGATCGCGAGGTATGCGGATCATGGCGAATCGGAGTCGCGTCAGAAGGCTGCGCCGGCGGGCCCGGGTGGGCGCGGCAGTGGTGCTCCCGGGTGTGCTCGCGGTCGTTCTGTCGGGGTGTGCCGGCATGGGCAGCGCCACCAGCGGTCCGTCCACCTCTGCATCGCTCGCCCCCACGCCGCCGAAGCAACCGCCGCCGCAGTTGACGCAGGCGCAGGTGAACGCCGCCGTGGGCCGGCTCGACGGCTTGGTGGACACCGCGATGCGGCAGACCGGGGTGCCGGGGGTCGCCGTGGGCGTCGTCCACCGCGGCAAGGTCGTGTACGAGAAGGGCTTCGGCGTCCGTGAGCTGGGCAAGGGCGACAAGGTCGATCCCGCAACGGTCTTCCAGCTGGCGTCGTTGTCCAAGCCGCTGTCATCGACCATCGTCTCCGGGGCCGTGGGGCGCAAGGTCGTCGGCTGGGACGACCGGGTGGCCGTCCTCGACCCGGGCTTCGCGCTCAAGAACCCGTACGTGAGCGCGAACGTGACGGTCGCGGACCTGTTCTCGCATCGCAGTGGACTGCCCGACCACGCCGGTGACCTGCTGGAGGACCTGGGTTATCCGCGCGACTACATTCTGCGGCACCTGCGGCTGGAGCCGCTGGCTCCCTTCCGCGCGACCTATGCCTACACCAACTACGGCTTCACCGAGGCGGGGGTGGCGGTGGCCGACGCGGCGAAGACCGGCTGGCCGCAGCTGGCGGCGAACACGCTGTTCAAGCCCTTGGGGATGGATCACTCCAGCTACCGGCGCGCCGACTACGACAGGGCCGCCGACCGGGCGTCGGCCCACGTCGAGGTCGACGGTCGCTGGAAGCCCTCGATCACCGAGAACGCCGACAGCCAGGCGCCCGCGGGCGGTGCGAGTTCGAGTGTCGACGACCTCACGAAGTGGATGCGCCTGCAACTGGACAACGGCGCGTTCGACGGGAGGCGGCTGGTGGACCCGGCGGCCCTGGACCGGACCCGCATCCCGCATTCCGTCGCGATGGACCCGCTCGCCCCGGCAGGTGAGCCGGGCTTCTACGGACTCGGCTGGAACGTCATGTACGACGAACGCGGACGGCTGCGCCTGAACCATTCCGGCGCCTTCGACCTGGGCGCCGCGACCGAGGTCACCCTGCTGCCCACCGAACGGCTCGGCATCGTGGTGCTGACCAACGGACAGCCCATCGGCGTGCCCGAGGCGGTGGCCGCCGCGTTCTTCGACATCGCCCAGAACGGAAAGCAGACCGTGGACTGGCTGGCCTTCTACAGGAAGGTGGTGCGGGCCGCCGCCTACACGGGTGTCTCCCCCACGAACTACGCCAAGCCGCCCGCCGACGCCGCACCGGCCGGGGCCGACGACGTCTATACGGGCACCTATGCGAACGAGTACTACGGGCCGGTCACCGTGACCAGGGACGACAGCGGCAACCTGAGCATGACCCTGGGCCCGCAGAAGACGGCGTTCCCCTTGAGGCACTACACGGGTGACACGTTCAGCTACCGGACCCGGGGCGAGAACGCCGTCGGCCTGTCCGGCGTCACGTTCCACACGCGCTCCGGCAAGGCCACGAGCGTCACCGTCGAGCACCTCGACGCCAACGGACTGGGCACCTTCAGCCGCTGAGGGGGGAAGGGGCCGGGATGACCGATCTGGCCGTCTGACAGCCTGGTGTGCACACCCAGAGCCGGAAGAGCAGCCCGCGGTGTCGCAGCTCGCACAGCACCCGGCCGCTCGCCCCCAACGGGCGCGCACAGACGGCGCAGTCCAAGGCCATCTGCTGGCGGGGGCGGAGCCGACCGACGTCGGGGAGGATCGGATGCGCCGTGGTGACGGGGCCGTTCATCTGGCTCCTCTCGACCGGATTTCGGCGAGGACCTCTGCTTCTTCGCATAAATGTGTCATCGATCCGGAGCTTTCAGCCGTGGTCAGTCGTTGGTGATCTTTCGGTGGACGTCGCCGCTGTTCGACGGTGAACCGGCCTTCGGCGGTTGTTCGGCCGTCACTTCGTCGACGGGTGTCTCGGGAGGTTGCACCCTGTGTCGCGGATGTGCCCGCCGAGGCGGCCTGGTAAGGGTGATCTGACGAACTACCTGCTGAAAGCAGGCAAGAGAAGCGAAAGTCGGCAGGGCGGCGGTTGCGATGCCGATGACGTTTCTCTGCGCCTGTGCGGCACAAAGTGTCATGGCGATGATGGAAAAGATCAGGAGCACGGACCAGGAATGGAAAGCCCGGCGCTGATACAGCGCGGCTCGGAGAATGGACAGGGATGCCACCAGCCAGGGGCCGAACACCAGAAGGGGCCACCAGCCGACCACACCGCTCTGGGTGCGAGACGCTGCCACGAACCGCAGCGGGTCGTAGGCGATCAGGCCGCCGAAGGTGCTCACGGCGGAGGCGATGGCTGTCGCCAGGGCGACCATGACGTAGCTGGCGATGCGGATCTTGCCCGGGCCCTGCCGGGTCCTGACCTTGCGATGGCCTCGCGAGGGAGTCCTCACCGGTGGCAGCTCGGCCGTGAGTTCCACCAGGGCTTCGCGCGGAGTCTTCCCGCCCGTACCGGCCGGCTGCTCCTCTTGGCGTGCCGCTGGGATCCTTGGTTGCTGCTCGAGGCTGTCGCGCAGCATGAAGGCCAGCTCTTCTGCGGGATCCCAGCTCGAGTCCGGAGGGATCAGGGGCGGATTGAACTCGCCGGCGGGCGCTCGGTGTCGCCCCCCGCCGCCCTGATAGCTGTCCGGGTACTCGACAGGGAACTCGGGGTGATACCCGAACTCAGGAGACATGAGACGGTTCGATCATTCCGCCGCTGGGCGGCCGAAGGCGCCTCCCGAACTGCCCCATCCTCTGGAGATGTATTCCTCCAGGAAGGTGATCCTGTCCATGAACTGCTGGAGAATGTCCTCGGTCACCTCGAGCGTGACGGGAAGTCCACCCTTCATCAGGACTCCCTTGGTGGTATCCATGCCGGTCGTCGCAGGCAGGTAGGTGTAGGAACCCAGCCGCACGGGGGGTCGCCCAGCAGTCGAGCGAGATGGATCTGGAAGCGATTCCAGTGCCCGTCCGATTACCTTCGTCATGCTGTAACTAACGCCGCCATCCGGCGGCGGATGCGCCGCGAACGGGTGAAGGATTACTACGAATTCCGGCTCAATTGTCTCGGCTTGTCAGCAGCCTGTATGAGGAGTGAAAAGCCTCTCTTTCGCGCCCGCCTCACGAATCGGTCGGATCTTGTTCGATGATGTGCCGATCAGTGAGGATCATCGCCACATCGTCCGCCAGGTCGCCCTCGGTGTGACGGGTCAGCGCCTCGTGCAGCAGCTCCAGGAACACCGGTGGGGAGGTGTCGGCGCCCAGCCCCTCCACGGTCTCCGGCAGAGCGAAGAACTCGCCGTCGCGGTCGCGGGCCTCGATGACGCCGTCGGTGTACAGCAGCAGACGGTCGCCGGGGACGAACGGATAGCTCTCAGGCTTGGCGGGGAGGTCGGTGGTGAGGTCCTCGAGGCCGAGAGGCGGCAGTGGCGAGGACGGCATCAGGGGCGTCGCCCTGCCCTGGTGCAGCAGCAGGGGCGGCGGGTGCCCCCGGTTGATCAGCTGCACCACGGGTTCGTCCGGCACCTGCGCGATGAGCGCCGTGATGAACCCTTCCAGCAGGACTTCCTCGTCGTACGCGCCCGGTACGGCGACTTCCCGCCGCAGCGCAGCCGCACAGCGGTTCATGACCTCCGTGAGTTCGTCCTCGTAGTGCACGGCTTCCCGGAACGCGCCCAGCACCACGGCGACGGCTCGCACCGCGGACAGCCCCTTGCCCCGGACGTCGCCCACGATCAAGCGGACGCCGTACGGCGTCTCCACGGCCTCGTACAGATCGCCGCCCACCCGCGCTCCCGTCCCGGCCGCCAGGCACAGGCTGCCCGCCGACAGGGGGCCCAGCCGTGCGGGCACGGGCCGCAGCACGACCTCCTGGGCCGCCACGGCGATCCGGCGGACCTGGTCGAGTTCTCGCTGCCTGCGCGCCTGCACAGCGCTGCTCGTGATGAAACCGGCCGCGGAGACCAGGCTCAGAGCCAGGAAATTGGTGTAGACCTGCAAGGTGCCCCAGGCGTCGTTGTGAGCCGCGGTCGTCACACTGATCGCCAGCGCGAGGGCCGCGGCCGCGGCGGTGCCCTTGGGCCCCATCGTCACCGCCGCCAGCGCCGGAACCGCGGTGAGGAAGGGGCCGGTGTAGATGAAGTGCGCGGGCGTGAGTTCGATGACCAGAACGGCCAGCGCGATCAAGAAGGGCACGCACTGCATCAGCGTGAAGAGGACCCGGCCCCGACCGCCTGCTCCTGGGCGCGGGGGTGAGCGCAAGAGCGACTTCATGCACCCAGCCTGCCTCGCCGGAGGCCACGGCTCCACCCGCTGAACCGTGGCAGCCGGCGGCCCGGACGGAGCCCTCGGCCGTCGCGTCAGCCGCCCCCCTGCACGACGGGCAGATGGATCGGGCCGCGAAGAACGGGGCTTCGCCGGTACGGCGGCGGGTCGTCGACCAGCCGGGGCCGGTCGAGGCGGCGTACCAGCTCGCCCAGCGCGATCTGGGTTTCCCGTCGGGCCAGCGGGCCGCCGAAGCACAGGTGGATGCCGCTGCCGAAGCCGAGGTGCTGGTTGTCGCGCCGATCGGGGTCGAAGCGGTCGGGATCGTGGAAGCGGTCCGGGTCGCGGCTGCCCGAGGCCAGCATGAGCATGATCTGCGAGCCTTTGGGGATGACGGTGTCGGCGACGGTGATGTCGCTGTACGCCGCCCGCCAGGGAATGATGTGCACCGGAGGCTCGTAGCGCAGCAGTTCCTCCACGAGCGGCACGATGAGGTCCGGTTCGTCGCGCAGCCGCTGCAGCACCTGGGGGTGGCGCAGCAGTGTCAGCATGCCGTTGGTGATGAGGTTGACGGTGGTCTCGTGGCCGGCGATCAGCAGCAGGTTGGCGGTGCTGATGATTTCCTCGTCGGTCATCCGCCCGTCCGGACCGTCGTCGTTGGCCAGCCGCGTCAACAGATCCTCTCCCGGCCGGCCGTGGCGTTGCTCCAGTAGTCCGCCGAGGTACTGGCGCAGGTCCGCGCGGGCCCGCACGCCGTTTTCCAGTTTTTCCTTCGGGTCGGTCTTGGGGTTGTAGTCGATGGAGTTGACGAGGGCGTCCACCCACAGGTGGAAGCGCGGTTCGTCCTCGCGTGGCACGCCGAGCAGGTGGCAGATCACGGTGACGGGGAACGGGTAGGCGAAGTCGTCGACGATGTCGATCTGTTCCTTTCCCGCGAAGCCGTCGATCAGACCGCTGACGACGGCGGTCAGATCGCCATCCATGCCGGCCACCAGCCCCGGGGTGTGCGGGGGGCCGAAGTGGCGCATCGCCATGCGCCGCAGGCGGTCGTGCTCGGGGGGGTCGAGGTTGATGAACGCCGGCGTGGTCTGCCCCTCGTGCGTGGGCATCGGATGCGCCAGGTTGCGGACGTCGGAACTCAGGTGCGGGTTGTGCAGGATGTCCGCGATCTCGCGGTAGGTGCTGATGACGAAGCTGCCGTCCTCCTGCCGGGCCACCGGCGTTCTGCGCAGTTCGGCGTAGAGCGGGTACGGGTCCGGCCGGGAGGAGTAGTCGAGGATCCGGCGGAGGGTGTCGGGCGTCTGGGTCGTGGTCATCTCGCTGTCCCTCCTACCGGTGGTGCTGGTAAGCGGCCGTGACCCGTCGCTCGCTCGGGTCGTGACCGGTGACGACCACGGTGGCTCCCTGGGCGAGCAGTTGAGGTCCGGGGAAGTCGACGGGTACCGGTTTCGAGTCGAGGGGCTGGTCGGGTGTGGGGCTGGGCGGCGGGAAGGGTGCCGCCGTCTCGATCAAGCGTCGGTAGTGGTCCAGCCATTTCGCGTTGTTGAAGCTCACCGCCGCGGTGACGCGTCCGCGGTAGCCGTATGCGGCGACGAAACGGCGGTCGGACACCGACCCCTGGGCGACGATGACCTCGTCGGCGAAGGTCGGCACGCCGACCGACTTGATGTTGACACCGAACTGGATCGACCAGAACGTCGGGATGCTCAGGTGGGGCCAGCGGTCCGCCTGGCCGCTGACCATGTTGTGTGCCGCGACCTCGGCCTGCTCCACGGCGTTGGCCCAGTGCTCCAGCGAGATGAGCCGGTACTCGTAGACCGGGTTCGGGCAGCGCGCCACGTCCCCGGCGACGAAGATGTCGTCGGTGATCAGGCCGTCGAGGGTGAGGGCGCGGCAGCCCGTGTCGCAGGCGATCCCCCAGGGGCCGGCCGCCAGTCCGGAGCCCCGCAGCCACTCGGTGTTGCGGATGCCCCCGAGCGCCACCACCGCCACGTCGGCGTCGACCGTGCTGCCGTCGTCGAAGTGAGCACGGCGGAAGTGTCCCTGCGCGTCACCCTCCAGCCGAGTGACCTTGACGCCGCAGCGCAGGTCGACGCCGTGAGCGCGCTGCAGGTCCGACGCGATCTCACCGATCATGGCGCCGAGTGCTCCGACCAGCGGTCCGGGCGCGAGTTCGGCGACGGTCACCGGGATGTCCCGCTCGCGGCAGATGGAGGCGATCTCGGAGCCGGTGAATCCCGCGCCGATGACCAGTACGCGGGAGGGGCCGGCGGCGAGGGCGCGCTGGAGGCCCTCGGCGTGCTCGCGCGTCCGTACGACGAACACGCCGTCCAGCGCCGCCTCGCTCTCGACGAACCACGGCCGGGCCCGCACGCCGGTGGAGATCAGCACCCGGTCGAAGGGAATCTCACGTCCGTCGGAGAGACGCACCTGGTTGGTGGCCAGGTCCAGTCCGGTAGCGGGCACGCCCAGCAGCCACTCCGCGTCGACGTCACGGCGTCGTGGCAGCGTGGTGCCGTCGGCCGGCACCCACCCGGTCAGGACCTGCTTGGACAGGGGTGGGCGGTCGTAGGGCTCGCCCGTCTCGTCACCGATCATGGTCAGCGAGCCGGTGAAGCCCTCGGCGCGCAGCGCCTCCGCGGCCCGCAGTCCCGCCAGCGACGCGCCGACGATCACGATGCGGCCTTCTCGCTTGAACGCGCGCAGGGTGTCGGCACTGGTCATGACGTCGACGCCTCCGCCGGTACGTCCCGTCCCTCCAGCCGGTCGACCAGGATCGCCTGGACCGGGCAGGCCGCCGCGGCGCGCAGCACCTGCTCGCGCCGGTCGTCGTCGGGGTTCGGGTCGTACATCAGCGCTTCCTCGCCGTGCATGCGGAACACGTCCGGAGCGAGGAACGCGCACTGCGCGTACCCTTCGCATCGGGAAAGGTCCACGACAATTCTCATCCCGACCTCCACGGGGACTGCAGGCTGCGGACCCTGAAGCCGGTGCCATTACGGCTCGCACAGCGCGAGAAGGGCTTCGAGAAAAGGGAATCGGCCCGTTGCCCACCGCTGCCGAGTGCGCGGGGTGCCCACCGCGCCCTTCGGGTCTGCGCAGAAAGAATCGACCGTCGCGAACAAAGCGACCGGTGTCCGTGACACGTCCAGAGATCCTGACCCTGTCGTCAAGAGCCTAGCCCGCATGCACATCGGCCGCACCCGGAGAACCATGGCTGCTGTGGGTGCCGTTCAGTGCGGTTCTTGTATGTGCGGAGGCACGCATGGGTGAAGTGCTGGGCGATGTACTGGGCTTGGCGGCCGGTGTCGTCGTCAGTCCACTTCCGATCATCGCCGTCATCATCGTGTTGGCAACGCCTCGGGGACGCGTGAACGGATGGGTGTTCGCCATCGGCTGGGTGGTGGGTCTGTCGGCGTTGGGCGCGGTGACGCTGCTCATCGGCGGCAAGGGGGACGCCGGCGCCCATGGGCAGCCGGCCGACTGGGTGGGGGTGCTCAAGCTCGTGCTGGGGGCGGCCCTGGCTGTCCTCGCCGTGCGGCTCTGGCGTCACCGGCCTGCCGATGTCACGCAGGCGCAGCTGCCGCAGTGGATGGCCGCGATCGACCGCTTCACACCGGTGAAAATCTTCCTTCTCGCCGTCCTGCTGTCTGCCGGAAACCTGAAGAACGCTCCGCTGACCATCGCCGCGGCGGCGACCATCAGTTCGTCGGGACTGCCGGTCGCGGAGCAGATCGCCGCGCTGGCGGTCTTCGTCGTCGTCGCTTCCCTCGGGCTGCTGACTCCGCTGGGGGTCTTCCTGGTCATGGGTGAGCGGGCGAGGAGCATGCTGGGCAACTGGAAGGAATGGGCGGCACGGCACAACACCGCTGTCATGGGGGTTCTGTTCTTCGTGTTCGGGCTGAAGCTGCTGGGGGACGGCATCGGCGTTCTGGTCTCCTGAGCGAGCCGCCCCTCGCCTGCCGGTCAGGCGGCCGCTGCGGCCCGGCAGGAGAGCCAGAAGTCGAGGAGAGCGGTCGCCGTTTCGGCGGGCCTGTGCACGTTGGGCGAATGCCCGCCCCCCTCGATCCTGACGAACCGGGCGCCCAGGTCGCGGGCCATCCGCTCCACTCCCTCGGGGGGCCAGGTCTCATCAGGGGTCCCCGAGATCACCGACATGGGAATCGACAGCCGCGCCAGTTCAGCCGTCCGGTCCGCCTCGTTCAGCATCTGCTCCGCGGCAGCCGCCAGTTGCGCCGGGCTGTTGCTCAACCACCGCCGCTCCATGAAGAGTTCCACCTCCTCCGCGGTGGAGGCGCCCCCGCTCCTCACGAAGGGCCACAGCTCGGCGAGCGACATCGAGTCGATGACGGACAACAGCAGTCGAAGACGTTCCTCCTGCCAGGGGGAGACACCGGCCGGACCGAAATTCATGAGCGTGACCGACGCCCAGAGGGCGGGATCCGCGTGCGTGTCCAGTACCGCCGCGCGTGCCAGGATTCCACCGTACGAATGACCCACGAGATGCACGGGACCGGCGTCGACGTGCCGTGCGACGGCCACGAGATCACGTGCGAGGTCGTCAAGGCGGTACGAGGGTTCCGGCGACGCCGCACCGGTTTCGTACTGGCCGCGACCGTCGATGGCCAGGACGCGTACGCCCCCGTCGCTCAGGCCGGACAGTACGGGGAGGAAGTCCTCCTTGCTGCCCATGAAGCCGGGGACGAGCAGGGCCGTCGCCCGGGCCTGCCCTTCCGGTGCGATGTCGAGGGCCGCGAAGACGCCTCGCTCCGTGTCCAGGCGAACCGGACGCGCATTGCCCGGGACCTCAAGGGTCAGTAGCTGGCTCATGGGGCGCCATGATAAACGCACCGTCGAAGCCTCACGCGCCCGATACGGGACGCGTGATCGTCGTCAACCGCCCTGTTTCAAGCAGTGGTTCGACTGTCGGGCCGGCCTTCGGGGGCACCCCCTTGCCCCGGCACCCGCACCTCCGGATCGTCGCGGTGCCAGCCGCCGAAGCGCCCGATCGCTTTCCAGATCTTCTTTTCCCCGTTTCTGCCGACCTGCCTGTGGGATTCCCACGAGAGGACGTCCCGGCCGTATGCGCCGCGCGCGAGAGAATTCACGTCCTCTTCGATGGACCGTAAATGTTTGCCCAGTCTCTGGATTCCGTCGTTGCTGTCCCGCAGATACAGGTAGGCGATGAGGAGAACGAGTCCCACGATCAAGATCCGCCAGTACCCCAGATTGCTTCCGAGAGTTGCCGCGATGGCGGTCGCCGCGCCCGCGTACCCGGCCAGTTGCTGCCTCGCCGCGATCCTCTGCACCACCTCGGCCCGCAGGGATTCGTACTCCTTCATACGGAGTTCGATGACCTTGCCGACCTTGTCATGATCGCTGCCAAGTTCGCCCACAGCACCTCCCTTTCGCACGGATGATGCCCTGCGGGGAACTGATCAACCCCTTCCGGACCGGGCGCGGACGCCGTGACGGCATCGCAACCCAGGACCGGAATCCGGACAGGCGTGCGGTGCGTCTTGGCAGGTATGGAACCGCTGAACCCGCCGCCCCGGCCCCGGCAGCCCGAAGGGTGCCTCGCCGTCGCGATCCGTATCCCGGTGCGGATCGTCGTCCTCGTGCTCGTCGTGCCGGTGCGGATGGCGTGGGACGCCCTCGTCGTCAGCGGGCGGTTCCTGCGGGACACCGTCTTCCGGCCGCTCGGCCGGGCGCTGCTGTGGGTCGGCAGGGCCCTGTTCGTGTGGCCGTTCGTGGGCCTGTGGCGCTACCTCCTGGTCCCGGTCGGCAAGGCGCTCGCCTGGCTCGCGAACATCCTCTTCGTCGTACCGGCGGTGTGGTTCCACCGGCACGTGCTGACCCCCGTCGGGCATGCCGTCCTCTGGCTGGCGCGCGCGGTGGGAGCCGGGTTCGCCTGGGTGTACGCGCGGGTGCTCCGCCCGATCGGGCACGGGATCCTCTGGCTGCTGAAGGGCGTCGGCGCCGTGCTCGCCGCCCTCGGCATCGGCGTGTACACGGGCCTGGCCTGGCTGGGCCGGTACCTGTTCGTCGTCCCCGCCCGCTGGCTGTACACGTGGGTCCTCACCCCCGTGGGACACGCCGTCGCCTGGTGCGTGCGCGGGCTCGGGTGGCTGCTGGGCCTGCTCGCCACCGGCATCGGCCTGGCCCTGTACTGGACCGCCCGGGTGCTCCTCGTGCTGCCCGCCCTCGCGCTGTGGCGCTGGATCCTGGCGCCCGTCGGCCGGGCCCTCGCCGTCGTGGCGCGGGAGCTGGGGGAGGCGTTCGGGCATGCCTGGCGGGTCGCGGGCCGGATCTCGCGGGCCGTCGGGCGGGCGCTCGGGACCCTCTTCCGGTGGATCTTCGTGGAGCCGGTGCGCTGGGTGTACCGGACCGTCCTGACTCCGGTCGGACACGTGGTCCGGGACGCCGTCCTGCGGCCCCTCGCGGCGGGCGCGCGGGCGGTGGGCCGGGTCGCCCGCGAGGCGCTCACCGCGGCCCGCGACACCGCACGCCAGGCCCGTGCCGACTTCCGCCGGATGCTCTTCGGAGAGCCCCGGCAGCCGGCCGCGGTGGACCGGCGGGAACCTGCGGCCCGCGGCACACGTACTCTTGATAGCAGTACCACCGCTCTCACGAAGGACTAGGACACTGGGCAAGCGACAGCCCGAAGGCCCGCCGCCCGCACCCGCGGTGCAGCGCATCCGACTGCGCTACACCAAGCGCGGCCGCCTGAGGTTCACCAGCCACCGAGACTTCCAGCGCGCCTTCGAGCGTGCGCTGCGCCGCGCCGAGGTGCCCATGGCGTACTCGGCGGGGTTCACGCCGCATCCGAAGGTGTCGTACGCCAATGCCGCACCCACCGGCACGGGCAGTGAGGCGGAGTACCTGGAGATCGCGCTGACCGCGCCGCGCGATCCGGATTCCCTGCGCGACCTCCTCGACGAGTCGCTGCCCACCGGGCTCGACGTCGTCGACGCGGTCGAGGCGCGGACCTCCGGTCTCGCCGACCGGCTGACGGCCTCCGTCTGGGAGCTGCGGCTGGACGGTGTGGACCCGGCCGCCGCCGACCGCGCGGTCGAGGCCTTCATCGAGGCCGACACCGTCGAGGTGCAGCGCAGGACCAAGAACGGCGTCCGTACCTTCGACGCCCGACCCGCGGTCGTGAGCCTGGAAACGCTCAGTTCCCCGGCTGATAGGCCGAGCGACCAGCCCTGTGCGATACTGCGGCTGGTTGTTCGGCACGTGACGCCTGCCGTACGACCCGACGACGTCCTGTCCGGTCTCCGCGCCGTGGCCGACCTGGCGCCGCCGGTCCCCGCAGCGGTGACCAGGCTGGCGCAGGGGCTGCTCGATGAAGAGACCGGCACGGTGACCGACCCGCTCGCGCCCGACCGCGAGGCAGCTAAGGCCCTGACGGCCGCACCGGCTGCCGCCGCGACGGCGCCGACGCCGGAAGGTCCCGCGTAGGGACGGACGTCGTAGCGCCGCCCTCGTACTCGGGAGCCACCTGGGTCGGGCAGCGCACCGACCAGAAGACTTTCGCCAGGCCGTACCGACAAGGCGTACGGAACCGGCGAGACAGGACACAGAGTGCTCCCGTGCGGCGCCCGCGCCCCGGACGGCGGCCATCGCGCATCGCGCGGGCCGCGGACGTCACCGGCGTACGGTCTTTTCGGACCTACGCCGGACCAGGTACGGCGCCCGGGAGCCTGACGGGAGAAACGCCCGCATGCTCGAGCCGACCGAATCCACAGAGTCCTCAACGGGCTCCGACACCCCCAGCGACACCCTGCCGCCGCGCAAGCGTCGCCGTGCCGCCTCCCGCCCGGCGGGTTCGCCCGTCGCGGCCGAGGCGTCCACCGAGGTCACCGTGCCGGCCATACCGGCCGCGGACGCCGACGAGATCACCGAGGTCGTGGAGACCACCGGGGCCGAGGAGGCGGAGGAGACCCAGGAAGTCCAGGAGCCTCAGGCCGCCGGCGCACAGGCGCCCGCCGCCGAGGAGGCCGCGCCCGCCGGCCGTCCGCGCCGCCGGGCCACCCGCCGTGCGTCCGCCCCGGCGGGTTCGCCGACGTCCGGCGAGGCCGTCGAGACCGTCGTACCGGCCGCGTCCGCCGTCGCCGAGGAGCCCGCCGCCGTCACCGAGGGCGGCGAGGTCGTCGCCGGCGAGGAGGCCGCGCCGCGCCGCGTCCGGCGCCGTGCCACCCGCAGCTCCTCCGCGCCGACCGGCGCCGCAGCCGAGGCGCCGGGCACCGAGGAGGCTGCCGCCCCCACCGAGACGCCCGCCGCCGAGGAGGCGGCGCCCGCCCGTCCGCGTCGTCGCGCCGCGCGTCGTGCGTCGGCGCCCGCCGGTGCTCCTGCGGCTGCCGAGGTGGCCGAGACGGTGGTTCCGGTCGTCGCGGAGGCCGAGAAGGCCCCGGAGGAGACCCGAGCCGTCGAGACGCCCGCCGCCGAGGAGGCCGCGCCCGCCCGTCCGCGTCGTCGCGCCGCGCGTCGTGCGTCGGCGCCCGCCGGTGCTCCTGCGGCTGCCGAGGTGGCCGAGACGGTGGTTCCGGTTG
>NZ_JBVIIT010000004.1:0-3994 GCF_055569615.1 Streptomyces sp. NPDC031379 | reverse complement strand
GCGTCGCGGAGGCCGAGAAGGCCCCGGAGGAGACCCGAGCCGTCGAGACGCCCGCCGCCGAGGAGGCCGCGCCCGCCCGTCCGCGCCGCCGCGCGACCCGCCGTGCGTCCGCGCCCGCCGGCGCCCCGCAGGCCGCCGAGGAGACGCCGGCCGCCCCTGAGGCGGCTCCGATGGCGGAGGAGGCGGCTCCGGCCGTCGCCGAGCCGGCGCAGGCCGCCGAGATCCCCGAGGCCGTCGAGGAAGCCGCCCCGCGCCGTACGCGCCGTCGGGCCACCCGCCGGGTGTCCGCGCCCGCCGGTGCCCCCGCGCAGGAGGAGACCACCGTGGCCGAGGCCGCCGAGCCCGCGGCCCAGGCCACCGCGCCCGAGGAGGCCGCTCAGGCGACCCCCGAGGCCGCCGCCCCGCAGGCTTCCGACGAGGCCGGTGCGCCGCGTCGGGCCCGGCGCCGGGTGGTGCGTGCCGCGTCCGGGTTCTCCGAGCCCGGACGGTCGGCCGCGCCCGAGGCCGCCGGGACTGCCGAGACCGCCGAGGAAGCCGAGAAGGCCGCCCCGCGCCGGCCGCGCCGTCCCGCCGTCGCCGTCTTCCAGGCGCCGGTGTTCGCCGAGCCCAGGTTCCAGACCCCGGAGCGGGCCGCTGCCGAGGCCGCCGCCGAGGCCGCCGACGTGGAGGAGCCCGAGGAGGACGCGGAGGAGCGCGCCGAGGCCGGCTCGCGCCGTCGCCGTCGCCGCCGGGGTCCGGCCCAGGCCGAGGAGACGCAGGCCGTCGAGACCGCCGCCGAGGAGGCGGAGGGGACCGCGGGGGCCGCCGAGGAAGCCGAGGACCTCGCCGAGGGTGACGAGGAAGGCGAGGAGGCGGAGGACGCCGAGGGCTTCGAGGAGGCCGGCTCGCGCCGCCGTCGCCGCCGTGGCGGCCGCCGCCGTCGCCGTGGCGAGGCCGCCGAGGGCGAGGGCGCGGAGGCCGACGCCGACGAGCTGGCCGCCGAGCAGGCCGAGCAGGACGCCGAGGACACCGCCGAGCAGGAGGAAGAGGACGCCGAGGAGGCTCGTGGCGACGAGTCCGGCGGGTCCAGCTCCAGCCGCCGCCGGCGCCGCCGTCGTCGTCGTGCCGGTGACACCGGCGTCGAAGGCGAGCCGAACGCCGACGACCCCGAGCGCACGGTCGTCAAGGTCCGCGAGCCCCGCAAGCCCGCCGAGCCGTCCGACGAGGTGCAGTCCATCAAGGGCTCGACCCGCCTGGAGGCCAAGAAGCAGCGCCGCCGCGAGGGCCGCGAGCAGGGGCGCCGCCGCGTTCCGATCATCACCGAGGCCGAGTTCCTGGCCCGCCGTGAGGCCGTCGAGCGCGTGATGGTCGTCCGCCAGCACGGCGACCGTACGCAGATCGGCGTCCTGGAGGACGGCGTGCTCGTCGAGCACTACGTCAACAAGGAGCAGTCGACCTCGTACGTCGGCAACGTCTACCTCGGCAAGGTGCAGAACGTGCTGCCGTCGATGGAGGCCGCCTTCATCGACATCGGCAAGGGCCGCAACGCGGTGCTGTACGCCGGTGAGGTCAACTTCGAGGCGCTGGGCATGGCCAACGGCCCGCGCCGCATCGAGTCCGCCCTGAAGTCCGGGCAGTCCGTGCTCGTCCAGGTGACCAAGGACCCGATCGGGCACAAGGGCGCGCGTCTGACCAGCCAGGTCTCCCTGCCGGGCCGTTACCTCGTGTACGTCCCCGAGGGCTCGATGACCGGCATCAGCCGCAAGCTGCCCGACACCGAGCGGGCCCGGCTGAAGACCATCCTGAAGAAGATCGTCCCCGAGGACGCGGGCGTCATCGTGCGCACCGCCGCCGAGGGCGCGAGCGAGGACGAGCTGCGCCGGGACGTCGAGCGACTGCAGGGGCAGTGGGAGGAGATCCAGAAGAAGGCGAAGAGCGGCAACGCGCCGACGCTGCTGTACGGCGAGCCGGACATGACCGTCCGGGTCGTGCGCGACATCTTCAACGAGGACTTCTCCAGGGTCGTCGTCAGCGGTGACGAGGCCTGGCAGACGATCCACGGGTACGTCTCGCACGTCGCGCCGGATCTGGCCGAGCGGCTGTCGAAGTGGACCTCCGAGGTCGACGTCTTCGCCACGTACCGGATCGACGAGCAGCTCGCCAAGGCCCTGGACCGCAAGGTCTGGCTGCCCAGCGGCGGTTCGCTGGTGATCGACCGGACCGAGGCGATGGTCGTCGTCGACGTCAACACCGGCAAGTTCACCGGCCAGGGCGGCAACCTCGAGGAGACGGTCACCAGGAACAACCTGGAGGCGGCCGAGGAGATCGTGCGCCAGCTGCGGCTGCGCGACCTCGGCGGCATCATCGTGATCGACTTCATCGACATGGTGCTCGAGTCCAACCGGGACCTGGTGCTGCGCCGCCTGCTGGAGTGCCTGGGCCGTGACCGTACGAAGCACCAGGTGGCCGAGGTGACCTCGCTCGGCCTGGTGCAGATGACCCGCAAGCGGGTCGGCCAGGGTCTGCTGGAGTCCTTCTCCGAGAACTGCGTCCACTGCAACGGCCGCGGTGTCATCGTGCACATGGAGCAGCCGACCTCCGGTGGAGGCGGCGGCAAGCGCAAGAAGCGCGGGCGCGGTGGCGACGGCCAGGAGCACGTGCACGAGACCGCCGCGGTGGCCGTGGAGACCGGCGAGGCCGTCGAGCCGGAGGTGGAGACGGCCGTCGAGGTGGCCGCCGAGCTGGCCGAGCCGGTCGCGCTGCCCGCGCCCGACTTCGCCCCGGACGAGGAGCTGTACAGCAGCGTCGCCGAGGCGGAGGCGGCGGCCACCCGTGGCCGTACGCGTCGCCGGGCGAGCCGCCGGGCGTCGGCTCCGGCCGGTGCCCCCAGGGCGGAGAAGGCCGGTAGGGCCGAGAAGCCCGAGGCGGCGAAGGAGGCCGCGCCGGAAGAGGCCGCCCCGACCGCGCAGGACGTCACGGCCGAGGAGGCCGCCGCGCGTCCGGTGCAGCCGGAGCCGGCCGCCGAGGCGCTGGCCGAGCCGGCGGCCGCCGAGGACCAGGTGGTCCCGGCGCCGCAGGCCGAGACCGCCGAGGAAGCCGCACCCAAGGGCCGTACGCGCCGTCGGGCGACCCGGAAGGTGTCGGCTCCGGCCGGTTCCCCCGTGGGCGCCGAGGCGGCCGTGGTGACGGTGCCCGAGACCGCGCCCGCGGTCGAGGTGCCGGAGCCGCAGGCCCCGGTCGAGGAGGAGCCCGCCGCGAGCGCCGCCGCCGAGGAGGCGCCCGCCGCCCCGGCCCGGCCGCGCCGCCGTGCCGTGCGCAAGGCCACCGCGCCGACCGCGTCCGAGGAGGCGGCCGTCGTGGTCGTCCCGTCGGGCGCGCCGGAGGAGGCCCCGGTGGCCGAGGCGGTCGCGGAGGAGCCCGCCGAGGCGGTCGCCGCTGCCAAGAAGACCGCCCGCAAGGTGGCCAAGAAGGCGACGGCGAAGAAGGCCGCCACCAAGAAGACCGCGGCCAAGAAGACGGCCGCCAAGAAGACGACGGCCAAGAAGGCGGCCAAGACCGCCAAGACGGCCGCGGCCAAGTCGACGGCGAAGAAGACCACCACGGTCCCCACCGCCGCAGACGAGGGCTGAGTCTCGTCCCACCCGGTGTGGTCCTGTCGCCTCGGACAGGACCACACCGCTTTTCGGGGCCCTGAAGGCGAGTTCCTTTCAGGGCCCCGAAGTCGTACCAGGAACAAAGGAGAAGAACCGCGATGATAGGCCTCGTACTGGCGGCCGGCGCCGGCCGGCGTCTGCGCCCCTACACCGACACTCTGCCCAAGGCTCTGGTGCCGGTGGGTCCCGAGGGCGCGGAGGAGTCGCTGACGGTCCTGGACCTGACCCTGGGGAACTTCGCCGAGGTGGGTCTGACCGAGGTCGCGGTCATCGTCGGCTACCGCAAGGAGGCCGTGTACGAGCGCAAGGCGGCCCTGGAAGCGAAGTACGGCCTGAAGCTCACCCTCATCGACAACGACAAG
>NZ_JBVIIT010000003.1:409135-429488 GCF_055569615.1 Streptomyces sp. NPDC031379 | reverse complement strand
GCTCGCCTAGTCTCCGCCGTTGCTGGTGGGGTCGGCGGTTGGGTCTCCCCGCCCCCCCCCCCCCCCCCCCCCCCCCCCCCCACCCCCCGCCCCCCCCCCCCCCTCCCCCCCCCCCCCCCCCCCCCCCCCCCCCTTCCCCCCTCCCCCCCCCCCCCCCCACGGCCGACCCGGCGCCGCGCGTCGCCGAACTGGAGCAGCTGCTCGGCCGGGTCCGGCTCTCGGTCGCGCCGCTGGTGCACCCGCTGAACCCGATGCCGGCCCGCAAGCGGCGCGCCCGCAGGGTCCTCGCGCTCCTCGACGACTGCGCCCGCGAGATCCGTGGCCTGGTCGCGGTCGCCGCCGACCCCGAAGCCTCCCACGACGCCCGCCTGGCCGCCGCCTGCTGGCGCGTGGAGTCCGCCGTCGAGGCCCTGACCGCAGGTGGGGCCCAGCCTCTCCAGCGCCCCGCCGACCCGCCCGCCGAACCCGCCCTGGCCCATCTGCACGGCCTGGAACGCGCCCTCGCCGACCTCGCAGAGCCTCTGCGCACGCCTTCGGGCTCGCGGCTGGTCGGGGCCTGAGAAGCCGCGGTCGGCGGGGTCCGGAAGACACCCCGCATCACCCTCTTGGTCTAGACCGCCGTAGATCGACTGCTACCGTCGGCCCCGGACCGGCTCGAGCGGCTCGACCGAGAGGGGACAGTGGTGGCTCAGGACGGCAGGGCGGACAGGTGCCGGGCGTTCATCGGCTCGTTCACGGCGGCGGGCGGTCCCGGACTGGTGACCGCGGAGGTCGCGCCGAGCGGTGGGGCCCTCACCCTCGTCGCGGCCGTGAAGGACCTCCACGACCCCTCCTACCTGGCCCTGGCGCCGGGCGGCGACACGCTGTACGCGGTCAGCGAGACGGCCGAGGGAGCCGTCGCCGCCTACCGCCTCGGCGGTGACCGGCCGGAACTCGCCGGGCCGCCCGTCCTGGTGGACGGCAGCGGACCCACCCACCTCGGCCTCTACGCCGGACACGTGCTGACCGCCAACTACGGCTCCGGCAGCGTCACCGCCGTGCCCGTGCGCCCGGACGGCACCCTCGCGGCCAAGCCCTCCGGTCTCCTCCAGCACACCGGCTCCGGCCCGCACGACCGGCGCCAGCGCGGCCCGCACGCCCACCAGGTGCAGCCCGACCCCAGCGGGCGGTGGGCCGTCAGCGTCGACCTCGGCACCGACTCCCTCCGGGTGTGCGCCCTCGAGCAGGGCGCCCCCGTCCTGCACCGCGAGTTCGCCCTGCGCCCCGGCTCCGGCCCCCGCCATCTGGCCTTCCACCCGGCCGGCGAGCACGCCTACGTGGTCAACGAACTCACCCCGACGGTGACGGTGTGCCGCTGGAACGCGGCGGAAGGCTCCCTGAAGCCGCTGTCCGAGGTCCCCCTGCTGCCCGGCGCCCCGGCCGGCGACGCCTACCCCTCGGGCATCGTGGTCTCGCCCGACGGCCGCTTCGTGTGGACCGCGACCCGCGGCGAGGACGTCCTGTCGGTCCTCGGCGTCGAGGGGGACGGGCTCCGGCTGACCGGCACGGTGCCCAGCGGCGGGCACTGGCCGCGCGCCCTGGCCGAGCACGACGGCTTCCTCTACGTGGCCAACGAGCGCTCCGGAGACGTGAGCTGGTTCGCCGTGGACGAGACGACGGGGCTGCCCCGCTACGACGGCTCGGTGCGGGTCACCGCAGCCTCCTGCGTCGTCTTCGGCTGAACAGGCCCGGCAGACCCGGCAGGTCCGAGAGGCCCGGCAGGCCCGGCCGGGCAAGGCGAAGGGCCCGCTCCGGAAGACGGAGCGGGCCCTGTGTCGTACGGATGCCGTGTCGGTCAGCGGACCGGGGTGCCCTGCGGCTGCTGCGGGGCGATGCCCAGCGCCGTCGTGTACTTGGCGAGCGCGAGCTTGCCGATCGCCGGGTACGCGCCGAGCGCCTCGGCCGTGGCGCAGCCCACCTCCTCGGCGGCCGCCGTCAGCAGCGCCGGGTCGATCTCCGGGCCGATCAGGTACGGCGCGAGGGCCAGCTGCTGCGAGCCGGAGGAACGCAGCTGCTCGGCGACGGAGGCGATGGAGCCCTCCTGGTCCAGGGCCGCCGCCATCACCGGAACGGCCAGGCGAGCGGCGAGCAGCATGCCGGTGATCCCGGCCGCCTGCACGGCCTCCTCGCCGCCCACGGAGGCCAGGATGATGCCGTCGGCGGCGGTGGCCACGGTGAACAGCCGGGCGCGGTCGGCGCGGGCCAGGCTCGCCTCGGACAGGCGCACGTGCAGCGCCTCGGCGAGCAGCGGGTGCGGACCGAGCACGTCGGTCAGCTCGGCGGCGACCCGGCTGTCCATCACGGACTGGCGGATCTGGCGCAGCAGGGCGCTGTCCGGACCGGCCAGCAGCGGCACGACGACGGCGACCGGGCCGTCGGGCTCCGCGACCTCGACACCGGCGGCGACGGCCTGCTCGTAGCGGGCGCTGCGCTCCCCGGCGGCGTGCGCCAGCACGGAGGTGAGGGTGGGGAACTCGGAGTCGTCCCCGTCCAGATACCCGATCCGGGCATCCAGGCCGGGCAGCTCGGAGCGGGCGATGCTCACGACCTCCTCGGCGAGGCCGCGCGTGGCGGCGCTGGGCGCACCGGGCACCGCGAGAACGAGCGCGGGCGCGCCCTCGGGGGCCACCAGCGGTTCCGGGCGGCGGTGCCGTCCGGGCTGGCGGGGTCGCGGCATTCGTACTGGCAGGCCGGACGCGGGTCCAGTGGGGGAGCTCATGGCGCCGCATGTTACTGGCTCACCGGTCACCCCTGTTCGGGGAGGGTGCAGGTGAGCGGTATCCGTCCGGTTTTGTCTGATGAGTTACGTACGGAGGGCACGTGATGCGGGCATGTGCCGGGCACATGGGGCGACAGTGGGATCAATCGTCTTTTGTGCGGACCTCGATCGCCGCTCGTGGGGCGACGTAGAGCATCGTCGGTTCACCCGGCAGGGTGAGCCGATCGGCGGCGAGGTCGGCGGCGATCCGTACCGAGCCGTGCAACGGGTCGCCTTCGGCCGGCACCTGCCGCGCGTGCGGCAGCCTGCCGGCCAACTCCTCACGCAGGGGTTCGAGCAGGGCGTCCCCCAGCTTGAGCAGGCCGCCCGTGAGCGCCACTTCGGGCCTCCCCTCCGCCGGGCACACGGCCGCGGCCGACTCGGCCATGTGCCGGGCCGCCGTGCGCAGGATGTTCGCGGCGACCGGGTCGTGCGCGGCGCACGCGGCCACCCGGGGGGCGAAGGAGGCCAGCACGGCGGGCCGGTCGGCCCGCGGGTACAGCAGGCCGGGCAGCCCGGGCACCGCGCCGAACTGCTCCTCGGCGCAGCCCAGCAGCGGGGCGGAACCACCGTCCCGGCCGTCGTACGCGCGCAGCGCCGCCTCCAGACCGGCCCGGCCGATCCAGGCCCCGCTGCCGCAGTCGCCCAGCAGATGCCCCCAGCCGTCGGCCCGCCGCCAGCCCCGCAGATCGGTGCCGACCGCGATCAGTCCGGTGCCCGCGGCCAGCACCGCGCCCGGACGCGACCCGAGGGCACCGGCATAGGCGGTGACGGCGTCGGCGGCGAGCGCCACCTTCCGCACACCCAGCTCCCGGCCGAGGGCGCCGGGCAGTTCGGCCCGCAGGGCGTCGCCCAGGGTGGCGAACCCGGCGGCGCCGACGACGGCCGTGTCCAGTCGGCCCACCCCGGTCTCCGCTGTCAAGGCGCGGGCCAGCGGCAGGAGTTGGGTCATCAGGTGGGCCGGATCGATGCCCCGCGCACCCGTGCGGACGGGCTCCCGGGTCGCCCGCTGGGCCGCGGGCTCCCGCCCCGGGACGCCGACGGCGACCCGGAGACCGGAACCGCCGGAGTCCACGGCGAGATACCCCGCGGCGGTCACGGCAGGCGCCAGTCCACCGGCTGACCGCCCTGCTGGATCAGCAGATCGTTGGCCCGGCTGAACGGGCGCGAGCCGAAGAAACCGCGGTCGGCCGACATGGGCGAGGGGTGCGCGGACTCCACCGCCGGCAGCCGGCCCAGCAGCGGGCGCAGATTGCGGGCGTCACGGCCCCACAGGACGGACACCAGCGGCTTGCCCCGCGCCGCCAGTGCCCGGATCGCCTGCTCGGTGACCTCCTCCCAGCCCTTGCCGCGGTGCGCGCCCGGGCTGCGCGGCGCGGTGGTCAGCGCCCTGTTCAGCAGCAGCACACCCTGCTGCGTCCAGGGTGTGAGGTCGCCGTTGGAGGGCTGGGGCAGCCCCAGGTCGCTGTTCAGCTCGCGGAAGATGTTGATCAGGCTCGGCGGCAGCGGCCGCACCTCGGGCGCGACCGAGAACGACAGGCCCACCGCGTGCCCGGGGGTGGGATACGGGTCCTGACCGACGATCAGGACCCGTACGTCGTCGAAGGGTTGCTGGAAGGCCCGCAGGACGTGGGGTCCGGCCGGGAGGTAGGTGCGTCCCGCGGCGATCTCCGTGCGCAGGAAGCCGCCCATCTCGGCGATCCGTCCGGCCACGGGTTCCAGGGCCTTCGCCCAGCCCGGTTCGACGATTTCATGCAGGGGTCGTGGTGCCACGGGCGTCACCCTACTGCCGTACACCGGTCGGCGATCAACCGACGGCCGGAGCGCGACCGGACGGCCCGCACCGCTCGCGTGCGCCGCCGTGGCCGGTCCACCGTGACACCCGTCGGCACGGCCGCCTCCCCTCCCCGCTCGGCCCGCGGTCAGCCGACCACCGCCGCCCGCACGCACAGCACGTCCGGCAGGTGCGCGGTCAGCTGCTGCCAGCTGTCGCCGTCGTCGGCGGAGGCGAACACCTCGCCGTTGCGGTTGCCGAAGTACACCCCCGCCGGATCGGCGTCGTCGGTGCACAGGGCGTCCCGCAGGACCGTGCCGTAGTGGTCCTCCTGCGGCAGCCCCTTGGAGAGCGGCTCCCACGTACGGCCCGCGTCCGCGGTGCGGAAGACCCGGCACCGGTGCTCGGCGGGCACCCGGTCCGCGTCGGCGTTGATCGGGAAGACGTACGCCGTGTCGCCCCGGTGCGGATGGGCGGCCACCGCGAAGCCGAACGTGGACGGCAGATCCGCGCCGATGTCGGTCCAGCGCCCGCCCGCGTCGTCGCTGCGGTACACCCCCCAGTGGTTCTGCAGATACATCCGGTCCGGGTCGCCCGCATCTCTGGCGATCTTGTGGACGCACTGGCCGAACTCCGGGTCCGGATCGGGCAGGAACACCGCGGACACACCGGAATTGGACGGCGTCCAGGTCGCCCCGCCGTCCGTGGTCCGGAACACGCCGGCCGTCGAGACGGCCACGGTCACCACCCGCGGGTCGCGCGCGTCGGTCAGCACCGTGTGCAGACCCTCACCGCCGCCGCCCGGCACCCATCGCGAGCGGGTCGGGTGCTCCCACAGCGGCCGGACCAGCTCGAAGCTCTCGCCGCGGTCCTCCGAGCGGTACAGCGCGGCCGGTTCCGTGCCCGCGTACACCACGTCGGGCTCCGCGGCGGCGGGGTGCAGCTGCCAGACGCGCTCGAGGGAAGCCCCGGTGTCCTTGGGGAACTTGACGGCCGGACGCGGTGGCTCGGTCCAGGTGCGGCCCAGGTCGTCGGAGTGGAACACCGACGGGCCCCAGTGCGTGCTGTCGCCGCCGGCCAGCAGCCGCGGCCGGGCGCCCCTGGTGTCGATCGCGACCGAGTAGACCGCCTGCGCGTTGAAATACGGACTCTCGTCGAACTCCCAGGTGCCGCCGCCCCGGCGCCGCCCGAGGAAGAGGCCTTTACGGGTGCCCACCGCCAGCAGTACCTCGGTCATGCCGATCACCTCCGGGACGCCTTCGTCCGCGTAGCCGTCAGATATCGGCCAGTCTGCACCCCACCACTGACACTCTCCCCTGCAGCGCGCGTTCGCGCAGGTCACCGCTGTGTCGTCGGCCTGTGTCGTAGATGGGCCGGTTCCGTTCCGGGATGCGCCTGCGCGCAGGGGGTGTCTCGTGCGACCGTCGGGGTGACGGCTCGTCGTGAGCAACGGATCGATCTCTTCCGTATGGGAGGGCGGTCCGGCCGGTCGGTGCGCTCGTGAGGAGAATGCCTTTGAAGGCGTTGCGTGGTCCGAAGGTGTGGCTGTGGCGCTGGCGGCGCAATCCGCTCAAACGCCGGGCCGACGTGGTGGAGGCCTGGGTCGTGCTCGGCGCCTGGCTGCTGATCGTCCTGGCCGGGGTGTCGGCGGGCCTCACGGCGGCCCGTTCGGTGGAGCACGGACTCGCCCGGGAGCGTGCGGCCTGGCGTCCCGCCGTCGCCCGTGTCGTCGACCGGGTCCCGGGATCGTCCCCCGCGCACGGCCATGCCTCCTCCGGTGAGCGGGTCTGGGCCGAGGTGCGCTGGACGGTGGCCGACGGCTCCGCCCACACCGGCCGGGTCCGGGTGGAGCCCGGCAGCAAGGCCGGCACCCCGGTCACCGTCTGGACCGACCCTCAGGGCCACCTCGTCAGCCGGCCCGTCTCCGCCGCCGAGGCCGCCTTCCGGGCCGCTCTCGTCGGCGGCCTGGTCGGCGTGAGCGCAGCCGCCGTCCCCTTCGTCGGGGGCCTGGCCCTGCGCGGCCGGCTGGAGCGCCGCCGGATCGACGCCTGGGACACGGAATGGGCCCGGTTCGGGCCGCAGTGGGGGCGGATGGTCTGAGCACCGTCATTCCCCCGGTCGCCGGGCACGCGAGCGGTGGGCGCGTACCCGGCGCACGGGCCCCGCAGGACGCGGGGACGAGACGGACGTGTCCCGAACCGGCCCCGCGCCGTCCGGCCACCGGACCCCGGCCGACCCCATCCCCTCCCACCCCTGTCGCCTCGCGGAACGGGCAAGCTCCGTGAGCACGGCCGATGACCCGCACCGCACCGGCCGGGGACCCGCCTCACGTCCGCGCCAGCACCTCCCGGCACGCCCGGAGCAACGCCTCGTCCTCGGGAATGGCGTGGGTGCCGCCGTACCCGCCCTCGCGGGCCGTGTGCCGGCGGGGACCGGCCAGTTCGGCCGCCACCAGGTCCCGCAACGGCGCGGCCGCCGGGCCCATCGTGGTGAGGAACCCGGCGATCGGGCCGCGGATCCGGGGAGCCTGCACCCAGGCGGTCCGCAGCACCGGCAGGACGGGTCCGGGGTCCGCGTCGATCTGCCAGAGCGCGTACGCGGCCGACGCCCGCTCCGGTACCGGACCCGACCGGGCGGCCCGGCGAAGCTCGGGAAGGGCGACGCGGGCCGCCGGTCCCAGCCTGCCGAGCTGCCGGGCGGCGAGGCCCCGGTTCGCCGGGTCCCCCTCTCGCAACTCCCGTAACAGCGTGGGGAGTACGGCGGCGGCCTCGCCGTCCGCCGACCACAGGGCGCCCGCCGCGGTGACCGCGTGCCGGGTGCGCAGCAACGCGCGGAGCAGGGGCGCCGCCTGCGCGGCGGCGCCGAGCGCCTCCAGCGTCCGGACCGCCTGCCGCACGACCGCGTCCCCTGCCCCCAGACCGTCGGGGGCGCCCGACAGCAGCCGCAGCACCTCCGGTACGGCCTCTCCGTCTTCGACGGCACTGACCGCCGACAGCAGCGGGGCGGCGAGCCGGGCGGCGGTGGGGGAGGCCAGGGGGATCCGGCCGAGCCGGTGCCGTAGCGCGGGGGCGAGCGGTAACGCGGCGCGGCCCAGGTGGACGAGTTCGAAGCCCAGGTCGGCGGGTGCCGCCGGGCCGGCGAGTAACTGGGCGAGGGCCGGGACGGCCCGTGGATCGCCGCACCTGGCCAATGCCTTGAGCGGACAGCCCAGCGTGGGGACACTGCGTTCCCAGCGGTGCGTCCACAGGTCGGGCCGGGCACCGACCAACGCGGCCAGATCGTCCGCGACGGGTGCGGCCAGGGCGAACAGTTCCGCCAGGACCGAGGCCGCCGCGTCCCGTAACCAGTCGTGCTCCGTGCCCAGTTGGGCGCCGAGCAGCTCGACGGATCCGGTGTGGTCGCCACGCCAGCCACGGAACAGCCCCGCCGCCATCCACACGGCGTTGCACCGGTCCACCGGGTCCGGGCCGGTCAACTGCCCGGCGAGCAGGGCGACCCGGTCCTCGACCCGGTCACCGAGCGCGGTGTGCAGGGTGCGCAGCAGATGAGAGCCCTCCTCGTCGGAGGGGCGCAGCCGTCGTATCCGGCCCACCAGCGTGTCCGTGCCGGAGTGCCACGGTTCACGCACGCGGTGCGCGGAGCGCTCCCGCAGCAGCCGGACCGCCGTCGGCACCAGGTCGGCGGGGAGCCGGCCGGGCGCGCCGAGCGCGAGCTGCCCGAGTGCGGCGAGCCGCAGCCCCGGGGCGTACGGCGGCGCGCTCTGCTCGGCCAGAAGGTCCACCGCGGCGTCGGCGTGCGCGGGGTACCGGTGGACGAACAGGCCGAGTGTCTCCGTGAGGGTGAGCAGGACCTGGTCGTCCCGCTCGGCCCGGATGCGGCGCCGTAACACGTCCAGGGCCCGGGCGGGCTCGTCCAGGAACCGGACGAGGGCGCCGGCGGCCGCTCCGCGCACCGCCGGGTCCGGGTCCCCGGCGAGGGACACGAAGCCCTCGGCTCCCGCGCACACCGCCTCCCGCGCCCGTGGCTCCCCGTCCGCGCTCTCCGCGCCGATGCTGACCAGCAGCTCCACTATGGCGCCGCGGTCCGGCACCTCCTCGCGGGCCGCGAGCGCGAACAGGAAAGGGACGCAGGCCAGCGTCGAGTCGTACACCTTCCCCTGGTGGTGCACGGCGCCGTACATCCCGTCGAGCGCGGTCGCCCGCTCGGCGGTGTCCGCGGACGCCAGTGCCCGTAACCAACCGGGCACCTCCTCCGCGCTTCCGTACGCGTGCCGCAGCGAGGCCCAGTCGACCTCGTCGATCCCCGTGAACACGATGTCCTCCCCAGGCGAGTGCCTCTGATCGCGAGTCTGCACCACGGCACCGACAGCGGTCCGGAACCGCACGCTGACTGTGTGCGATCCGTCGGCTGTCATCGGCCAGCGGCCCGCACCTGGGGAAGGACGCCCGGGCAGGGATCAGTTCCGGTCGGGCAGGGCGCGCTCCAGGATCGCGTCCAGGCCGGTCCCGACGGGCAGTGTGCCGAACGCGTGCCCCCAGTCGCCGCCCAGCCGGGTCGCGCAGAAGGCGTCCGCGACCGGGGCCGGGGCGTGCCGGACCAGCAGGGAGGCCTGAAGGGCGAGGGCCATCCGCTCCACCAGCCGGCGGGCGCCCGTCTGATCGGTCTCGGCCAACTGGTCCTTCAGTCCGGTCACGGCCGCGTCCAGGCGGGCGTCCGCCCCGCGCGCGAGGGCGAGTTCGGCGAACAGGGCCTCGGCGCTGTCCGGTTCACGGCCGAGGGCACGCAGCACGTCGAGCGCGTTGACGTTCCCGGAGCCCTCCCAGATCGACAGCAGCGGAGCCTCCCGGTAGTGCCGGGGCATGCCGGAGTCCTCGACGTACCCGTTGCCGCCCAGGCACTCCAGGGCCTCGGCGGTGAACGCCGGGCCCCGCTTGGTGACCCAGTACTTGCCCACCGCCGTGGCGATCCGCCTGAACGCCCGCTCGCCCGCGTCCCCGCGCACCGCGCGGTCCGCCGCCCCGGCCAGCCGCAGGGTCAGCGTCGTCGCCGCCTCCGACTCCAGCGCGAGGTCGGCCAGGACGTTGCGCATCAGCGGCTGGTCGATCAGCCGGGCCCCGAACGCGCTGCGGTGCCGGGCGTGGTGACCGGCCTCGACGAGTGTCTTGCGCATCAGGGTCGCCGAGGACATCACACAGTCCAGCCGGGTGCAGTTGACCATCTCGATGATGGTCTTCACGCCCCGCCCCTCCGCGCCCACCAGCCAGGCCACGGTCCGGTCGAACTCCGGTTCCGAGGAGGCGTTGGACCGGTTGCCGAGCTTGTCCTTCAGCCGCTGGATACGGAAGGTGTTGCGGTTGCCGTCGGGCAGGATCCGCGGCACAAGGAAGCAGGACAGCCCGCCCGGGGCCTGCGCGAGCACCAGGAAGACGTCGCACATCGGCGCCGACGTGAACCACTTGTGCCCGCGCAGCGTGTACACGCCGGGCTCGTCGGTGGGGGTGGCCGTGGTGGTGTTCGTCCGGACGTCGGAGCCGCCCTGCTTCTCGGTCATGCCCATCCCGGCGAGCAGCCCGGGCTTCTCGGCCGGCACACGCAGCTCGGGGTCGTACTCCCGGCTGGTGAGCAGCGGCTCGTAGACCTTGGCCAGATCCGGCTGCGCGCGCAGCGCGGGCACGGCGGCGTACGTCATCGACGTCGGGCAGCCATGGCCCGCCTCCGTGTGCCCCCACACCAGCCCGCCCCCGGTACGGGCCACATGGGCGCCGGGCCGCTCGTCCGCCCACGGGGCCCCGGCCAGGCCCTCGGCGACCGCCGTGCGCATCAGGTGGTGCCAGCTGGGGTGGAACTCCACCTCGTCGACGCGGTGGCCGTAGCGGTCGTGGGTGCGCAGGACGGGCTCGTACCGGTTCGCCAGCTCGCCCCACTCCTGTGCCTCCGCGCTGCCGGCGCGCGCCCCCAGCCGCCGGATGTCGTCCTCGGCCCAGTCGGCGCCCTCCCGGCGCAGCCCCTCCAGCAGGGCCTGGTCGTCGGAGGCGTCGTACGGGGCGAGCGGCGGGGGCTGGTTGGTGACGTCGTGCGTGGCGGACTGCGGCTGAGGCGGCGAGGGCGGCGACTGCGCGGGAATCGAGACCATGCGAGCCATGTTGCACTCTTCCTGCGGCCGTAGCAATGATGCAACAAGGAGGCGCACGTACAGTACGTGCCCATGCGCATGAACGTATCGGCGGAGCCGGACGCGGCCGGCCTGCGGCCGCTGTCCGCGCGGTCGGTCGTGCTGAGCCTGCTTCTCGGCGCGCACCCGCCGGAGCTGCCCGTGAAGGACCTGGTCCGGCTGGTGGAACCCTTCGGCGTCGGCGGCTCCGCCCTGCGGGCCGCGCTGAGCCGGATGGTGGCCGCCGGCGACCTGCGGCGCACGGACGCCGTCTACGGGCTCAGCGACCGGCTGCTGGCCCGGCAGCGCCGTCAGGACGACGCCGTGCACCCCGGCACGCGCGCGTGGCACGGCGACTGGGAGATGGTCGTGATCACGGCGACGGGCCGCGGCCCGGCCGAACGCGCCGATCTGCGCGCCCGGCTGACCGCCCTGCGCCTGGCCGAACTCCGCGAGGGCGTGTGGCTGCGCCCGGCCAACCTCGACCGCCCGCTGCCGGACGAGCCGCGGGCCGCGGCCCTGACGTACACCGCCCGCCCCGACGAGTCCCCGCGCGACCTGGCCGCCCGGCTCTGGCCGCTGGACGCGTGGGCGGCCACGGCGCGCTCCCTGCTCGCCCGCGCGAGCGCCGCCGGACATCCGGCCGACCGCCTCGCGGCCTACGCCGCCTCCGTACGGCACCTGCTCGCCGACCCCGTGCTGCCGCCCGCCCTCCTGCCCGCCGACTGGCCGGGCGAGGCCCTGCGCGCGGCGTACGCCGACTACCGACGGGAGCTGACCGCGCCGCTGGGCCCCGGGCCCCGGCTGGGGCGGGGGGCGCGCTGACGCCCGCGGAGGTGGGCGAGCGGCCGGTTCCCGTGGTGGATGTGGGCGCTCTCGAGGCGCCGTGCCTGGGGCCCTGGGCGGTGCTGCGTCGTGGCCGACGACGGGAGATCCGCATCCTCGGTGGAAGGCGCGCGCGGACTGCGGCGGCCCGGCGTCGAGGGCGCAGTGGTCTCCGTCGTGGAAGAGGGCGTGCGCGGCGGCGGGCCGCGCATCACCCGCGGACGTCGCTCCCGCCGAGGACGGCCTCGTCCTCCGCCTCGTGCGGGGCGCCGGTCCGGCGTCCGTCGCCGTGGGCCTCGTGCTCACCCCGGAGCCGGGCCGGTGCGGGAGGCCGGGACCGGTGGCTTCGTGAAAGGCCCCTCACGGGGGCGCCGGTGACGCCCCCGTGAGGCCGGCCAGGGCTCACTTGTACGTGATGTCCGAGCCCGAGTACTTGCAGTAGGTGCTGTCCGGGCCCGAGCCGTTCGTGGTCGGTTCCTTGCCGGTGTTGTTGCCGATGTACTTCTGGCAGGGAACGATCTTCTTGCCGGTGTCGCCGACGATGGTGATGTTCCGCAGGGTCGCGCTGTCGCCGTAGTTGGTGTTGATGCCGACGAGCTTGCTGCCCTTGTACGTCGCCTCGACGCCGTTGAGGTTGATCGTCCGCTTGTACTGCGTCTTGCAGTTGCCGCAGGAGCGGGCGAACGTGCCGAAGTTCTGCACGGCGAAGTTCGAGACGTTCAGCGTGCCGGCGCCGTTGAACTGGAACACCTTGTCGCTGGCTTCCTTCGCCCCGCCGCCGCTCACGGTGTACACGTTGGACGACGACGAGCCGAGGAAGGTGGCCGCGTCCTCGCCGACGTCCTCCCACCAGACGTTCTGCAGGGTGCAGCTGCCCAGGCAGTGGATGCCGTCCGCGGCCGGGGCGCCGATGATGACGTTCTTGACCACCGCGCCGGGTGCCAGTTCCAGCAGGGGGCCCTGGTCCTCGTCCTGGCCGTCGGACCCGAGGTCGCCGCTGCCGTACAGCCGCTTCATCCCGTAGTCCTTGGTACCGGAGACCGAGAGGGTCGAGGAGACCGCCTGGCTGCCGTCGGCGGTCGGCCAGGTGGCCGCGCTCGCCGCCGAACCGTCAGTCATGATCATGCCAAGCGAGAGGCCGAGGGCGGCCAGCCCGCCCAGCAGCGTTCGCGCCGGTGCTCGTGAGGTCATGTCCCGAATGCCTTCCTGAAGTGGGGGTGTTCAGATCTTTCCGGTGCCCGCGCCGGCCGTCACCGAGGCGACGACCGCGGACGCCGGCTCGGCGGTGTAGCCGTACGGCGGACTGGTGAAGGTGCCGGTCCGCGAGACCTCGGTGGCGGCTCCGCCGAGGTCGTTGCCGCGCAGGTCGGCGTACCCGTCCACGTCGCTGTCCCGGCTCGTGGTGACCGCGACCCGGGTGTCGCGGAAGGCGCTGTTCTCCACCAGCAGTTGCGCGCCCATGCGCGAGTGCGCGGCGGTCTCGGCGCCGACCACGTAGTTGTCGTAGAAGTGGCCCGTGCCGAAACGCAGGCTCGGGACGCGGGAGTTGACCCTGTCGAACCAGTTGTGGTGGTAGGTCACGCGCAGATGCCCCGTGTCCTCGCTCGCGTTGTCGTCGCTGTGGCCGACGAGCGAGCCCTTGTAGTGGTCCCGGAAGACGTTCCAGGACACGGTGACGTGGTCGGAGGCGTGCGTGATGTCGACCAGGCCGTCGTAGTGGTGTCGACCTGACCGCCCAGTGTGATCAGGCCGTCGACCTTCACCACCTTCGCGGAACCGCCGGACACGGCCGTCCTGAAGGCGTCCAGGGTGGACACCGTCACCGCCGCGGCGCTGCCGCCGCCGGTCGTCCCGGCCCCGAATCCGACCGGCGAGGCGTCCGCCGCGCCGGCGGGTTGCGGAGAGGTGAGCGCGAGCACGGCCGCGGCGGCCGGAGCGGCCGCCACCGTCCCGGGGAGTCGTCGTCGATGCATGCGGGTGCGTCCCTTCGAGTGGGGGATTGGTTATGTACGTGAATCACGTACGCCATGTGGAACGCAGCTGTGCTGCGGTGGCCGCAGGAGCCCCGGATCGGGCTTCTTCGGTCACGCTGATGAACGGACCGTAGGGGGTAAGCGCTTTCTAGTCAACGGCTCGCGCAGGGTTCGTTCCGGCCGTCGACAAGTTCTGTGGGAGCGCTTCCATGGAGGGCGTGTTCATGCCACGATGCGCGTCGGCCGGTCGACGCCCCCTCGCCGTCTTCGGGAAGGTCCCCGTGAAACAGCCCACCCGATCTCCGCTCGCCACCCTGCTCGGCACCTGTGTCCTCGTCCTGGCGCTGGTCGTGACGTCCTCCGCGCTGACGGCCCTCCTCGGGCGCCCCGGCACGACCGCGGGCAAGAGCACTCCGGTGCCGGGGAGCCGCTGGGTCCACACCTGGACCGGCATGCCCCAGCTGACCGAACCCGCCAACCTGCCGCCCGCGCCGTACACCGGCGAGAAGTCGGTGCTCGTGGACGCCACGCTCCGGCAGACCGTGCGGGTGAGCACCGGAGGCCACCGCGTCCGGCTGCGCTTCTCCAACGCCTACGGCGACACTCCGCTGCCGCTCACCGCCGTGACCGTGGCCCTGCCCGAGGGCGGCAAGGCCGGGGTCAGCGCCGTCGAGCCGGGCAGCCTGCGGCGGGTCACCTTCGCGGGCCGGGACTCCGCCACCGTCCCCGTCGGGGCCCAGCTGGTCTCCGACGCCCTCGACTTCGAGCTGCGCGCCGGAAGCGTGCTGACGGTGACGGCGTACACCGCGCGCGGTCAGGCGTCGCTCGCGCTCACCTCCCACCCCGGCTCCCGCACCACCTCCTACCTGGTGCACGGAGACCACACCCGCGACCAGGACCTGCCGGAAGCGACCGCCGTCGACCACTGGTACCTGCTCAGTGACGTCGAGGTGCTGTCGCCCGGCCGCACCCGGGCGGTGGCCGTCCTGGGCGACTCGCTCACCGACGGCCGCGGCTCCACGACCAACGGCAACGACCGCTGGCCGGACCAGTTCTTCGACCGAATGCAGGCCCGCCCGGACACGTCCCGGATCGCCGTCCTCAACCAGGCCGCCGGCGGCAACCGGGTCCTCGCCGACGGGCTCGGCCCCAATGTCCTCGCCCGCCTCGACCGTGACGTCCTCTCCCGCAGCGGGGTCGCCTGGCTCATCCTCTTCGAGGGCGTGAACGACATCGGCACCGCCGAGGCCACCCCGCAGGCGCAGCGCGCGGTCACCGCCGATCTGATCGCGGGATACCGGCAGATCGTCGTCCGCGCCCACGCCCTGGGCATCCGGGTCTACGGCGCGACCCTCACGCCGTTCGGCGGCAACAGCCTGTACGACGACGCGGCGGGGGAGCGTGAGGCCTCCCGGCAGCGCGTCAACGCCTGGATCCGCACCCCCGGCCACTTCGACGCGGTCATCGACTTCGACCGGGCGGTACGGGACCCCTCGGCACCGCACCGGTTGCTCCCCGCCCTCCACGCCGGGGACTGGCTGCACCTCGACCCCGACGGGTACCGGGCCCTCGCCCGTGCCGTGCCGGAGGGGCTGTTCCGCCACACCCCCTGAGGCGCCGGGGCGAGGAGTTCCGGGGTGGCCGGTGGTTCCGCCGCGCTTCGCGGGACTTGCGTGGCGCGGAGTTCCGAGGGTGGTTCCGGCGTACTCCCGGGAGTTCCTGGGCGCAGGATGCCCGGTCGTTCTCCATGTGTCCGCCGGGACGCGGGGCCGTGCGGGGGCGGGTGGCGCCCGCGCGGTCGGTGGCGTTCCCTGAAAAGAGCCGGCGTGTCCCGCGACAGGAGGTGATGACCGGCGCGGTTGCGGGCACTCGGGGCGCACGGTAAGCGATCTCACCCGAGGAGAGTCATGGCTGAGCAGAAGTCGTCGTCGACCCTCACGGCGCCCCTGCGCGGCGCGGCCTCGGTACTGCGCAAGGTGCCCGGCGCCGGGACCGTGAGCAAGGCGGCGGAGGGAACACTGGACAAGGTCGGCGCGGTCTCGCCCCGCGGCCGGCGCATGGCGGTGTACGCCGGGGCAGGGGTGCTCGGTGCCGCGGGCGTGGTGGAGTGGCCGGTGGCCCTGACCGGCGCGGCCGTGGCCTGGCTCACCCAGCCCCGGCCCACGCATCCGGCGGTGGAGGAGTCCACGCACCGTCCCGAACCCGCGCACGACATCGGCACCGCGGCGCTCAGGTCCGGCCACGCAGGCGGGCGCCCGGGCCACGACCCGACGGCCGGGGCGCACTCCGGTGCCGTGACGACGCCGGGCGGTCCCGGGCCGTCCGGCCACACCGAGGCGTCCCGGGCCGGCAAACCGTCACAGGCCGGGACGGCGGAGCCCAAGTCGTCCTCCGGTCCGCTCGGTCCCACGGCGCGGCCCGACCGCACCACGCTCTGAGGAGGTTCACGGTGCTCGGTCTGCCCGCGGTGCCCTCCGCCGTCGTACGTCTGCTGCCCGCGGCCCCGCGGCTCCTCGTCCGGGCGGCGGCGCCGGCGGTCGGGGCGGCGGCGGGCGCCGCCGCCGGGACCGCGCGTGCCGGGGTGCGCGGCGCCGAGGCCGCCGCGCGGGTGGCGCGCGTGGCCCGCAACACGCTGCCCGGCACCGGCGGCCACTGGCGGGCCGGTGCTCGCGCGCACCTGGCCCTGCGGCCCGTGGAGCACGAACAGGTGCGGCACGCGGGCGGCACGGCCCACCTGGCCCGACGTGTGGCCGAGACGCTGGCCGAGCGCCCCGACGTGCTCGTCGCCTACTGGGACGAGGGGCTCGCGCGCCTGGTGGTGACGGCGACCGGGGACGAGGCGGCCGACCGGGTCGTGGAGCACGCGGCCGAGCTGGCCGAGCGGCACGGCCTGGTCCTGTCCGGCGGTGACGTGGAGGAGACCACGCATCCGGCCGACCCGGCCGGGGTGCGCGCCGCCGTGGCCACGCTCGCGGCCGACGGCGTGGGGATCGGCGTGGCACTCGGCGCGTACGCGATGCGCCTGCCGCCCTCGCCGCGCCTGGTGACCGCGGTGGTGACGCTGTTGCGGGAGAACCCGCGCTTCCGCGCCTGGCTGCGCGACCGGCTGGGCGCCGCGCGGATGGACCTGGTGCTCGCCTGTGCGAACGCCGCCGTCCACGGCGCCGGCCAGACCCCCACCTCCCTCGTGCTCGACGGCGCCCTGCGGGCCTGCCAGGTGGCCGAGACCGTGGCCCGCGCCGCAGCCTTCGAGACGGTGCACGACCGGCTGTGCGCGCCGGACCGGGTCAGCCTCGCCTCCGAGGGCTCTCCGCGGCCGCCGCTGCGCGAGTCCCCGGCCCAGGAGTACGCCTCCCACGCCTCCGCGGGCAGCGTGCTGGGCGCCGCGGCCACCCTGCTGGTCAAGCACGACGGGGCGGAGGCGGCGGAGGCGGTGCTGGCCGGCTCTCCGAAGGCGGCCCGCTACGGCCCCGCCGCCTTCCACGCCCTGCTCAGCGCCGCACTCGCCCGCACCGGCGTACTGGTGCGGGACCCGGACCGGCTGCGCCAGCTGGAGATGGTCGGCACGGTCGTCCTGCACTCGGGCGCGCTGCGCACCGAGGACGGCGAGGCCGATCCATGGGCCGAGCCGGTGCTGGACGCCGCGCGCCGGGCCGGTCTCCGGGTCGTGCTCGTGGACGACCCGGCGCTGGAGGATTTCACCGGCCTCGCCGACCGGGTGGTCGACGCCCGCCGGCCGCTGGACGACGTGGTGTACGAGGCACGCGGCGACTCCGGTGCCGTACTGACGGTCGCCCGTGTCCGCACGGCCGAGGAGCAGGACGTCATGGCCGCCCTGCGCGCCAGTGACGTGGCCGTCTCCCTGACCGACCAGGACGGCGCGGTCGCGTGGGGCGCGGACATCCTGGCCCTGCACGGACTGCCCGACGTGTGGCGGGTGCTGACCGCCGTCCCGGCCGCCCGCAGGGTCGGCCGGACGTCCCAGACGCTGGCCCGCTCCGGGGCCGCGCTGTCCGGTCTCCTCGTGGCCATCGGCGAGTCCGGGGGCGGACGCGGTCGCCTCGCCGTGCTGCCCGGGCTGCGGCACGCACCCGTCGACGCCGCCGCCGCGTCCGCGCTGCTGTCCGGGGCGCGGGCCGCGATCGGCGTGGCGACGGCCCGCGCCCCGCATCCGCGTCCGCGCGTGCACTGGCACGAGCTGGACCCGGACGAGGCCCAGGAGCGGCTGGAGCACGAGCCGGCCGCCGAGAGCACCGCCCTCGAGGACCTGGCCGCCCGTATGCGCGGCGCGACCGCCGGCGTCGCCCGGCACCCGGCCGTCGCGCCCGTGCACTGGACCTACCGGCTCGGCCGCGCCGTCCGCGGCGAACTCCACGACCCGCTCACCCCGGTTCTGGCGGTCGGCTCGGCGGCGTCGGCGATGCTCGGCTCGGTCATGGACGCCCTCCTCGTCGTCGGCGCCCTGGACCTGAACGCCCTGGTCGGCGGCATCCAGCGGCTGCGCGCCGAGCGGGCGCTGTCCGGACTGGTCGCCGATCAGCAGCAGAAGGCGCGGCTCGTGCCGCCGGAGGAGGAGGCACCGGCCGGCGGGACCCGCACCGTGGAGGCGGGCGATCTCCTGCCGGGCGACGTGATCCAGCTCAAGGGGGACGACGTGGTGCCCGCCGACGCCCGCCTGCTGTGGCAGGACGGACTGGAGGTCGACGAGTCCGCGCTCACCGGTGAGTCGCTGCCGGTGGAGAAGCAGACGGACCCGACCCCGCACGTCGTGGTCGCCGACCGGCGCTGCATGGTCTTCGAGGGCACGACCGTGGTGGCGGGCCAGGCCCGGGCGGTCGTGGTGGACACCGGCGACAGCACCGAGGCCGCCCGCGCCGTCCACCTGGCGGCCCGCACGCCCCCGGCGGGCGGCGTGCAGGCCAGGCTGCAGGACCTCACCCGCAAGGCACTGCCGCTGACGCTGGCGGGCGGCGCCGCGGTCACCGGTCTGGCGCTGCTGCGCGGCACCCCCATCCGCGAGGCGGTCAGCGGCGGTGTGGCGGTGGCCGTGGCCGCCGTCCCCGAGGGCCTGCCGCTGGTGGCCACGGTCGCGCAGCTGGCGGCCGCCCGGCGGCTGAGCCGTGGCGGCGTCCTCGTGCGCACCCCGCGCACGCTGGAGGCGCTGGGCCGCATGGACACCTTCTGCTTCGACAAGACCGGCACCCTCACCGAGAACCGGCTGCGGGTCGTGCGCATCTCCGACGCCGGCGGGACGGTCCGCGCGGTGGGCGACGCGGGGTCCGCGGACGCGGTCAGGGCCGCCGCGCGGGCCTGCCCGCAGTTCAACGGCGGCTCCGACCGCCCGGTGCACGCCACCGACGAGGCCGTGCTGGCAGCGGCCGGCCCCGACGCCGACTGGACACAGCTCGCGGGCCTGCCGTTCGAGGCCGCGCGCGGATACGCCGCCGCCGTCGGCCGGGCCGGGGACGGCCCGCCCGTGCTCGTCGTCAAGGGCGCCCCGGAGACCGTGCTGCCCGCCTGCTCCGGCCTGCCGGAGCACGCCTCCGAGGCCGCGCAGGCGCTCGCCGGGGACGGCCTGCGGGTCCTCGCGGTGGCCGAACGACGGCTCGGCCCCGGTGAGAAGGAGTCCGACGTCCTCGAACAGCCCCTGGCGGAACTGGAGTTCACCGGTCTGCTCGCGCTGTCCGACGTGCCGCGCGAGACCTCCACGGCTCTGGTGAACGGCCTCGGCAGGGCGGGCGTACGACCGGTCATGCTCACCGGTGACCACCCGCGGACCGCGCGGGCCATCGCCGCCGATCTGGGCTGGCCCGAGGAGACCGTGGTGGTCACCGGGGACGAACTGGCGGCAGCGGACCGGGGCGAGCGGGCCCGCATGCTGCGCGACGCGGGCGTGGTCGCCCGGGTGGCGCCCGAGCAGAAACTCCAGGTCGTGGAGGCGCTGCGGGACGCGGGCCGGGTGGTCGGCATGGTCGGCGACGGCGCCAACGACGCCGCGGCCATCCGCGCCGCCGACATCGGCGTCGGCATCAACGCGCGGGGCTCGGCCGCCGCGCGCAACGCCGCCGACATCGTCCTCACCGACGACGACCTGACCGTCCTGATCGACGCGATCGGCGAGGGACGTGCCCTGTGGCACAGCGTGGCCGACGCCATCGCCATCCTGATCGGCGGCAACGCGGGCGAGGTCGGCTTCGGCATCCTCGGCACGCTGCTGTCCGGACGGGCACCGCTGTCCACCCGGCAGATGCTCATGGTGAACCTGTTCACCGACCTGTTCCCGTCGATGGCCGTGGCGGTCACGCAGAAGGAGGGTGAGGCGGACCTGGCGCACGTGGAGGAGGCGGCCGGTGTGCTGGGCGAACCCCTGCTGCGGCAGATCCGGCACCGGGCGCTCACCACCTGCCTGGGCGCGCTGACGGCCTGGCTGCTGGGCCGCTTCACCCCGGGCACCGCCCGCCGTTCCAGCACCATGGCCCTGTGCGGGGTGGTCGGCACCCAGCTCGCGCAGACCCTTCTCGACCGGCGTGACAGCGGCCTGGTGCGGATCACCTCCCTGGGGTCGGCGGTGGCTCTGGTCGCCCTGGTGCAGACCCCGGGCGTCAGCCACCTTTTCGGGTGCACCCCGCTCGGCCCGGTCGCCTGGGCCGGGGTCATGGCGGCGATCGCCCTGGCCCTGGCGGGGCAGCGGGCCCTGCCCCGCCTGGAGGAGACCGTCGGACGGCTGCTGCCGACGACGTGACGGGCGGACGCGGAGGGCGAGAGGGGGGGGGGGGGGGGGGGGGGGGGGGGGGGGGGGGGGGGGGGGGGGGGGGGGGGGGGGGGGGGGGTTG